>NZ_JAEHBQ010000011.1:0-182871 GCF_016483555.1 Bacillus cereus group sp. N14
TTTTAAGTAGACTGGAGGAAATGACTATGTCTCACCTGCCGGAATGGACACTTGTCATTCTTCGCTCTGTATTCATATTAATCATTTTATTCACTATTACAAAGTGTTTAGGAAAAAGGCAAATCTCTCAGCTTTCCTTTTTTGAATACATAGCAGGAATGACAATCGGTGATATCGCCGCTCAAATAGCTACAGGGCTTGATCAAAAATTTTTCCATGGTGTCTTTGCCATACTTATTTTCGCCTCAGTACCCTTTTTTGTCGGAATTCTCTCCCTAAAAAACAAAACTGCTAGAGATTTTTTTGAAGGGAAATCTACAGTTTTAATAAAGGATGGCAAAGTACTTGAGGATAATCTAAAGAAAGAAAAATATACAAGTGATGAGTTACTTGAACTTCTTAGAGGGAATGGTGCATTCAGTATAGCTGAAGTCGAATTTGCTGTCTTAGAACCGAGCGGAGATTTAAATGTATTATTAAAGAAAGACTCTCAGCCACTTACAGCAAAAGACATCGGGTTAAAAGTACCAAATGAAAAAGAACCGCAAACTGTTATTATGGATGGCAATGTCTTAGATGAGCCTCTATCCTCTAGTGGACATAACCGTGCTTGGTTACATTCTGAACTAGAAAAGCTCGGTGTTGTTATTGAAAATGTCTTTCTCGGTCAAGTGGATTCATACGGACAACTTACTATCGACATTTATAATGACAAACTACAAATGCCTTCTCCTCAAAACAAGCCTTTATTATTAGCATCTTTAAAAAAATGTCATGCTGATCTTGAACTATTTTCCCTAGAAACAAAGTCGAAATCAGCAAGCGAAATGTATAGTAAAAACGCGAAACACATCGAAAAGATTTTAAATAAAGTAACCTATCTTTTAAAAGAATAGATATCACAAGAACGCTTCAGTAAAAAGGCGTTCTTTTCTTTTTACTACAGATTTCATGACGTTTAAATTTATGTAATTCGGTTATGATGTTGAAGATACATAAGCAGGGAATTTCAAAAACATAGCGAATAATTCATGGTACAACTACATATTTTTTTGATTTAAAGTGGTTTCGTTTGACCTTTATTGACCATAATTGTATTATAAGACTAAGAAAGCTTTAGAAGGAGGAAATAACAGATGAATTTAATTCCTACAGTAATTGAACAAACAAATCGTGGAGAACGCGCTTACGATATTTACTCTCGACTATTAAAAGACCGCATCATTATGCTTGGTAGTGCAATTGATGACAACGTAGCTAACTCAATCGTTTCCCAGCTTTTATTCTTGGAATCTCAAGATCCAGAAAAAGATATTCACATCTACATCAATAGCCCTGGTGGTTCTATCACAGCAGGTATGGCAATTTACGATACAATGCAATTTATTAAACCACAAGTATCAACAATCTGTATCGGTATGGCTGCATCTATGGGTGCATTCTTACTTGCAGCAGGTGAAAAAGGAAAACGTTATGCACTTCCAAACAGTGAAGTAATGATTCACCAACCACTTGGCGGAGCACAAGGTCAAGCGACTGAAATCGAAATTGCTGCAAAACGTATCCTATTCTTACGTGAAAAACTAAACCAAATTCTTGCTGACCGCACAGGTCAACCACTTGAAGTACTACAACGCGACACAGACCGCGACAACTTCATGACAGCTGAAAGAGCTCTAGAATACGGCTTAATCGATAAGATCTTTACAAATCGTTAATGCTTAAAAGCGGAAGCGGCTCGTTCAGAATCGCAGGGCGATGGAGCTTTTACATCCGAGGCGCTTTTTGCCTCGAATGTAAAAGCGAAACGACCGGAGATTCTAGCCGCTGGAGCTGGATATAACTAAAAGCGGAAGCGCCCTCTTACAGGGCGCTTTTTTTATGATTAAACCTCCGCACGTGCATACCCCAGCTAGTATCCTTCTAAATATATCAGCGATTTTTCAAATATATCGACGATTCGACACAACTTATCGACTTACCGACAATCCTCGACAAGCATGCACCGCCTACATACCCGACCGCCAACAACAAACACCAAACAACAAAACAAAAAAGCTATCGCACATGCG
This sequence comes from Bacillus cereus group sp. N14, assembly GCF_016483555.1. Taxonomy (NCBI): domain Bacteria; kingdom Bacillati; phylum Bacillota; class Bacilli; order Caryophanales; family Bacillaceae; genus Bacillus; species Bacillus cereus group sp. N14. Next base: position 2,073 of record NZ_JAEHBQ010000011.1, read on the forward strand.
CGATAGCTTCTTATTGTATATATGCAGCTAATGCTTCTAAAGCTTCTTCTGCATCTGAACCTTCTGTTGTAATTGTTATCATGCTACCAGTTCCAATTGCTAAGCTCATAATCCCCATTATGCTCTTTGCATTCACTGTCTTTCCATCTTTCTCGATGAAGATATCCGCATGAAAGCGATTGGCCTCTTGTACAAACAACGCAGCCGGACGTGCTTGTAAACCGTTTTTTAATGAAACCTTAACTCGTTTTTGAACCACAGCTCCATTTCCCCTTTAACCTCTTATTTTTTTGCTACCGCTTCCCCCGCGCGTAATTTCTCTGCAATCTCATCGATTTTACGCAAACGATGATTAATACCCGATTTACTAATTTTCCCCCCGGATACCATCTCGCCTAACTCTTTCAATGTTACATCTTGATAATCTCTTCGTAATTGTGCAATTTCTCGCAGTTTATCTGGTAATATATCAAGACCAACTGTCTCATCAATATAACGGATATTTTCAATCTGCCTTAGCGCTGCACCAATTGTTTTATTTAAATTGGCTGTTTCGCAGTTCACTAAACGATTTACTGAATTACGCATATCGCGAACGATTCGAATGTCTTCAAATCTTAAAAGTGCATTATGAGCGCCTATAATATTTAAAAACTCCGTAATCTTTTCTGCTTCTTTCAAATACGTAATGTACCCTTTTCTTCTTTCCAACGTCTTACTATTTAAATCAAATCCGTTCATCAATTCACATATAGCATCATTATGTTCCTTATATAACGAAAAGACCTCTAAATGATAAGATGATGTTTCTGGGTTATTTACTGAACCACCTGCTAAAAATGCACCTCGTAAATACGATCGTTTACAACATTTCTTCTCGATTAATTCCTGGGATATATTTCGAATTAACGAAAAGTCGTCTCGAACAATATGAAGATCAGCTAATATTTCGCGAGACTTCTCAACAAGCCGCACAATATATACATTATTTTTCTTCAATCGCATTTTTTTACGAACAAGTAATTCTACCGTCACGTCATATCCTTTTTTCAAAAGCGTATAAATCCTTCTTGCGATTGCCGCATTCTCCGTTTGAATATCGATAGATAGACGACGGTTTGAAAAAGAAAGCGATCCGTTCATTCGAAGTAACGCTGATAATTCTGCTTTCTCACAGCATTCCTTCACCTCAAGATTCGTTAGCTCTTTCTTTGTTTCTGATGCAAATGACACAGTCAACACCTCCTTATACGATTACTTTGGAACAAAAATCTTGTCCTATATGAAATGATGAGCGTTACCTCAAACGAGGCAACGCACATCTACAACAGTGAATATAAAATAGAAGCTAGTTTTAATGTATCGTGCCTTACAACACGATCATCATACTTCGCTAATTGATCTTGAATGACATCAATATTGCTCTCTGTAAAACGTTCTTCATCTACTACAACTGGTGCCGACATTTCTTCCTCATATAACTGACGTAATTCACAAGGAATATCACGGTTATTTACAATTGCAGTATCAATAAATGGTTTACCTAAATGATCATGTAACGCCTGCACATGGTCAAACGCAGTATATCCCATCGTTTCACCAGCTTGCGTCATAACATTACACACATATACCTTCTTCGCTTTTGCAGCAAGAACAGCATCCCCGATTTTGTTAACAACTAAATTCGGTAATATACTCGTATACAAACTTCCTGGACCAAAAACAAGTAAATCAGCTCGTTTAATCTCAGCCAACGTTTCATGTAACGGCTCTACATCTTCTGGAGTTAAAAAGACGCGGTTAATCTTCTTCCCAGAATAAGGAATCTTTGATTCACCTGTTACAATTTCTCCATCTTCTAGTTCCGCATGAAGTACCGCACTTTGGTTCGCTGCCGGTAACACACGTCCTCTGACATTTAACACTTTACTCGTTTCCGTAATCGCATGGAAGAAGTCTCCTGTAATCGAGGTCATACCCGCTAATAATAAATTTCCTAACGCATGACCTTTCAGCCCGTCTCCCGTTGTGAAACGATGCTGAAATAAAGCTTCCACCAGCGGCTCTACATCTGATAACGCAACAAGTACGTTACGAATGTCACCTGGGGGTGGAATTTCGAGCTCATCACGTAATCTACCTGAACTGCCACCATCATCAGCGATTGTAACAACTGCTGTAATATCAACCGGATATTGTTTTAATCCTCTTAATAAAACAGAGAGTCCAGTACCGCCTCCCATGATAACAATTTTAGGTTTTCTCTCTTTTTTCATCCCTTAATGGCCCTTTCTCTTCTCCACATCACGATGAGATACATGAACGCTATACTCTGGTTTCAAATGTTTCCCAAGGTATTCTGTAAGCGTAACAGAACGATGCTGTCCACCTGTACATCCAATTGCAATTACAAGTTGACTCTTGCCTTCTCTTTTATAATGAGGCAGCATGAAAGTAATAAGATCCGTCAATTTTTCTAAAAACTTATGTGTCTCATTAAATTTCAGCACATACGATGAAACTTCTTCATCTAGTCCTGTTAATGGCTTCATATGTGGAATGTAATATGGATTTGGTAAAAAACGAACATCAAATACTAAATCTGCATCAATTGGAATACCGTACTTAAATCCAAATGACATAACATTTACACGAAATGCTTGCTCAGTTTCAGTTGAAAACAGATGAACAATTTTTTCACGTAATTCTTTCGGTTTTAAATCCGATGTATCCAGCACAATATTCGCTCGTGCCTTCATATCAGTTAATAAGCCACGCTCCATCTCGATTCCCTTTAACGGCAAACCAGTTGGTGCAAGTGGATGCGAACGTCTCGTTTCTTTATAACGAGTTACAAGCGTGCCATCTTTCGCATCTAAGAATAAAATATGAGGAATAATCCATGTACGTTCTGATAAATCATCAAGTGCTCCCCATAAATGTTCGAAAAACTCTCGGCCACGTAAATCAACGCCAAGTGCTACTTTATTCATTTTCCCTTTTGAATCCGCCATAAGTTCAATAAACTTCGGCAATAACATCGGTGGTAAATTATCTACACAGAAATATCCTAAATCTTCAAAACTTTGTAAAGCTACTGTCTTTCCAGCTCCAGACATTCCTGTAATAATTACCATTTTTATATCATTATTCTCTGTCATCGTATCCTCTCCTTGACGGTTTAACTCGGATCTAATCGATATGAAAGCAACTCAAAATCTGGGGTATATACAAATGTACCGTAGATTATGCCATTTCCTTTAATTAAATAATCAATAATGTGATAATCTCCTGGTGCCATTGCTAAATCATCAATTTTGTCAAATGTATGCCAACCAATGATGCCTTCTTCGCTCTCTAGTTTGTTTTCTCCTGCAAAATCTGTCGCTAAAAAGGAGAACATCATCCATTCAGAAACAACTTTATCACCTTCTTGGATGACAAAGGTGAAGACCCCTTTTAACGCTGGGTTCTTTAAATAAATACCTGTTTCTTCACGATACTCGCGAACAACGGAATCTCTTACTGTCTCACCACGCTCCATTTTCCCGCCTGGTGCAACCCACCAATTTCGGCGAGGTTTTTGGAGTAAGAGTACTTCATTATCTCTAATTAACACACAGTTTGTCACTCTTTGCATGTTTCTTCACCTCAGCTACTTGCAGTAAATTTCTCACTGCATACTCATTTCATTATACTATCAAAAACAGTTTGCTACAACGAAGGAGCCAGTCCTCTTTCGCTAAGCACATGCTACTCAACAATTTTAAAAAAGCTTTTTAGAACAAGCAATGTAAATGCCTACACTTTCAATGAATAGCATGAAAAATCCCCTTAACGATTTTTATCGCCAAGGGGATTAAAGTCCTTATTTCTTACCGAAATAAGTAACAATCGCAAATCCTAAAATAAAGGTAATAATTGAACTTATAATTGAAAATCCTCCAGTTGGAATACCAGGGAACACAATTACAATCGAGCCGATAACAAGTCCAATAATTGCCGCAAATGTCATACTTTTATAACGATCTAACAAGAAACTAATTCCTTTACTACTTACAACAAACCCCGCCATAACACCAGCACCGATAACTACGATTAAAGGTAAGTTCAGTGTAGTTAAAGCATTAATTGCTGTCGGATACACACCAATAATTAATAAAATAAATGATCCGCTAATTCCAGGAAGCAACATAGCCATACTAGCCATCCAGCCCGCGAAAAATAAACCAATTGCATTTAAAATTGTTAACGTCGTAATTGGATCTGCTGCCTTATCTGGTTTAAAGAAAGCTGTGATTGCAACAAGAATGGCTGCAACTATTAATAAAACAATGTGCTTACCTTTAAACGACGACTTTGCATCAGCTTCTCTCATTAACATCGGTAATATACTAATAATTAAACCGAGGAAGAAAAATTGAGTCGGTTCATAATGATTCGCAAGTAAATATTTAATAACGTGACTTAACGTTAAAAACGCTGCTGCCACACCAGCTGCAAGGGGAATTAAAAATCCTAAATGTTTTTTCCATTCACGACTAAAGAATCCACTAATTGCTGCAAGTAATTGTTCATAAATCCCTAACACAACAGCGATTGTACCGCCGCTCACACCAGGAATTAAATCACTAACACCCATACAAAATCCACGGTATATATTACGCCATTCCATACTGAATAAATTCCTCATTTCTTATAGTGATTTTTTCCGTAAAGTCCAGTATATCAATAAGAAAGCTTATAATCCTAATATTTTTTGACAAAACTTTGACATTTTCATAAAAAAAGAAGAAAGCTCCTATCGGTAGCTTTCTTCTCAAAAGGCATATTATCCCTTATTTTTCTGATACAGTTTTTAGTTCTTCTAATAATTCTTCTACGTAATGTTGTGCACTTTGTGCTGCGATACTACCATCACCTGTTGCCGTTACAATTTGACGTAGCATTTTTTCACGAACATCTCCAGCTGCGAAAATACCAGGAACTTTCGTTTCCATACGCTCATTTGTTTCAAGGTAACCATTTTCATTTGTAATACCTAGTTCAACAAATGGTTTTGATAGTGGTAACATACCGATATATATGAACACTCCATCAGTTTTGACTTCTTTCTCTTCTCCACTGTTTACGTCTACAAGTGTTACGCTTCCCACTTTACCATTTGCATCGTTAATTTCTTTTATAGTGTGATTCCAAATGAAATCAACTTTCTCGTTTTGGAAAGCACGATCTTGTAAAATTTTCTGTGCACGAAGAGTGTCACGACGGTGAACGATTGTTACCTTTGATGCGAAGCGTGTTAAGAATACACCCTCTTCAACAGCAGAATCTCCACCACCAATAACTACAAGTTCTTTCCCTTTAAAGAAAGCTCCATCACATACTGCACAATATGATACACCACGGCCGCCAAGTTCTGCTTCGCCTGGCACACCAATTTTTTTATACTCTGCACCGCTTGCAACGATAATTGCACGTGCTTTATATTCTTTTTTACCAGCAATAATTGTTTTGTATTCTTTACCATCAATGACTGCTTTCACATCACCGTATGCATATTCAGCACCAAATTTCTTCGCATGCTCGAACATTTTATTTGATAAGTCTGGTCCTAAAATAGACTCATAACCTGGATAGTTCTCTACATCTTCTGTATTTGCCATTTGGCCACCTGGGATACCACGCTCAAGCATTAATGTGCTTAAATTCGCACGAGATGTATATACTGCAGCTGTCATACCAGCTGGTCCTGCACCAATAATAATGACATCATAAATTTTTTCTTCTGACACACTATTCACTCCTATTCATTCCTACACAATTAAGTTACCCTCATTATACTGTTAGCATCATTTTTTTCCCAATGATTTGCTTACCCTATGTGTGCGTACGTTTAACAGCCTGCACATACTTTCGAACAGTCGCTACAGATACATTATATACATCCCCAAGCTCCGACTGTGTCATCTTATTTCCTTGTTCGCTGCGTACAATATATTCAACCGCAGCTGACCAGCCGTATACATTTGTAAAAACTGCCCCAGATGTATATAAACGTATGAACGTACAAAACCAAAATTGTAAACACTCTTCGATTAATTCATCATCTTTTTTCGTATAATTATATAAAGCATCCGCAATTTGCGCGCACTGTTCAAATTGCTGTAAATCAGCTGGAATGCTCTTATGGCTATTAAGTAAAAAGAAATACTTTGCAAGTTGCGATACGATTGGAACACCGTTCTTCGCCTGCGTTACATCAAAGAAGAATCCCACCTTCTCTGGCGTTGACAATTCATTCATTAAATATAAAGCTAGCATTTGTTCCTCTAGCGTCGCACTTTGTTGAAATGATTTTCGTAATTCTTCAAATAATACGTTTTGTCCTTCATCTGCTAAATTCAGCGCATTCCACGGTTCTTTTCCCTTTTTATCAGGGTGCAATTCTACAACATGCTGCCACATTTTTTCAGCTACTTGCTGATCTTTCACCATATAAGCAGAATATGCAAACCAATAATAAAAACTAACGTCTCCCTCATATCCTTGACGCTTTAATACTTTGAACCATTTATATGCAGGCTCAAAATGACCAATTGTTGCAAGTGTCGTTCCAAGTTTCAAACGATGCTCGAACGAAATCGGATATACTGAAACTAACTGCTCCGCTAACGCTTCTACTTGTTTATGCTCTCCAATTGAATATAGGAAAATAAGCGTATTACAAAGCGCATGTATATTACCAGGATTTTTCTCTAAAATCATTTCCGTTAACTTCAGAGCTTTATCTACATTACCAGATTGAAAATGTGCAATGGCTAAATTATTATGACCCGACCAAAATTCCGGATAATCTTTTGTAACAATTTCCAATGTAGCAATTGCTTCTTCCAATTGTCCGTTACGAATATAACGATTCGCTTCTTCTTGCATAACAATTAGATCATCTTCATCCTCAATCTCTTCCTCACCCATCGCTTCTTCTTCCATAATTTCAAGTAATTCTAATGTATCTTCTACAAATTCCTTCTCTTCTGCAACTTCTAAATAGCGATCCGCATACTTTTTCGCCTGCTGAAATAGCCCCATATATGCATAATTATTTGCAATAAAATAATAGCATTGTTCAAGTTCTGGATTAGATCTAACAAGCTTAAAGAAGATTTGATTCGACTCTTGATATTCACCAGCCTCAGATAATACTGTTGCTAATTGGCATAAAATAAACGGCTCCTTCTCACTTTGTGCCGCTCTTCGAAAATATTTAATTGCATCTTGCAATTTTTGCCCTTTGTAAGCTCTCATCCCTTTTTTATAAAAGAAGTCCGCTAATTGATTAAAAGAGATAACTTGTCCGTTCTCCTTATATATTCCTTGATTTTTCCCCATATATCCTCCAATTTTTTGTTTTCTTCGTTCACACATTCTTCTATCTATAAGTATAAACGATTCCGTAAAAAACAAAACAGTATATTATACTCAATTATTTCCTTTTTATTCATTAAAAAAGAAGAGAAATGTTACATTTTTAGCATCAACCTTCTCTAGCATCCATTTCTTCTTTCGTATAAATAACACGCATTGGATTTCCACCCACGAAAGCGCCGCTTGGTACATCTCTATGAACAAGTGTGCCAGCTGAAATAATCGCACCATCCCCAATTTCCACACCTGGTAATATAGTTGTATTTGCTCCAATCATCACTTCATTTCCTATGAAGATCTCTCCAAGTCGATATTCGCGAATTAAATATTCATGTGCTAAAAGCGTTGTATTATAGCCGATAATTGAATTCTCTCCCACAGTTATCTTTTCTGGGAACATAATATCCGGCACTACCATAAGCGCAATTGATGTTTTCTTTCCGACTTTCATCCGTAAAAATGTACGGTACAACCAATTCTTGACGGATAAAAATGGTGTATAACGCGCAATTTGGATAATAATAAAGTTTTTCATTACCTTCCAAAAAGACACTGTTTTATACACATTCCATAATGAATTTTCTCCCGAAACAGGATAGCGCGTTGTCCGTCGCACTTAACTCGCTCCTCTACTAAAAAGTGAAACTGTAAGTTAGTAGGGAAATACACCCCTACTAACTTACTTGGACCTTTATAAACGGTTCATATTAGACAAAATCGGTAGCAAATCACTCATTTTATCTAGCATAAAGTCCGGCTTGTAAGCCTCTAAATACGCTCTACCTTTCAACGTCCATGAGACAGCAGCTGTTTTCGTACCCGCATTTTGTCCACCAACAATATCATGATGGTTATCCCCAACCATCAATGCTTCTTCCGGTTTCGCATCTAATAACTCAAGCGCTTTTTGAAGTGGTTCTGGATGTGGTTTCACATGCTCTACATCATCAATTGTCACGACAACATCAAAAAATTCATCAAGCTTTGATAACCTTAATCCCATCTCAACTGTTTGTCTCGCTTTCGTTGTAACAATACCAACTTTATAGCCTTGCTTCTTCAACTCTTGAACTGTTTCATATACAGTTTCATATTCTTCTACTAATTCATCGTGATGATCATGGTTAAATTGACGATAACATGTAATCATCTCTTCAACCTTGTTTTCATTAATCTTGCTGAAAGTATCATGTAAAGAAGGGCCGATAAATGGCAATACATCTTCACGCTTATATTGATTTGGATAATATGTATGTAACGTATGTAAAAAAGAAGAAATAATAAGTTCGTTTGTATTAATTAAAGTTCCATCTAAATCAAATAACACTGTATTTATTCTCATTGTCTTAGTCCCTTCTCTTTCCTGAATATGAAAGAAGCAGCACCTTATAATAAGATGCTACTTTTCTCTAATTTTCCGAATATCTTTTATCAGCTTGCCCCATTTTTCGTCTCACGATAATGAAAATAATAGAAATAACAACAAGTCCAATTGACATTACTTGTGCGATACGAAGTGGTCCTAACATTAAACTATCTGTACGTAAGCCTTCTACGAAGAAGCGCCCTATTGAATACCAAATTAAATATGTGAAGAATAATTCCCCGCGTCGTAAATTCACTTTTCGTAATGCAAGTAATAAAATGACACCTGTAAAATTCCATAATGATTCATATAAAAACGTTGGGTGATAGTAAACACCCTCAATATACATTTGATTAATAATGAAATCCGGTAAATGAAGTCCTTCTAAAAACTGTCTCGTTACTTCATCACCATGCGCCTCTTGGTTCATAAAGTTTCCCCATCGACCAATTGCTTGTCCTAGTAAAATACTTGGCGCAGCAATATCAGCCAACTTCCAGAATGAAACCCCGCGTCGTTTCGCAAAAAGAATCCCTGTAATAACAGCCCCGATTAAACCACCATGAATCGCCAAGCCACCTTGACGAATATTAATAATTTGACTCGGGTTTTGCGCGTAATATTCCCATTCAAAAATAACATAGTACATTCTCGCAAATAGAATAGCGATCGGTACTGCAATTAATACAAGGTCAACAAATGTATCTTTTGGAATACCTAGTCTTTCTCCCTCGCGAGTTGCTAGCCAAAGACCTAATAGCACGCCTGTACCGATAATAATCCCGTACCAATATACAGGAAACGGCCCAAGTTGAATCGCTACACGGTCAAGCTGTGGTACAGAACCTAACAGCATATGTATGACCCCCCTCTCCAAAGTTTACTCCTGATTTCCTAACTCAATCGCACTCATTAATCGTTCAGAGAACTGTTGTGCTGCATTGACTCCCATACGTTTTAAACGGAAGTTCATCGCTGCTACTTCAATAATAACAGCCAAGTTTCGACCAGGACGAACTGGAAGTGTAATCTTCGTAAGCTCTGTATCAATAATCTTCATCTTCTCTTCATCAAGACCTAAGCGATCGTAATTTTTCTTTTGATCCCAAATTTCAAGATTAATAACAAGTGTAATACGCTTATAATTTCGCACTGCCCCTGCACCGAATAACGTCATAACGTTAATGATACCTAGACCACGAATTTCTAATAAATGCTCAATTAAATCTGGTGAGCTTCCTACTAATGTGTCTTCATCTTCTTGGCGAATTTCTACACTATCATCCGCAACAAGACGGTGACCACGTTTTACAAGCTCAAGAGCTGTCTCACTTTTACCGACACCACTTTGACCTGTAATTAAAACACCAACACCGTAAATATCTACTAACACACCATGTACAGCTGTTGTTGGTGCTAACTTACCTTCTAAATAATTTGTTAAACGACTTGATAATCTTGTTGTCGTTTGAGCAGAACGTAATAAAGGCATGCCTGATTCACGTGATGCTTGTAATAACTCATCTGGTACATCTTGATTACGAGTTATAATGATACATGGCGTCTCCTCAGTACAAAGCGCTTTCATTCTCTCTTGCTTTTGCTCTGACGTTAATGTGTCAAAGAACGTAAGCTCCGTCTTTCCAAGAAGCTGCACGCGATCAGCTGGATAATATGTGAAAAATCCTGCCATTTCAATTCCAGGTCGTGATAAATCACTTGTATCAATCGGACGATGAATTCCTTCTTCACCACTTATTAACTCCAATTGAAATTGTTCAATTAAATCTTTCGTCCTTACTTTCGGCATATGTATAAACCTCCACTCCGCTGCGGGTTCAGTCTCATTTGATGTAAAATTCCATTCTACCGGATATTGTACCATTTTTTTCTGGAAACAAGAAATACGGTTTCTAATAAATAGAAAAAAACATTTCATATACATCATGAAATGTTTTTCTTTTTGTCATTTTCTCTTTTTTTCATATAGCGGCTCCACAATTGCCTTTTCAATAATCATATTAAAAATTGAAATACAAATTGCCGCAACGATTGCTACACCAAACCCTGATATATTAAATGCATCTCCTAATAATGAATCTGCTATTTTTAACGTAATCGCATTAATAACAATTAAGAAGAACCCGAAAGTTACAAGAGTAATCGGTAGCGTAATTAAAATTAAAAACGGTTTTACGAACACATTTAAAACAGCCAAAATAATACTCGCAATAATTGCAGTCTGTATATTTGCTACGTAAAACGCGTCTGGTGCAATCCCTTTTAAAAGTCCCGATACAGCGATTAACACAATGCTATTTACAAGAAGTGATACAATCCATCTCATTTTCTTACACATCCTTTTGACATATATATTTCATCATACGCTAATAGATAATAAACGCAAGTATCATACGAACACTTATATCAATTTATTCTACTCTTCATGCTTGTATACCTACTAACATTTCCCCCGCAAAATAAGGGCCACACCATCTATGTTCATGAGTTTTCACAAAGGTCCAAGTGAAATCTTTGTCTACAATATAGATATCACCTTTATATGCATCATCCGTCTCCCGTAATATATCATCCATATGTAATAAACTCGCATCCGTTATTAGTATGACTTCCTCACAATGTTGATAGAATATGTAACAATTCTTTTTCACTTCATTATGAAACGCGTTCTCCGCTTCTTCACCCTCTAAACACTTCTTTTTCTCATAACTAAATATGTGCCAAAGATACCCACATGCATACTTATCTCCATACAGGAAAATATCTTCTTTTTCCTCATCACTTAAATGATTTGCAAAATGATCCTCCCAGCGCTTGCGAAAATATACACCCCAACTTTGAAACTCTCTTACCTTCATGTTTTTCTTTCTTAAAACATCTATAAACTCCATCTTCTCCCCCCTATAAAGCGAATTTTTAATCAGTGGGGATTTTGTTCATCCCCACTGATTATTAGTTAAACCAATCGGGTTGCCCACAAATAGCGGGATAAAATAAAAACCGAGTGTCATTCCCACTCGGTTTTTATGAATACACTTATTGTGATAATTCTACTTCTTTTATTTTCTCTTTCATTCTTGCTTTATCGCGATTTAAAATCTCTTTTAAATACTTACCTGTATACGAACGCTCTTCTTTTACTACTTGCTCTGGCGTTCCTGAGGCAACGATTTGCCCACCTTTATCTCCGCCCTCTGGTCCAAGATCAACGATATAGTCAGCTGTTTTAATTACATCTAAATTATGTTCAATAACAAGAACTGTCTCGCCACTTTCAACAAGGCGTTGCAGCACTTCTAGAAGACGCGCGATATCATGTGCATGCAAACCAGTCGTTGGCTCATCTAAAATATATAACGTACGCCCAGTAGAACGACGGTGTAATTCAGAAGCTAATTTCACGCGCTGTGCTTCTCCTCCAGATAACGTAGTAGCTGGCTGTCCTAATTTCATATAACCAAGCCCTACATCTACAAGCGTTTGAAGTTTACGCTTAATTTTTGGGATATTAGCGAAGAACTCTACTCCATCTTCAATTGTCATCCCTAACACTTCAGAAATGTTCTTATCTTTATACTTCACTTCTAACGTTTCGCGGTTATAACGTTTACCATGACAAACTTCACACGGAACGTATACGTCTGGTAAGAAGTGCATTTCGATTTTAATAATTCCATCACCACGGCACGCTTCACAACGTCCACCTTTTACATTAAAGCTGAAACGTCCTTTTTGATATCCACGCACTTTCGCTTCATTCGTTTGTGCAAACACATCACGAATATCATCGAATACACCTGTATACGTCGCTGGATTAGAACGTGGTGTACGCCCGATTGGCGATTGATCAATATCGATTACTTTATCTAAATGCTCAAGACCTTTAATTTCTTTATGAGTACCTGGCTTCGCTTTCGCTTTATATAACTTTTGCGCTAATGATTTATATAGTACTTCATTAATCATCGTACTTTTACCGGAACCAGATACACCCGTTATCGCTACAAACGTACCAAGCGGGAATGACATCTTTGCATTTTTTAAGTTATTCTCTTTTGCACCGACAATTTCCACTTTACGTCCGTCACCCTTACGTCTTTCAAGTGGAACCGGAATAAACTCTTTACCGCTTAAATACTTCCCTGTTAGCGAATTCTCATCTTGCATCACTTCAGCTGGTGTACCCGCTGATACAACTTGGCCACCGTGAATACCTGCACCAGGTCCGATATCAAGTAAATAATCAGCAGCCATCATTGTGTCTTCATCATGCTCAACGACAATTAACGTATTTCCTAAATCGCGCATTTCTTGCAATGTGCGAATAAGACGATCGTTATCGCGCTGATGCAAACCGATTGAAGGCTCATCAAGAATGTAAAGTACGCCAGTAAGACGAGAACCGATTTGTGTCGCTAAACGAATACGCTGCGCCTCACCACCTGATAAAGTTCCTGCAGCACGACTTAACGTTAAATAATCTAAACCGACGTTCACTAAGAATCCAACGCGCTCCTGGATTTCTCTTAAAATTAAATGAGCAATTGTTCGTTGTTTCTCCGTTAGCTCCACATTCGAGAAGAATTCCTGTACTTCTTGAACAGAATACTTCGTTACATCAGCAATCGTTTTATCACCAACGAAAACAGCTAAACTCTCAGGCTTTAAGCGTCCACCTTTACACTTCGGACAAGCTTGCTCTGCCATATACTTTTCCATTTGCTCACGGACATAATCAGAACTCGTTTCACGATAACGACGTTCGATATTTGGAATAACACCTTCAAATAAAATCTCATTTTCCTTTACTTGACCAAATTCATTTACATAGCGGAAATAAACTTTCTCTTCACCGCTTCCGTACAACACTTTATCAAATAAATCTTTCGGTATATCTTTCACAGGCATATCCATATCAACGCCGTAATGATTACATACAGATTGTAAAAGCTGTGGGTAATATTGTGAGCTTGTCGGCTCCCAAGGCGCAATCGCATGTTCATTTAATGATAAATCCCAATTCGGAATGACAAGTTCTAAATCCACCTCTAACTTTGAACCAAGTCCATCACAAGAAGGACACGCCCCGAATGGACTGTTGAATGAGAACATGCGCGGCTCTAATTCTCCGATTGAAAAACCACAATGCGGACAAGCATGATGTTCACTAAATAGAAGTTCCTCTTCTCCCATTACATCAATTAACACTCGGCCCCCGCCAAGCTTTAATGCACTTTCAAGAGAATCCGCAAGACGGCTTGCAATCCCTTCTTTTACAACAATACGGTCAATTACAACTTCGATAGAATGCTTCTTATTTTTATCTAACGCAATATCTTCAGATACATCAAGCATTTCACCATCAACACGTACACGAACATACCCTTGCTTCTTAATATCTTCAAGCACTTTCACGTGCGCACCTTTACGCCCAGAAACGATAGGAGCTAACACTTGTAATTTCGTACGTTCAGGATATTCAAGTACACGGTCTACCATTTGCTCTACTGTTTGTGACGTAATTTCAATGCCATGATTCGGACAAATCGGCGTACCAATTCGCGCAAATAATAAACGTAAATAATCATAAATCTCTGTGACCGTTCCAACTGTTGAACGAGGATTACGACTCGTCGTTTTTTGATCGATTGAAATCGCTGGTGACAATCCTTCAATCGTATCTACATCTGGCTTATCCATTTGTCCTAAAAACTGGCGCGCATACGCAGATAACGATTCTACGTATCTGCGCTGCCCTTCTGCATAAATCGTATCAAACGCTAATGATGACTTCCCTGAACCAGACAATCCCGTTACAACAACAAGCTGATTTCTCGGAATGGTTACATCAATATTTTTTAAGTTATGTGCTCTAGCACCTTTTACAACAATAAAATCCTTACTCACGCTCACTCTTTTCACCCTTCCGCTTTTAATTCTAATAGTAAATCTCTCAATTCAGCTGCACGCTCGAAATCTAACGCTTTTGCTGCTTCTTTCATCTCTGCTTCCATCTTCGCAATTGTCTTTTCACGCTCTTTTTTCGTCATCTTCTTAGCTGGTGCCGCTTCATACATTTCCGGCTCTTCAGCAGCTGTCGTTGCACGGATAACATCACGCACACCTTTTTGAATCGTTTTCGGCGTAATACCATGCTCTTTATTGTAAGCTTCTTGTATAGTACGACGACGCTGCGTTTCTTCAATTGCAATTCCCATTGATCTTGTTATACGATCTGCATACATAATAACGCGGCCGTTTTCATTACGTGCTGCACGACCGATTGTTTGAATTAATGAACGCTCTGAACGCAAGAACCCTTCCTTATCAGCATCTAAAATAGCTACAAGTGATACTTCTGGAATATCTAATCCTTCTCGTAATAAGTTAATACCGACAAGTACGTCAAACTTACCAAGGCGAAGATCACGGATAATTTCAATACGTTCTAACGTTTTAATTTCAGAGTGAAGATAGTTCACTTTAATTCCTACATCTTTTAAGTAGTCTGTTAAATCCTCTGACATCTTCTTCGTTAAAGTTGTAATTAATACACGTTCATTTTTTGCAATGCGATCTTGAATTTCTCCTAATAAATCATCAATTTGCCCTTCAATTGGTCGTATATCAATTGGTGGATCTAAAAGCCCTGTTGGACGAATAATTTGTTCTATTACTTCCGGTGCCTGCTCTAACTCGTACGGTCCTGGCGTTGCTGAAACGTAAATAACTTGATTCGTTTTCCCTTCAAACTCATCAAACGTAAGCGGTCTATTATCTAAAGCTGATGGCAGACGGAATCCATGATCTACAAGCACTTGTTTACGTGCTTGGTCCCCGTTATACATCGCTCTTACTTGCGGTACTGATACGTGCGACTCATCCATAACGATTAAGAAATCTTCCGGGAAATAGTCTAATAACGTATATGGCGTTGCCCCCGCTGGACGAAGTGTCAAATGACGGGAATAATTTTCAATCCCTGAACAAAAGCCCATCTCACGCATCATTTCTAAATCATAACGTGTACGTTGCTCTATACGCTGCGCTTCTAACAACTTGCCATTATCATTTAATTCCTTTAAACGCTCTTCTAATTCTTTTTCGATATTTTCAATAGCGACCTTCATTTTTTCCTCACGTGTAACGAAGTGAGATGCTGGGAAGATTGCTACATGATCACGTTCTGCTAATACTTCACCTGTTAACGCATTTACTTCGCGAATACGATCGATTTCATCGCCGAAAAATTCAATTCGAATACAATGCTCATCAAGTGATGCTGGGAAGATTTCAACTACATCTCCGCGCACACGGAATGTACCACGCTTGAAATCAATGTCATTACGTCCATACTGTACATCAACAAGTTCACGAAGCAATTGATTGCGGTCCTTTTCCATACCAACTCTAAGTGAAACAACTAACTCGCGGTATTCTTCTGGAGAACCTAAACCGTATATACAAGAAACACTCGCAACAATAATCACATCATCCCGTTCAAATAGTGCAGATGTTGCTGAGTGACGCAATTTATCGATTTCATCATTAATCTGCGCATCTTTTTCAATAAACGTATCTGTTTGCGGCACATACGCTTCTGGCTGATAATAATCGTAATAACTAACAAAATATTCAACTGCATTATTCGGAAAAAAATCTTTCAGCTCACTATATAACTGTCCTGCTAACGTTTTATTATGAGCCATGACAAGTGTTGGCTTCTGCACCTCTTTAATGACATTTGAAATCGTAAATGTCTTACCCGTTCCTGTCGCTCCAAGCAACACTTGCTTTTTCTTTCCACTATTAATTCCCTCTACAAGCTTCTCTATAGCTACCGGCTGATCACCTTGCGGGGAATACGCTGAAATAATTTCAAATTGATGTTCCAAACAAAACCGACCTCCTCGTAAAAAATCTGTATTCCCATTTTACCACGAATGCTCATAAAAAAACCAAGAAAACGAACAGATATTCGGTAAAACTTTCGACAATATATACATAGAAAAAGGAAGGAGCCAAAACTTCCTTCCTCTACTAACTCTATTTTTTAGGTACATATAATAAATCATATCCATTGCGCCCATTTTCATTCACACAGTCTATTAACCTATAAGCCGTTTGTAATTCACGCTGCTCTTTAACAATCCTTTTACAGCTATCTTCATCTATATCTGTATGATTACCAGCAAATCGATCTTGCCTATTATCTAATATATGAATTATATCTGTCCCACTATACTCTAACGTTTGAAAAACCGGATCACCTTCATGTGTATAATGTACAATTCTTATTTTATCAACTTCCCCTTGTTCCACATTCAAAACGAACTTTTCAAATTTATCTAGATTAGAAATTTCTGTTCCCTTTACAACAACATCATTCTTCTTATCAATTGTAATGTTAGATTGTGAGCATGCTACTAAACTAAAGAGAAATAAGCATATAAAACCTGTTTTTCCTATTGTCATCCTCTCCTATACAAACTATTGGTATACTAGAAAAAGCTACTTTCCTCTACGAAAGTAGCTTCTCTTTTCCTTTCTCCTTCTTCGGGAAAAGAACATATGAAAATGAAATAACTGTATCCACTAAAAATATAATCGCCCAAACTTGGCTAACACGACTCGCTGCTTTATTTAAAACAATCCCCGTTTCTAACCAATTACCCCATTGTTCAAACGGGACAAAACCGTACAGAAAGAAAAAGAAAATATGCACAACAACGAATAAAACAAGATGCAATATCCAATTTTTTATTTCCTGCTTCGCATAGGCCATACCTGTTAATTCTACCTGTTCTTCAATAATAGGCGCCGGTTCATTCCGCCATTTCGCAACTAGCTTTTGCGCAAATATATCAAGCTTCTTCAAATCCTTTTTCCCGTAGAAAACTGCATACAATAAGATAATTACAGTAATGATTTGAAAATTAGAGAACTTCCCTGTTTGATAATAGTCCACTACCCCTAAAGTTAAAATAAACACTTCATTTACGAGGAGTACAATCCCCATAATAAAACTTGCCTTTTTCAAACGGAATCCGTAACGAAGTAAAAAGAAACCGATAGCCGATAACCAAAATACAATCTCTGCCCCAATTAAAAAGTACCAACGATATTCTGCAAGTATACTCATTTATCCCTCTCCTTTTCATCATATATACGAAAAGCTTCATCCATATATAATAAAAGTTCTTCTTCAATTGGATACATGCTCATTTTCTGTGAATCTTCCTTCGATTTTCTAACTTCCCATAACTTATCTAAAAACGCTTCGTCACCATTGGCCATTTCTAAACACTTCTGCATTAAGCTCTTCGTTGCCCCTTGTACCTCATCACTCGCGGCTTCTTTACCGTCTTTCATAAAAGTACGTAATTGCTTTAATAAATCTACCCATTCTAAAACATTCGGATCTTCTTCACTCATATTCGGCAAGTTATGAAGCAATTTTTGTTCTTCCTTTGAAAATACTTCATTTTGAAATATTTCACGTATACGAGACGACTGTTTCGAAAGCTGAATAAGTTCAAACATAACTTTCCAATCAAGTTCTCCCTCCACATCTACCGAATAAACAACAGCTTGTAAAACACGCTCCATTCGATTAAATTTCTTTTGTTCTTCCTGTACAAATCGAAGTTGTTTTTCAAGAGAATCCTTTAAGTTAACCTCACCTTTTACTAACATATTCGCAGCCTCTTTTAATGAAAATCCCATTTCCTTTAAAAACAAAATTTGTTGTAGTCGAATGACATCAATTTCACTATATAACCGATGTCCACCCTCCGTTTTCCCGCTCGGCTTTAATAAATCTATTTGATCATAATAACGTAATGTACGTACTGTTATCCCTGTCTCTTTCGTCAATTGTTGTATTGAAATCACTACTATCACCTCTTCCCCTTCATTATAAAAGATGACGTTACGTAACTTTCAAGACTTTTGTAAAAAAAATACAAAAAGCTATTTATACTCTTTGTATAAACAGCTTTTACGGAAATAATCCCTTTTGTATAGCGCGCCCACAAAATAAAATAAGTGCTCCAACAACAACACTCGTTGCTGTTTTATGATAATGAGCTGAAACTAATAAATAATATGATAAACCTACAGTACCGAGCATAATACAAATACTTGGCACTGGATAACGAGAGAAGTTCTGCATTCCCCAAAACAAAGCAAAAATAGCCGTAGCGACACATAACACCGGTAATCCCATCCCAGTTCCCCTTTTTCTATCTATTCCTTGTTGCTAACACACTCGTCGATGCCATACTTATTAATAAACCAAAAATAGCAATATATAATAACTCATTTACATGTACTGCTTGCCTATCTACATACTTATTTACACAAAGATACATAATGAACAAGAACACGAAGCTTGTAATACTAATCGTAAAATATGACTTCATCTTGTTCACAACTCGCTCATCAATTGACGGTACTCCCTCTTCTTTCAAACGCTTCTGTTCTCTATATTCAGCAATACTATATAAAATGACTAGTGCTACATTCGATATAAAAATAGTTCCCCACGAAATGCTTAAAATCATTAAACTCACATTTAAAACAAGACCCGCTAAAAACAAACTTCCTATGAACCGTATAACATCTCGCTTACTCATACATGATCGACCTCTTTTTGATTTCTATATTTCCACTTCGGCCAATAGTTCACAAGAAAATACACCCACTGCCCTAGTACAAATAAAACAAACGGCATACCAGCATTTCCATCAACAATTAAATTATATAAACTCCATATCGCTAAACTAATCGTAAAAAATAATCCTACATATTTAAACGCTTTATCCGACTGAAATCTCTCAAACTCATCTTGCATTTTTCATTCCTCCTATCTCTATGCCCGTTTTCCTATCATGACTCCTATGATGAGATTACCCGCAAATAAGGAACTACATATCATAAATATTTCTTGCACTGGTATAACAGCTCTACCTATTGCTTTGCTCGCAACAATATAAACAATAAGCAATAGAAACGCGAATACAAATGAGACATTTACATACTTTTTTATGTTTTCATTTACTCGCTCATCTATATCTGGAAGTTCTTCTTTTTTGTACTTACGCTTTTTGTAATACGAATACACTATCAAAAATACAATTGCTAAAACGTTACTCACTACGAGCGGTAAAATTGGTATAGCCGGATTCATAATATGAACTACAATGTCTCCCAAAAACAATCCAAAAGTCGCACCGATAAATAACTTTTTAGTATCTTCCATTTTTTCTCCCCTTACTCTAGCGTAAATATTTCCTCCACCTTCACCCCAAAATATTTGGCGATTTTTAGGGATAACTCTAGACTCGGGTTGTAATGATGGTTTTCAATCGCCACGATTGTCTGCCGTGTCACCTGCATCGCCTTTGCCATTTCCACTTGTGTTATATGATGTTGCTTTCTTAACTCTTTTATTTTATTTTTCACACCCATAGGCTCCACCTTCGAAAGTAAAGATATCTTTACTTTAATTATAAATATTTTCCAGTTATAAGTAAAGATATCTCTACAAATTTCAGAAAAACGTTTCACTGATCACCTTCTCTAACAAAGTACAAGCGTAATTCAATTTATATCAGCTATTTTTTTAATATATCGACACCCGTAGCACTATAAATATAAAAAAAGCTGTCCCAAAATATCTTTTGGAACAGCTTCTTCGTCCTACTACATAAATCCTAATACATATACAAGAACGTATCCAAGAATAGAAAGAAAAACCGAGCCGATCAGCCCCGCCACGAATGCCTTACTTCCTAACTTACGGAACGTTTTAAACTCTACATTTAAACCAAGACCCGCCATCGCCATTGCAATAAGCATGTAAGCAATGACAACAATGTATCCGGCAACAACTTCTGGTATAACCCCGAGCGAATGCACTGCACTCATCGCTAAAAATCCGAAGATGAACCACGGAATTGGAAGGTCACGCCACGATTTTTTTTCCTCGCTGCCTTCACTCTTACCAAACCATAATCCAATTAAAATCGCTACTGGCACAAGCATTGCAACGCGCGTTAATTTCACGATAACTGCGATGTCTACAGCCGTACTTCCTCCTGGCGCCGCAGCTGCGATGACATGAGCGATTTCGTGCAGCGTCGCACCTGAGAATACACCGTAACCGTACGGTGAGAAGCCAAGCACTGGGTATAATAGCGTATAAATAAGTGTAAATATTGTACCTAAAATTGCAATAATTGCTGCCCCAACTGCCGTTTCTTCATCCTTCGCTTTCACTTGCGGTGCAATTGCCACGACCGCAGCCGCGCCGCAAATTGCTGTTCCGCACGCTGTTAAAATTCCGAGTTTCTTTTCTACCTTAAATACTTTCGTTAGCCCATATACAACGAAAATCGTAAATGTAATAACAACCGCTGCGATGACCAATACTTTCGGTCCCGCCTTCGCAATATCAACAAGATTTAACCGCATTCCAAGTAAGATGATCCCAAAGCGAAGCAACTTCTTACTCGCGAAATTCGTTCCAACTATCGCTTCTTGCGGAACTCCGATAGTTGCTCGCCAAACCATCCCAATTAGAATAGCAATTACTAATTGTCCCATAATATTTAAAAATGGAAGCTCTGCTAAATATTTCGCGGCAATTGCGATTAATAATGTAATCCCAATTCCTTGCGAAAATCCAAAGCCCTTTTTCTTTTGTATAACAAGTGTTTGTTCCACTTTGTACCACCCCAATAATCGTATTGGAACATGCATGTTCTTTCTACTTACATTATAAGAGAGTTTCTATAATAAGTTTAATATCAATATTGAATCTCTATCATCAGAAATACTTATGATAAGATGATAGAAAAACGAAAGGATCCCATTATATGAACGTAGACATTTTAAAGATTTTTGTTACTGTCGTTGAACAGAAACACTTCTCCCGTGCAGCAGAATTATTAAACCTTTCACAGCCTGGCGTAAGTATGCACATACGCAACTTAGAAAACGAATTTGGCACTACACTTATTCAGCGCTCTCCTAAGCACGTTCAAGTGACAGAGGCTGGAAACATTTTATATATACACGCAAAGCAAATGCTCTCTCTTTACGAAGATGCTAAACAAGAAATTAACGAATTACATAACGTTGTAACAGGAACTCTTCGCATCGGTGCTAGTTTTACAATTGGCGAATACTTACTTCCAAAAATACTAGCTAACTATGCGAATGAAAATCCACACGTCGAAGTTCATACTTTTATCTCAAATACAGAAGACGTTTTGCAAAGCCTTCGCTCTAATCAAATTGATATCGGCTTAGTGGAAGGGCAAGTCGTATATGCCGATGTTGACGTTGAAACATTTATGCAAGATGAAATGAAGCTCGTCGTTCCGCCAAATCATCCACTGCTCCACACAAATGAAATAAATGAAAACACACTCCAAGATCAAGTATGGGTATTAAGAGAAAGTGGTTCTGGAACACGTGCTTATAGTGATCGCTTTATTCATCAACACCATTTAAAAATGAAACGATTCTTTACATTCAGTAGTATTCAAAGCGTGAAGGAAGCAGTTAGTGCTGGGCTTGGCATCGCTATCCTTTCTGATTGGACTGTACGGAAAGAGCTACTGGCAAAAGAGCTATTCCACGTCGAAGTTCCAAATGAACAACTCATCCGTCCCTTCTCCATCGTGCGTGGCAAATACTTTATTCAGTCTAAAGCTATTCAAGTGTTTTTAAATCATGTAGATTCTTTTGCGAAAAAACAGAGTTGACCTTCACATTAGTGTGAAGGTTTACAATACGTTTAAAAGGAGTGAAACACGTTGCGAATTGGAGAGTTATCAAAAGAAACTGGCGTTAGCGAAAGATCACTAAGACATTATGAGGAAAAGGGATTACTCCCTTCTAAACGCCTCACAAATGGCTACCGTGATTTTGATGAAAATGCCATCAAAAAAGTAGAACTTATTCAAATGTACTTACAAATTGGCTTAAATTTAGAAGAGACGGCAAGGATGCTGCGTTGCCTTGAAATTGAACCACACCTGTACGAAAATCCTTGCAGCAGTATCCTTACGCTTTATGAAGATAAACTCAATGAAGTAACGAAGCAAATCTCATTACTTTCCAGCATTCAAACGAATTTGCAAAAACACGTTTCACTCCTAAAACAAGCAAAAGAAAAGGAATGATTACATGTTTGTTATACATGGCAGTTCAAGACAAAATGGCAATACAGAAGCTTTAACACATACGATGATCGATGGAATTGAAACAGAACAAATTTACTTGCAAGACCATACAGTCCATCCTATTACAGACCAACGTCATGATGCAGAAGGATTCCAACCTGTAAATGATGACTACGAGCAGTTAATCGAGCGTATGTTAGAGCACGACACAATTATCTTTGCTACACCGCTATACTGGTATGGAATGAGCGGTCATATGAAAAACTTCGTCGATCGCTGGTCACAAAGCTTACGCGATACATCCCTTCATTTCAAAGAAAAAATGAAAGGTAAAAAAATGTACGTTGTCATCGTTGGCGGAGACAATCCAAAGCTGAAAGCATTACCGCTTATTGCTCAGTTTCAATATATCTTTGATTTTGTTGGTTCATCATTTGAAGGGTATGTTATTGGGGATGCGAATGGATTGGATGAAATCAAAAATGATGCTGAGGCTCTAGCAAAAGTACAATTGTATAATAATAAGTTCAAAAACAGTAAATAGAAATAAGTTTGACAAACCATTTTGTATGCGCATACAATAAAAGTAACATTATGAAAGGAAGGTACTTTGACCAATGAAGTTCTAATTCTCTTATTTATTTCATCCATCACAAATAGTGAACAAAAAATGATGAAAACTAGCAGGGGATTAGTCTGTCCATTTGTCGATACTTTCTTTCGAAACGATCATGTAAAAAAATCGTTTATTTATGTACGATTTTTTACATGCAAGGGCGACGTTTATCCTCTCTAGTGAAACTAGGGAGGTTTTTTTATGACTATTTTATTCGCACGCAATATTGAAAAGAGCTTTGGTGATCGCACACTATTTACGTTACCGTCACTGGAAATTCAAGCACAGGATCGCATAGGAATTGTCGGAGTCAACGGAGCTGGTAAATCTACGTTATTACAAATATTAAGTAAAGAAATAGAAGCTGACAAAGGCATAGTAACTCATCATAGTTCTATCAGCATCATTCCTCAACTTAGCGAGGAACTACCGGAAACCACTTCTGCTCTCGCAAAAGGAAAATGGAGTATTTCAAACGTTACAGATGCAATGAGCGGTGGTGAACGAATGCGGCTAAAGATTGCTCATGCTCTCGAACAAGATGCAGGAATTTTATTTGCTGATGAACCAACAAGCCACTTAGATATGGTTG
Organism: Bacillus cereus group sp. N14; assembly: GCF_016483555.1. Lineage (NCBI taxonomy): Bacteria > Bacillati > Bacillota > Bacilli > Caryophanales > Bacillaceae > Bacillus > Bacillus cereus group sp. N14. The sequence continues at coordinate 26,291 of NZ_JAEHBQ010000011.1, forward strand.
GTACAGAGCAATTAGAAAAGGCACTTTTATCTTATAAAGGGTCACTTGTTTTAATATCGCATGATCGTGAATTTCTAGATAATATATGTACAAAAATTATTGAAATTGAAGACGGGACGATTCAAGAGTATAAAGGAAACTATTCCAACTATCGAAGGCAAAAAGAACGTGAACGAACACAAAAACAAGCAGAATATGATCAATATATACAAGAAAAAAATCGTTTAGAGCAATCAATTTCACAAAAAAAGCAACGTGCTTCTAATATGACAAAAATCCCAACTCGCTTCAGTTCATCTGAATCTAAACTTTATAAGTTAAGCGGGGCTCATGGCCAAGAACAGGTTAGCAAAGCAGCGAACGCACTAGAAACACGTCTCGAAAAACTAGAAAAGAAAGAAAAGTCAAAGGATCTTTCTCAGACTCAGTTTGACGTGCAATACCATACACCCATTCATAGTAAAGTGGCAGTACAGTTCAATAAAGCAACAAAGAAAATAGGCGACCGCACACTATTTAAAAATATGAATGGAACTATTGCCCCTGGTGCAAAACTTGCTATTTTAGGTGCAAACGGAAGCGGCAAAACAACTTTGTTCAACATGCTTCTCGCAAACGAGCGTGGCATTCAGCTTTCGAAAAGTTGTAAAATTGGATACTTTGAACAAACACTATCAATTTTAAAAACAGATAAAACCATTTTAGAGAACGTTCTAGAAGAAACCAACTATACAGAAGCATTCGTTAGAACAATACTTGCACGGCTTTTATTCCGCCGTGAAGATGTTCATAAACCTGTACATGTCTTAAGTGGCGGCGAACGAATGAAGGTCGCACTCGCAAAAGTATTTTTAGGAAACTATAATATGCTTCTGCTCGATGAACCGACAAACTATTTAGACTTAGCGACGCAAGAAGAATTAGAAATCATGTTACAAGAATATCCTGGCACAATACTTTTCATTAGCCATGACCGTGCCTTTATTCGCTCTGTTGCAGACCATATTCTACAAGTAGATGAGAGTAAACCAAGAATATTCCACGGTAATTACGAGCAATACACAAAAAGAACCACCGGGGATTCTGTAAACGTAACTGAACAAGAATTATTACGATTACAAACAAAATTAACAGAAATTATCGGCCGAATTTCCATGCCAAATCATCACGATGATATCCCATCTCTCGAACAAGAATACGAAACATTATTAGTTCAAATCCAGAAATGTAAAGAAGCGCTCTAATGTCTTCCCTATATCTCGACAAGGCCTTCCGCATTTCCCAAGAAATATTGGAACTTCGACATAGAATAGCATTAATAAAAGTGAAAAAGCCGTGCATCAGCACGGCTTTTCACTTTAAATACGGACAGCAGTTCCGCTCACTGCAACCATTAGCATTCCTTCGCGAACTACTTCGTAATCCACGTCGATACCAACAATTGCATTCGCATTTTTTTGTCTTGCGAAAGTTTTCATCTCTTCCATTGCGATGTCGCGTGCTTCTTTTAATTTACTTTCATAAGCACCCGCACGACCGCCGACAACGTCACGGACAGAGGCGAAAAGGTCACGAACGATATTCGCGCCCATAATCGCCTCTCCATTGACGATATCGATATACTCAATAATTTCTTTTCCTTGAATTGTAGACGTTGTTGTTACAATCATGCTTCATAGCCTCCCATATGAGATTTCCATCTACTTATATGATGTGCTAATTCAGTAGAAATTATATTTATGAACTGAACTGTGCTTCGTATAACCTGCTGTATCCTCCGCCTTGCTCAATTAATTCATCATGTGAACCTTGTTCTGCAATACCATCTTTATTTACAACGACGATACGATCTGCATTTTTAATCGTTGCAAGTCTGTGAGCGATAACTAATGTTGTACGGCCGACAGATAGTTCAGCAAGTGATTTTTGAATCGCAAGTTCCGTCTCTGTATCTAATGCGGAAGTCGCTTCATCTAATATTAAAATTGGCGGGTTTTTCAAGAACATACGAGCAATCGCTAGACGTTGCTTCTGTCCACCAGAAAGTTTCACACCACGCTCACCGATAACGGTATCTAAACCGTCTGGTTGTGAGTAAATTAAGTCTTCTAACTGCGCACGTTTTACTGCCTGCCAAATTTCAGCTTCTGACGCCTTTAAGTTTCCGTAAGCGATATTTTCACGAATTGTTCCTGAGAATAAGAACACATCTTGCTGCACAATTCCAATTTGCTTACGAAGTGAAGATAACGTCATATCTTTCGTATCAATACCATCAATTTGAATCGATCCAGACGATTGTTCATAAAAACGTGGTAATAGACTACATAACGTCGTTTTTCCAGCTCCTGATGGTCCTACGAACGCAACTGTTTCACCTGCATGTATTTTCAAACTAATATCATTTAAAATCGGTTCTTTGTTTTCATATCCGAATGTAACGTTGCTATATTGAATATCACCATGTACATGTTTAACTTCCATCGCATCTTTAGAGTCTACAATATCTGGCTCTGTTTCAAGAAGCTCTACATACCTCTTAAAACCAGCGATTCCTTTCGGATAGCTTTCGATTACCGCATTAATTTTTTCAATTGGGCGGAAGAAAATATTCGTTAATAGAACGAATCCGATAAATCCACCGTACGTTAATTCACCTTGCAGAACAAACCATGTACCGCATATTAAGACGAAGAGTGTTACGAGACGCATGAGCATATAACTAATCGATGAATTTAATGCCATAATTTTATACGCCATTAATTTCGTTGTACGGAAACGAGCGTTGTTAACAGCAAATTGCTCTTTCTCAAACTTTTCATTTCCGAATGCTTGTACAACACGGATACCGCCAACGTTGTTCTCAATACATGCATTGAAATCAGCAACGTCTGAGAATAGACGTCTAAACGTACCTGTCATTTTTTTATTGAAGTAAAGTGCCAACCATAATAGGAATGGAATGACGAAGAACGTTAATAGCGCTAACTTCCAGTTGATCATCATCATAAATGAGAATGCCCCAACTAAAGTCATAACAGCGATAAATAAATCTTCTGGCCCATGGTGAGCAATTTCCCCAATTTCCATTAAGTCGTTTGTAAGACGTGAAATTAAATGACCTGTTTTATTATTGTCAAAAAATCTGAATGATAGCTTTTGAATGTGATCAAATAATTTCTGCCTCATATCTGTTTCAATGTTAACACCAAGCATATGTCCCCAATATGTAACGACATATTGTAAGCCTGCATTTAATATATACACTGCAAGTAAACCGAAACAAGCCCATAAAATAAGCGTCCAGTTTTGTCCGGGCAATAACTTATCAATAAATTGATTTACGATAAGCGGGAAGCCAAGTTCTAGTAACCCTGCGACAACTGCGCAAGAAAAGTCGAGTATAAATAAACCTTTATACGGTTTATAGTAAGAAAAAAATTTACGTAGCATATCTTACCTCCATTTTCCAAAATTAAAAAGACTCCCTAAATGATAACCATTATCAAATAATTATTCAAGTTATCCGTCTATGAAACTAAAAAAGTGGATAAATTTAAAAAGCCTAACTCCTCATTTATATCCATGAGAAATTAGGCTTCATTTCTATATGTTACGGATCGCATTCAACCCAAAGTGCTCTACTGATAAGTTTCGTTCCTTTTATTTTTTCACAAATACATCCTTTAAATAGTTCAAAACTTATCATACTCCTGATAAATCTTTCGCTTCTCTGTTCTTATCCGGTAACTTCCAACTGTGCAATAAACGGTTTAACTTGTAGATCTAAAGTTACATATTAACCCACCCTAAAATCCCCTCACTACACTTGGATTTGAAAATAACGACGAACAGTTTCTTTAATCTCATGTTTTTCTAGCTTTTCTTTTGTTTTTTCTTTTCCATCAACAATAATCAGTGTGTCTCCTAACAAGGTGATGCGCCCATTTTCTGTAACTCGTGAAAGGAAATACACCTTATTGAACATTGATTCTGGAGCTGTTTCAGTTAAGACACAAATTGGATGAATGTTTTCCAAGTTCCATTTATGAGACGGCTGTTCAAATCGATATAGCATCTCCCAATCATCATCCGTCTTTTTTTGCAAATAATAAAATGATGTTGTCTCGTCTTTATTTACTCGGTAAAGACCATCACTATCCACAACTTCCTCTCCATTCAACGGAACAGGAATTCTCGGTGAATTACCGCCCATGCCTACATCCACCAAATACTCTTTATTATCAATTGGTGCGATTATGAATAAATGAGCATTTTCAAGAGCCCAAATTCCTTCTCTTACATATACAGTTCCTGCCATAAGATAGGGATCAAATCCTAATTCTTTTAGCAGAAAATAAAATATTCCGTTTAACTCGTAGCACACGCCACCCTTCTTCGCATGAACAATTTTTTGATATAAATCTTCTTCACGCAAAGATAGAGGTTTTCTTGCAAGAATATCAAGATTCTCAAAGTGAACGTTGAGTACATGTTGCTTTTGAAGATGAGATAAGTAAGAGAAACTTACCTCTCTTTTTTCAGATTGAATATGCTCTAAATATTTTTGAATATCCAAAAATCATCCACCTCATTTTTTATCTATATATAAATTCTTATAGTATTTCTTTTCACACTCCTATTATAAAATTGATTATTGATAAACAAAAATATAAAATAACTATCATATTAATAACTTCGAGTATATAAGAGAAGGTGAACATAATTTATGGAATTGCTGCAGCTCAAGTATTTTAAGACAGTCGCTCGGACGGAACATATAACAAAAGCGGCACAAGAACTTCATATCTCCCAACCAGCTTTAAGCGTTACTATCTCTCGATTAGAAGAAGAGTTAGGGGTTCCCTTATTTGATCGAATCGGACGAAAAATCCGTCTAAACACTTTCGGAAAGGCTTTTCTCAAGCAAGTGGATACAGCCCTTGAGGCACTCGAAGTAGGCAAACGACAAGTTACAGATATGGCTGGATTAGAACAAGGAAGTGTTGTAGTAGCTACTACAACTTTAAATCGGGTCTCTGAATTGCTAGCACCTTTCCTAGCCCTATATCCACACATTAACTTCCGCATAACACAAGCATCTACAGAAGAATTAAAAATTCAGCTTCTTGAAAAAGGCGAAATCGACTTTTGTCTCACACCTTCACCTATTGATCGACTAGGAGTCTATAGTCTTCCATTAATGACCGAAGAGATCGTACTAGCTGTACCAAGTACACATCGACTCAAAGATCGCGATCGTATCAAGCTAAGTGAAGTAGCAAATGATCCTTTTATCTCCCTAAAACCAGGGTATAGCTTCCGTGAGATTACAGACAATTTCTGCAGACAAGCTGGGTTTACGCCTAACATTGTATGTGAAGGAGATGAACCTGCAGCAATAAGCGGCTTAGTACGCACTGGACTTGGCGTTGCTTTTTTACCAATCGCAGCAAAAAAGGAATTACCCCCGCTAACGCTTCTCCATATTGAAGAGCCCGTTTGCCAATGGACGCCTCATTTAGTATGGAATGAAAAACACTACTTATCACTTGCTGCACAAACGTTTCGTGAGTTTGTTGTGCAACATTACACTCAAGTAAAACCGTAAATCAAAAAAGAAGAGGCTATATAACTACAATGTTATATAACCTCTTCTTTCATTTTATTATTACATCGCTTCCGAATCCCACTCATGCTCCTGCTGAACAAATACAATACCTAATTCATGATGTCCCCCAGCGTATAATGCCGTTTGAGCAAGGCGAAGCTCTCCATTTGTATCTAATACTTCTAACTTACAAAATGCTCCCGTCGTCTTCGTTTGAAGTGCATCATAAAATTCCTCAGCGCTTCCTGGAATGACTCCATTTACTTTCGTAATTACTTCTCCAGGCAGTAAATTCAGCTCTGCCCCAATTGTATTCGGGATTGTATCTAATACAACAAGCCCATCATTACGTGCAGCGAAGTACGCCGGTCTTGTCTCATCCGCAATTTTTTCTTGCATGGAAATTGTGAAACGCCCAAGCATTGCGACTCCCATTGCGATAATGGCAAGTACGTGCCACCAATAACTTGCGATTCCTAAAACAAGTACAATTCCTGCTAATCCGTAGACACGTCTTCCTGTGAATAATAAAGCTTCTGTTGGCTCATAACTTCTAATCTTTCTCATAAATCCAATTAAAAATGGAACGAGGAATAGAGAATAGGTATGTGAACCGATTGAAACGACAGGCCACCATGAAATAAACTGTGTTACTGCATCACCTGGTACAAGAATAAAAATAGGAACGATCCATAAACGCTTTGATTCGTGTAAACCAATCTTTAGCCCACGCTTACCCTTACGAATCTTCGGCGTAGAATATCCTACTGCATTTTTAGAAATCAACAAGCCCTCTACAACGAGCATGACACCTAGTAAAATAGCAAGAGATACAATCGTACTCTCTTCCCCTTCTCCAAGCTGTAAGAAGGAAACTGGTAGCTTAGAAGATAATAGAACGCATACAATTGCGATACTAAATGTATAAGCTGCTGATAAATATCGATACATAGCAGTTAATCCAAATAATAACGTCCAAAGTAAGATGACCCATAAGCTCGTTTTGGAAACAACAAGGCCAAGTCCAATTGTAATAATAGATACGATTAATCCGTATCCAACTCCCGCAAATAGAGATGTTCGCAGTTCAAACCAAATATCATAAACTTTAAAGGAAAAATCCTTTCGTTCTCGTAACATACGTAAGTATCCAACGAAGATACTACTTATTAAAAATACATAGACAGCAGGGTGTAAGAAAAAACGTCCAACTGCCCGCATTATTTCAAAAATCCATGCCTCCACGAACCCAATCACCACCATTTATATCATTCTTTCTTTTTATATTATCATAACTGGACAAACGTTTGTTTAACACAAAAAAATACAGGCAGCAAACTGCCTGTATTTCTTTTTATTTCACTATTAACTTTAATGCTGACTGTAATTGTAGATCGTTTTCTCCAGAACGGATTTTTTCAATAATTTTAGTTTGAATCGCCTCAGCTGTCTTTTTATCCAGCTGTCCTGTCGCTTCCATCTCATTCGCATTTTGGAATGCTTTCAGCGCTGATTCTGTCTCTTTACTAAAGTATCCATCTTCACGTCCTGGTACATATCCTAAACTCTTAAGCATTTCTTGCGCGTGTTTTACTTGCACATCATTTGAATTGTATGAAAGTGTCTTTTCAATTTGAATTGGTGTCGCATGATAATAATCTGGTTGCTTCACTTCTACTGTTGGCGCGATTCCTTTTTTATGAATCCAGTTTCCATCCGGTGTTAACCATTTAAACATCGTTAATTTAATGTTGCTGCCATCTTTAAATGGAACGGCTTGCTGAACAGTACCTTTACCAAACGTTTTTTCACCAATTAAATCGTATCCTTCTCCCTCTTTTAGCGCACCCGCTAAAATCTCAGAAGCAGAAGCACTTCCGTTATCAATTAATACTGAAATTGGATATGGCTTTTTCTCTTTCAGTTCCGTAGAGAATTTCTTTTTCTCACCATTTCGTTGCTCTACTTGTAGCATCGGCTTTTTATCCGTCATAATTTCCCCTAGTATCTCTTCTACACTATTTAAGTAGCCACCAGGATTACCACGCACATCAATAACTAAGCCTTTTATATTTTTCTTCTCTAACTCTTTTAACTGATCCTTAAATTCTTTCGCCGTATTTTCAGCAAAAGAAGTGATTTGCATATAACCGATATCTTTTCCACTCTCTTGTTTCACAGAACTAAACACTGTGAAGATTGGAATTTTTTCACGCTTAATTTTAAATACAATCGGATCAGCTACTCCTGCACGCTTAATTTCAATCGCGACAGTCGTTCCTTTTTTACCACGAATCTTTAATACTGCTTCTTCACGTGATAAATCTTTCACACTATTTCCATCTACAGATAAAATTTGGTCATTCGGTTTAATTCCAATCTTTTCTGCCGGTGAGCCTTTAATTGGAGATACGATAATAAGCTTACCGTCCGTTTTGTTCACCTCAGCCCCGATCCCCTCTAACTCAGGATCAAGCGATTCACTAAACTGTTTAGCCGTTTCTTTATCCATATACGTGGAATAAGGGTCCTTCAGCGTAGACAACATGCCTTGTATTGCACCTTCGACTAACTTGTCATCCTTCACGTCTTCCACATAACGTGAATCAATTAGTGCATACGCCTCATTAATTTTTGCCAAATTCCCTTGTGAGGTGCTAGCGTTTCCACTCGAAATTGTTTGCGTTACTTCTGCTGGGTTAACCCCAAATAAAGACATACCTGCAAACATTCCGCCAGCACCAATTAAAAATGCAACAACCATTCCAATAATTGCAACTCTACGTTTCAATGCGGAATTCCCCTTTCCAAAACACACAGGTGGTGTAGCAAAAGGCATCACACAGTGTGTGATGCCTTTACCTATTTCTACTATATGATAAGCTTGTACGAATTATGTTTGCAACTTTTTATACTTTTAAGAAGCGACGAATTGACATTACACTTCCCCACATACCGATTAAAGCCCCGATTAACACTAGTAAACCAGCTAATTGGAATACGAAAGGACTGTATGGTAGAAGTTCGAAAATTGTTCCGCCAAGTTTTTCGTTAAACACACTTTGTAGTGAATTATACGTAACTAGAATTAAGCCAATTGGAATAATTGATCCTAATACTCCTAGGAATAATCCCTCTAATAAGAACGGCCAACGAATAAACCAGTTTGTTGCACCTACCAGTTTCATAATTTCGATTTCTGTACTACGAGCATAAATTGTAATTTTAATTGTATTAGAGATTAAGAACATCGCTGTGAATAAAAGACCTGCAATTAACGCAATCCCGATATTACGTCCTGTTTTTACAGTATCAAATAATTTTTCAACTTGGCCTTTACCGTATTGAACATTACTTACAAACTGCATTTTCTCAATCTTTTTCGCGATTGTCGCTGTATCTGTTGGTTCTTTTGCTTTTACAATAAATACGTTTTTAAGTGGGTTATCTTGTTCAAATAACTCAAACGTTTTTCCGCTATCACCTAAGCTTTTAATTAAGCGTTTTAGCTCTTCTTCTTTAGAAGAATATTTAATAGATTCTACTTTCGCAATCTTACTCATATCATCTTCTAATTTCTTTTGATCAGCTTCTTTTGCTGCTGGATCAATGTGTACACGAATTTCTACATCTTGCTCTACTTTCGTCGCAAAATGGTTCATATTCATAATCGCTGTTAAAAAGACACCTACAAGTAATAATGTAACTGTTACTGCACTAACAGAAGCAAACGTCATCCATCCATTACGTGATAGATTCTTTACACCTTCTCGCAAATGTCGACTAAGGGTCTTAGCCTTCATATCCGTATCCTCCCTCAATCTCATCTCGAACAATTTTTCCGCCTTCAATCGCGATTACACGATGACGAATTGTATTTACGATATCTGAGTTATGTGTCGCCATAACAATCGTTGTACCACGCTCGTTAATACGCGTAAAAATCTTCATAATATCAAGAGCTGTTTCAATATCTAAGTTACCTGTTGGCTCATCGGCAATTACAACCTTTGGTCTATTAACAATTGCTCTCGCAATCGCAACACGTTGCTGCTCTCCGCCCGAAAGTTCACTTGGTAGTGCGTCTGCACGATCCTCAAGACCTACAAGACCTAAAACTTCTGTTACACGCTCACGAATGGCTTCTTTTTCTTCTTCAATTACTTCTAAGGCAAACGCAACATTCTCATATACCGTTAACTTAGGTAGTAATTTAAAATCTTGGAAAATTACGCCTAATTGACGACGGAAATATGGAACATCTCTTTCTGCTAATGTTTCAATAACAAGTCCATTTACATTAATTGATCCTGTAGATGGCTTCTCTTCACGATACATCATTTTAATAAATGTAGATTTCCCGGCTCCACTCGGTCCAACTACGTATACAAACTCACCTTGTTTAATGTTAACTGTGAGACCAGCAATGGCTTTCATACCATTCGGGTACTCCTTATAAACATTCGTCATTTTTATCATTATTTATCACCCAATACTTAATGATTTTTTTCGAAATACTTTTCTGTACATCTGAAAATAAAAGATAACCTTTTATTCTCGCTTAACCACTCTTGTTGAAGGTAGTCTACTTACAATCTTTTTATAAGCAATACTACTATGTAATATATTTCAGCAAAATTCTACAAACCTCATTGTAACATCAAACGGTTTCCAGTTCGGATACATTTTTGTTACAGTTATGTTACACCCCGAAAAAAGGAAACGAGTCGTCATAGTTCTTACCCAAAATCATTTTGGGATAAGATTATATAACCAACCCGTCCAGTTTACCTTTTTTATTTATGTTCAGCTAACCACTCAGCTACTTTTTTCGCATCCTCACCTTGAATGATTCCTGGTGACATGGAACCGCGACCTTTTTCAATAATCTTTTCAATCTCTGCTGCATCATATTTCTGTCCCACTTTTCGTAAATCCGGTCCAGTTGCTCCCGATAAATCTTTCGCGTGACAGCCTATACAACTTTTTTGGTAAATTTGCTCTGCGCTATCTGTGCTTGCAGATTGTTTCGAAGGCTTACTCTCTTCTTTATTTCCACATGCTCCTAAAGCAAAAACGACTGATGTTCCTAACGCAATAGCCAACAATTTCTTTTTCACTTCTATCGCTCCCCATTGTTGATATTCTTTTCATTCCTAACACACTCATTTTCATTATAAGCACTATCTTTATATAGAAAAACTAAGGTATATTTCATATTTTTCAAAAATACAGTAAAAACCCTGATAATATAAAGCTTTCATAAGTTGTTTCAATTCTGTGAACAACATAAAAACTTCTATAAAGAATTCTTGTTGAACAGAAAATCACAAAAGTTCTGTTCAAGTCTTACTCTATTACCGCTCTGTTTTACTATTCTCTACTTTTTACAATACAATATACAACATTGTATGCTACATATAATCTCATCAAAAAGAGAAGTTGTCGTTTCCAACTTCTCTTCCTCTTTACTTCATCTATAGAAATAAAATCAAATTCTTTATATCCTCGATTATCCTCAGCATACGCCGACAACTTTGTTGGCTTTTTTTCGCTTATTAGATGCGAGAACGTAAGTAAGCATCAATAAATGGATCAATTTCTCCATCCATAACTGCTTGTACGTTACCAACCTCTGTATTTGTACGGTGGTCTTTCACAAGAGAATACGGGTGGAATACGTAAGAACGAATTTGGCTACCCCATCCGATTTCTTTTTGTTCACCGCGAATTTCATCTAACTCCGCTTGTTGCTCTTCTAATTTCTTTTGATATAATTTCGCTTTTAACATTTTCATCGCGTGCTCACGGTTTTTAATTTGCGAACGCTCTGACTGACATGTTACAACTGTGTTTGTTGGTGTATGTGTAATACGAACTGCTGAGTCTGTCGTATTAATATGCTGTCCACCTGCACCACTTGCACGGTACGTATCAACTTTTAAGTCTTCTGAACGTATTTCGATTTCAACTTCATCATTGAACTCAGGTACAACTTCACAAGATACGAACGATGTATGACGACGGCCTGAAGAATCGAATGGCGAAATACGTACAAGACGATGTACACCTTTCTCTGCCTTTAAATAACCGTAAGCGTTATGACCTTTAATTAATAAAGTAACACTCTTAATACCAGCTTCATCACCTGGTAAGTAGTCAACCGTTTCTACTTTAAACCCACGTTTTTCAGCCCAACGTGTGTACATACGTAATAACATAGAACCCCAGTCTTGTGACTCTGTTCCACCAGCACCTGGGTGTAATTCTAAAATAGCGTTATTTTTATCATAAGGATCGCTTAGTAATAACTGAAGCTCATACTCATTCATTTCTTGAATTAAGCCTTTCACTTCAGATTCAAGTTCCTCATGTAAATCTTCATCATACTCTTCTTTTAAAAGCTCATGCGTGATTTCTAAATTTTCGAAGGTCTCATCTAACTGACGGAACTTTCCAACCATCTCTTTCAGTGCATTAGCTTCGTTAATTACAGCTTGTGCACCTTGTTGGTCATCCCAAAATCCTGCACCCATCATTGTCTCTTCTAACTCTGCAATTTGTTTCTCCTTAGTAGGAAGGTCAAAGAGACCCCCTAAAAGCCGCTAATCTCTTAGCCATTTTCTCTAATTCTTGTCTAATTTCTACTAATTCCATTTCCTTCACCTCTATGTAATTGCTGTTACTTTCTTATGAGAACAAGGGAAACTCTCTCCACTTATGACGGAGAGAGTTTAAACTTTCTTAATTATATATTTTTGATGTAAAATTTTGCAAAGCAATCTGGGCTATCGCCCTGTATTACTTCCCGATACCACAGCAGTTTTTATATTTTTTACCGCTACCACATTTACATAAATCGTTGCGGCCTACTTGGTCACCTTTTACAACTGGTTTTTTCTTCGCCTCTTCGCCATCACTAGATGGATGAACAGCTTCACCTTGAACAACTTCTTGACGCTCTAAGTTTTGTTCAATTTCAGCTTTCATAATGTAACGAGAGATTTCCTCTTCAATAGAAGCAATCATTGACTCGAACATTGCGAATCCTTCCATTTGATACTCACGAAGTGGATCAATTTGACCGTAAGCACGTAAATGAATACCTTCACGAAGGTGATCCATCGCATCAATATGCTCTGTCCATTTCGTATCTACTACACGGAATACAACAACTTTTTCAAACTCACGCATTTGCTCTTCTGGCAGAAGCTTTTCTTTGTCGTTGTAACGCTCTATTAATTTCGTGATAATTGGCTCGCTCATTTCCTCTGGAGCAAGACGACGTAACTCTTCTTCTTTTATATCACCTTCTTGCAGAAGGTTTGTATTTAAGTAGTCAACAAGACCTTTAATGTTCCAATCTTCTTCAATTTCCTCTTGTGTATGAAGCGCAACAGCACGTTCTACTGTAGATTTCATCATACCTTCAATAATACTGCGTAAGTTCTCAGAATCCATTACTTCTTGACGCTGTTTGTAAATAACTTCACGTTGCTGACGAAGTACATCATCGTACTGCAGTAACTGCTTACGTGCATCATAGTTATTTCCTTCTACGCGTTTTTGTGCAGATTCTACCGCACGAGAAACCATTTTACTTTCAATCGGCTGTGAATCATCCATACCAAGACGATCCATCATCGCTTTCATATTGTCAGAACCGAAGCGGCGCATTAGTTCATCTTCCATAGACAAGTAGAACTGCGTTACACCAGGGTCCCCTTGACGACCAGCACGACCACGTAACTGATTATCAATACGACGGCTTTCGTGACGCTCTGTACCGATAACTGCTAGACCAACGTTTTTAATATCGTCTCCAAGCTTAATATCCGTACCACGACCAGCCATATTCGTCGCAATCGTTACAGCACCTTTCATACCAGCTTCTGCAATGATATCTGCTTCTCGTGCATGGTTTTTCGCATTTAAAATGTTATGGCGTACACCTTTACGTGTTAACATTTTTGAAATAAGCTCTGACGTTTCAATTGCAACTGTTCCGACAAGAATAGGTTGCCCTTGTTTATGACGATTTACAATATCCTCAACAACTGCATTGAATTTGCCTTCCATTGATTTGAAGATTAAATCAGCACGGTCATCACGAATAATATCTTTGTTCGTTGGAATTACGATAACATTCATATTGTAAATACTACGGAATTCTTCTTCTTCCGTTTTCGCTGTACCAGTCATACCAGATAACTTTTCATACATACGGAAATAGTTCTGGAACGTAATTGTTGCGAGTGTCATACTTTCATTTTGAATTTCTACGCCTTCTTTTGCTTCAATAGCTTGGTGCAAACCTTCGCTATAACGACGACCTTTCATAAGACGACCAGTGAATTGGTCTACAATTACGATTTCGCCTTCTTGTACAACATAATCTGTATCAAGGTGCATGACAACGTGTGCACGGAGCGCCTGATTAATATGGTGAAGAAGTGCGACATGTTTTAAATCGAATAAGTTTTCAATATGGAAAGCTTTCTCTGCTTTCGTAATACCATCTTCAGTTAACATTACATTTTTCGTTTTCACATCAAATGAATACTCTTTTTCATTTTCTAATGTACGAACGAATGCATTTGCAAACATGTATAGCTCTGTTGATTTTTGAGCTTGTCCCGAAATAATAAGCGGCGTACGTGCTTCATCGACTAAAATAGAATCGACTTCATCGATAATAGCAAAATGAAGTGGACGCTGAACGCACTGTTCCCTATATAAAACCATGTTGTCACGTAAGTAATCGAATCCAAGCTCATTATTTGTGCTATACGTAATATCAGCAGCATAAGCCTCTTGTTTCTCTTCGCGTGACATACTGTTTAAGTTAATTCCTACTGTTAAGCCAAGGAACTCATGAAGTTGTCCCATTTCGCTCGCATCACGTTGTGCTAAGTATTCATTGACCGTAACAACGTGAACACCTTTTCCTGTTAAAGCATTTAAATATACAGGTAATGTAGATGTTAACGTTTTACCTTCACCCGTTTTCATCTCAGAGATATTTCCTTCATGTAAGGCAATACCACCCATTAACTGCACGCCGTACGGACGCATTCCAAGAACACGAGTGGCAGCTTCGCGAACAACTGCAAAAGCTTCTGGAAGTAGATCATCTACTGTCTCACCTTTTGTTAGACGTTCTTTAAATTCAAGCGTCTTTCCTTTTAATTGCTCATCTGTTAGTGGCTTAATAGATGATTCTAATGCATCAATTTGCTCAACTGTCTTCTGCATACGTTTAATTTGGCGTTGATTTACATCAAATACCTTTTTTAAAATACCGATCATAGGAAATACGCTCCTCTTTTTTATTAAAATAAAACTTCCGATTGTTTTTTCTTTTTCTATTACAATCAGTCGTTATAAAAATCAAATGTATGTTATGCCAATTTTTCTCCTAATTAAAAAAACTAAAATGTATATACCTAATGATAATTGTAACACTTGTCTTATAACTATGACAACAATCGGCCGAATGTCTCGTTCTAAATTAAGAAAACTTTTTAAAAAAATCTATTTTCAGCAAAAAAAGCGCAGCCATTTCGGCTGCGCTTTTGAATTATTATTTAGTTTCGATTAAACCATATTTCCCATCTTTACGGCCATATACAACATTAGTTTCATTTGTATCAGCATTTGTGAAGACGAAGAAATTATGCCCTAGCATATCCATTTGTAGGATCGCTTCTTCAACGTCCATCGGTTTTAAATCAAATCGTTTTGTACGTACAAGTTCTAATTCATCCTCTTCTACCGCATCCAGAACAGCTACTGCTTCTGGAAGGATAAAGTTCGTTTTCACAGAACCTTTCTCACGTAACTTACGATTTACCTTTGTTTTATGTTTACGAATTTGTCGCTCAAGTTTATCAACTACTAAATCGATAGCAGCGTACATATCGCTATTAGTTTCTTCTGCACGAAGTAATAAATCAGTAAATGGAATTGTTACCTCGACACGTTGCTTGTCAGAGTATACTTTTAAATTAACTTTAATCTCTGGGAATGTATCAAAATAACGCTCTAACTTACTTAGTTTTTTCTCTACATATTCCTTTAATGCTGGAGTTACTTCAATATTTTCACCACGAATGTTGAATTTCATAGATGAATTCCTCCTTTCAAGCCTATGTACTATAATTTCGACATTGGCTTAAAAACTCCTTCTAACTTTTTTAAAAAAATTAGTGGAATTGCGATTTTTTTATCGTTTTTTGTTGAAATGAAAAGATGCATCGTTTCTATCTTTATTTTATCCTATTAACATCGTGAATAACGAATATAACTGTGGACAATTCGTTACAGAAAAGAAACAACTTTTTGACAACTTGATTCATAACAAAAACCTCTTGCAAAAAACAAGAGGTTCTACTATATATATAACGTTGCCACAAACGCAGCTTTCTCTACCCAAAAACAATATTCCTACAGTTTTACAACATTAGCTGCTTGTGGCCCACGTGCTCCATCTACAATGTCAAACTCAACTTGTTGCCCTTCTTCTAATGACTTATATCCATCTTGTTGAATAGCAGAAAAATGAACAAACACATCATCACCATCTTCACGCTCAATAAACCCAAATCCCTTTTCTGCATTGAACCATTTCACTCTTCCTTGCATGTTCATTCCATTCCCTTCACTCTAAAAATCAGGGCATTCGCCCCATACTTTGACTATAACGAATGACAACTTACGAAGTCAAAGAAGACTTATCGTCTTTTTATTATCCCTTTCGACAGTTACAGATCAACTTCTACAAAGCGTCAAACTAGAAACTTCCCTTGCTCCTCTACCGTATAAAAGACTTCCAATTTGTCTAACTGTAATTCCTGTCGTATATACATCATCAACGAGTAAAATATGTTGATCATGAAACATATCTTCTCCCTGAAAATAAAAAGGATTACTTCCCGAAAGCCTTTCTTTACGTGTCTTCTTACTTTGCTTTTCTGTTTCCCTTCTTCTTAATGAGGGATAAGAAATTTTGACAGGTAAACATGCTGCTAATAACTCTGCCTGATTAAAACCACGTTCATATTCCCGTTCCCTACTAAGCGGAACAGCAATAACACTTGAAATGCTCGTAAAATGCTTTTGAAATAGCTCTCGAAAGGATCGATAAAAAATATGAACTAACTCCGCATCTCCCCGAAACTTAAACTGTGCTAATATTTCTTTCATCTCATCATCGTACACGTGCAAAGAACGATTTTTAAAAGGACGATACTTCTCCTCTTTTATCCACCTTATGCAATCCACACAAATATCATTTTCTTTATATTCGGAAGTCAAGTCCTCTAAAGGTCGCCCACACTCCATGCAAATCTCTCCTATAATATAGGAGAGTTTCCGCTCACACCTATCACATATATATTTTTTGTGAGACTTTACAAAGAAGGTGTACCAACTAACTGTTTCCAACATATACTCATCGCAAAGTAGACAATGCATTAATCGATTAATCCTTGTTCTTTCGCCTTTTTGTTCATACTTTGAATATGCCTTTTCGCGCGTACCATCGCCTCTGTCTTACCACAATGAAAATAAACGACCTCGCCATAAGGTTCTTCAAAACTACGACCTGCTCGGCCGGCAATTTGTACGAGCGCACTTTCTGAAAAGATTTCTTCTTCCGCCCCTAACACCGCAACTTGTAAATTCTTCACAGTTACTCCTCTCTCTAAAATTGTCGTTGTAACTAATAACGGAATTTCTCCCTTTCTGAAAGCTGCTACTTTTTCTTTTCTCATCGGATCTTCTGCATGTACACCATCGATTCTAGGATCCAACGTTTTCAATATCAGGCTCAATTCTTTTATATATCGCACATGAGGAACAAATAAAAAAATGGGATATTTTTTGCTTACGTACATTTTTAACCATTGTAGTAACACTCGAGGAATTCTTTTATGGTGGAGACTTTTCTTCCAATTTCCGCACCAGCAAAATAAAGGAACTGGTAACGGATGACGATGGTATCGTCCAGAGACAATGATACCTTTTTGTTTACCCCTTCTGAAATTATGTTTCCACTTTTCATCGGGAGTTGCCGTTAAATAAATACGCGCCGCTTTCTCTTTCATCGCTTGTTGCACTGCATACTGTAACATTTGATCCGCATAATACGGGAAGGCATCTATCTCATCTACAACCATGACATGAAACGCTCGATAGTAACGTAACAATTGATGCGTAGTTGCAACGACTAACGCTGCATCTTTTTCCCGGTCTACACTCCCTCCGTATAAAGCAGCTACATTTATATGTGGAAACACTTCTTGTAATCTCGGTGCTAATTCTAGTACAACATCTGTTCTTGGTGTTGCGATACAAACCCTTTCTCCTTTTCGCAATGCCTCTTCCATACCGTAAAATAACATTTCTGTCTTTCCAGCCCCGCAGACAGCCCAAATAAAAAAAGAGTCTTTCTTCTTAATAGCTTCTATAACACCTTGCGCCGCCAACTCCTGACCAGTAGACAAGGTCCCGTTCCACTGTAACGGATTTAAACCTTTTTCTCCTTTTCTTTCAGCGATCCCACGAACGAGTACAGCACATTCACTTACCCTCCCCATCGTTATACACTTCCGGCAATACGTACATACTTTACTGCACCTTTTACATAAAAATGACGCAAATAGTCGCTGCTCTATATTTCCGCAGCGCTGACACATATATTTAGAAGCTTTCTTTTTTACACCTTGTACACATACGACCTCCCTCTTCTTTTTCAAATCTTGTAATGTATCCCGTAAATCTGAAGAGAGTTCCTCTAATAGTAACTGTTTCCCTGCTAACATCAGCAACCACCTCCAGCACTACTATAAACCTTTCTCATAATCTCGTAAAAACTCAAAAAAGCCGATAACCTACTTATAAAATAGTAAGCTATCGACTTTATACACGTTTTTTATTAAATTATAATCCTATAATCTTCCGTAACCTAAGAAATGTTTTTGGTTGTAACTACTGCTTAAGCTAGCGTAAGCAATCCCTTTATCACCAGCATGAATCATTTGGCCATTACCAACGTAAATACCGATGTGAGATGGACCTGGTTTATAAGTACCTTGGAAGAATACTAAATCTCCAGGTTGTGGGCTACTTACTCGAGAAACTGAATTCCAGTAACCTGCAACGTCTTGACGCCCTACACCATAGATGTAAGAAATGAATCCACTACAGTCAAAACCACCGTTTGATGGAGATGCACTTCCCCAAACATATGGTAAGCCTAAGTAACCTTGTGCTTTACCAATTACGCCACCCGCATTTGGAGTTGGTGCTGGCTCTGGTTTTTTCGTTTCTTGCTTAGGTGCTTCTTTTTTAGGCTCTTCTTTTTTAGGTTCTTCCTTTTTAGGCTCTTCTTTTTGAGCTTGTCCACCGTTGTTTGCTGGTGCAGCTTGCTGAGCAGGTGCTTGTGCTGTGGGCGCTTGCGCATCTTTAGCAGCTTGTTCTGCTTGTTTTTGAGCAGCAGCTTCTTGTGCCGCTTTCTCTTGTGCTTCTTGTTCAGCAATACGTTGTAATTGTAATGCTTGTTTTTCAAGATCTTTCAATTGACTTTCCGTACTTGTCATTGAAGTTACAACTGTATCCATTTTACCACTTAAATCGTTTACTGCTGTTGCTTTTTTCGCTTTTTCAGCGTCAAGTTCTTTCTTAGCAGTTTCAATTTGAGCTTGTGCTTCTTTTAATTCTTTTTGCTTTGTTTTTACCGTTTCAACATCTTTTTTCACGTTCGCTTGATCTTCTTGTTGTGTTTTCATGATATCTTCGTCAGACTCAAGAATTTTAGAAACAGAAGTTAAACGATCAACTAAATCTGCAACGTTTTTAGAGTTTACAAGAACTTCTGTTACAACGTTCGTGTTTGGTTGCTCTTGAAGTGCAACTAAACGTTTTCTTAATAACTCTTCACGTTTTGCAATTTTCGTTTGTAGTTCTGCAATATCTTTATTTTTATTTTCGATTAATTGCTCAGTATCCGCAACTTTTTTCGTTGTTTCATCAAGTTTTGAAGCATTCTCTTGAACAGATTTATCCAAACCTTGAATTGTTTTGTTTAAGTCATTCATTTGCTTTTGTAATACATCACGTTCTTGTTGTTGTTTATGTAAAGTGTCATTTTGTGTATTAATTTGTGATTTCACGTCAGAAATTTTATCTTCTGCAAATACATTTGGTGTTAGTCCTGAAAACATTAACCCTGCAACTAATGCGCAAGATGCCATTTTTAGCTTTTTCATTTTATTTTTTACACCGCTTTCTTTTGTCTTTTTTCCGTATATAACCTATAAAGTTTATACCATATTTCGGGATTTTTTTTGCTAATGTTACGCTATTGTAAAACAAATGTAATATTATATGTAACTCTATCGCAAAATATGCATATTTTTGTATATATGTGTAGAATTTTAAAAGCTTTTTATAAGCAAAAAAAAAACGCAAGGTTTCCCTTACGTTTTGTTACATACACTAATACAAATGAAATCAAAATGTTATTTCATCCATTTCTCAGCCCAATTTTGGACTTCATCCATAACACTTTCTAATGCTTTCCCTTTTTCAGTTAAGCCGTACTCGATTCGCACTGGTACTTCCGGATAAACATTACGAACTACAATGCCTTCACTTTCCAATTCCTTTAAACGCTCTGATAACATACGATCGCTCATATTCGGTATAATATCTGCGATTTCTCTAAAACGTTTTGACTCTTCAAGCAAAGATTTAATAATTAAGCCAGTCCATTTTTTACTAAGCAAAGTAAAAGCTGACTCAAACTTTGGACATAAACAAGAATTATGCTCCATATGTTTCACCTCTCTTCTATTATAATATAGTTTCTTGTAAAAAGTAAGTTATAAAACTTTCCTCATTATTTTATTTTACGTACATTTTACCATTTCCAAATATTAACTTGTCAACTACACGTAAAATATCCGTAAAAAAACCCTCTTCAAAAAGAGAGCTTTTTATATCTTATTACTTCGTATACCATCCAAGACCTAGTGCACCTTCACCTAAATGCGTACCAATTACAGCACCGAAATAACCTGTGCGGATTGTAACATGAGGATATTTTGCTTCTAATTCTGCCTTCCATTCATTCGCTTCCTCTTCACGTTGTGCATGAATGATAACTGCTTCCATAGGTACACCTTGACTTGCTTGCTCATCAAAAATTTCAACAATTCGTTTTAACGCTTTTTTACGTGTACGAATCTTTTCAAATGGAATAATGATTTTATCTCTAAAATATAAAACGGGCTTCACTTGTAACAAACTACCAATGAAAGCTTGTGCACTATTTAATCGTCCTCCACGTTGTAAATGATGTAAATCATCCACTACAAAATAAGCGTCCATCGTTTTCTTCATTTCATCAAAACGGGCAACGATCTCTTTCGGATCTTTTCCTTCGCTTGCTAGCTTTGCACCTTCACGTACATAGAATCCTTGTACTTCACAACTAATTTCAGAGTCGTACGTATATACATCAATACCCTCTACCATTTGCCCGGCTGTCGTTGCCGTTTGGTATGTACCACTAATCCCACTTGAAAGATGAATGCTAATAACCGCATCATAATCCTTAGATAGTTCTTCAAATAACTCAACAAACTTTCCGATTGCTGGCTGAGAAGTTTTCGGAAGTTCTTCTTGCTCACGTACTTTTACATAGAAATCATCTACTGAAATTTCAGCTTCTTCTTGATAAGATTCCGTTCCAAACACAACGTTTAATGGAATCATATATATATTGAGTTCATCACGAATATGCTTCGGTATATATGCTGTACTATCAGTAACAATAGCTGTTTTCATTTGCGTACCTGCCTTATAAAAAAGTTTTTATTCCCTAAGTTTACACGAAAACTAAAAATGGTGCATCCATACATGAAAATGCCAATTTGAAATAATACTTACCATCTCGACAAATTACAACAAAAAGGTGAAATACTCACCAAAAATTTCAACTTATTTATAAAAAATGTTTGAATATAAAAACGCTCGCTTTTAAAATGTAAAGTACTAGTCATTTTGGTAGATAGGAGCGTATACGAGTGTTATTACAATATTTAACAATCAAAGACTACGGTGAGCACGAAATTGTCATTCAAAAATCAAGATTTATTTGTTACGTTAGCAGAGCTACAACCGAAGCAGAAGCTCAAGAATTTATACAAAAAATAAAAAAACAAAATTGGAATGCCACACATAATTGTTCTGCGTATTTGATTGGCGAACAAGATCAAATCCAAAAAGCAAATGATGATGGAGAACCTAGCGGCACAGCTGGCGTACCTATGTTAGAGGTACTAAAAAAACGCGGTTTAAAAGATACCGTCGTTGTCGTTACACGCTATTTTGGTGGCATCAAACTTGGCGCAGGTGGATTAATTCGCGCATATGGAAAATGTACAAGCGAAGGCATTAATCATGTCGGTATTGTTCAGCGAAAACTAATGCGTGTTATGCAGACCGAAATTGATTACACATTACTTGGCAAAATTGAAAATGAATTACGTAATTCGAAATATGCCATTAAAGATATACATTATCTCGAAAATGTCACATTTGATACGTATGTAAAAGAAGACGGAAAACAAGCATTCACAGATTGGATGATTGAGTTAACAAATGGGAAATGTACAATTACAGAAGGAGATATGTTGTACTTAGAACAAGGTGTTATCTAAGAATAACTACATCCTCACCTTTAAAGATTAATGTAGTAAATTACTTTCCTACAAATGAACTAAGGAGATTATATATGGAAGAACGTTATTATCATCTCCAAAATAGCAGAATAAAAAAGAAACGAAGAAGAAAGTTTTTCTACTTCCTTATTTTCGTATTTTTATTTGGTGGTGTAGGACTTTATATATTAAATTCCTACTCTTCTCTCATGGGGATGTATAGTGGTTTTACTCGTCAAAAATCGGACTTGAGAACCGAAGATGTAGAAATTACAAAGGAGCCTTTTACACTCCTCATTATGGGTATAGAAGATTATGCAACGGACGGTCAAAACGGTCGTACAGATTCATTAATGTTTGCGACCGTCAATCCTAAAACTAAAAAGATTTCGCTTATGAGTATCCCTCGTGATAGTCGCGTTCCAATTGTTGGTAAGAACAAAGAGGACAAAATTAACGCTGCGCACGCTTACGGCGGAGAAGAAATGGCAATCAAAACTATCGAAGGTTTTCTAAAAGTTCCTGTAGACCATTATATTAAAATTGATTTCCAAGGCTTTAAAGGAATTGTTGATGCTGTTGGCGGTGTTACTGTTGATGTCCCATTCGATTTTTGGGAGCGTTCAGACGTGGATTACTACAAAAAAATCGAATTTAAGCAAGGACAACAAGACTTAAATGGGGAAGAAGCACTCGCATACGTACGTATGCGAAAGCAGGATCCAAACGGCGATTATGGTCGGGCCGCTAGACAAAGACAATTACTAGCCGCTGTTGCTCAAAAACTAAATTCAGCCTCTACCGTATTTAAAATTAAAGATTTAACAGCAGTCGTTGGAAAATATATAAAAACTGACATTCCTATTTCTGACGGACTTGCACTTTACAATAAACTATCTGGGTTTGATCCTTCTACAATACAAACGTTCAAGCTTGAAGGAGAAGACAAAAAAATAGGTGGTATTTATTACTTCCTTCCGGATCCAAACGGTGTTGAGGCAGTACGTAACGAAATAAAAAAAGAATTAGGAGAAACAGCAAACACGCAAGACAATTCAACGACAAAAACCGAATCAAACCCTTCTTCAAATTCTAACTCTGACGAAAAGGCAAAGAAAGAAACGAATCAGAATCAGAACAAAACACCAACTGAACCACCTCCTTCTACGAATGCTCATGCAGAGTGGATTATGAGAAATCAGCAATAACAAAAAGAGCCAAATCGCATATGATTTGGCTCTTTTTTATTTACTTATTAAAGTGTTGTAAAATTGCTTCAACAATGCGCTCTGATGCACGGCCATCACCGTAAGGATTAGATGCTTTTGACATCTTATCATGAGCTTCTTTATCTGATAATAACTCATCAGCAAGACCAAAGATTGTCTCTTCGTCTGTTCCTGCTAATTTCAATGTACCTGCTTCAATACCTTCTGGGCGCTCTGTTGTATCACGAAGAACAAGAACCGGTACACCAAGTGACGGCGCTTCCTCTTGTACCCCACCAGAATCAGTTAACATTAAGTATGAACGAGCTGCAACATTGTGGAAATCAATTACATCTAGCGGCTCAATTAAATGAATGCGGCTATGATCGCCTAAAATATCATTCGCTGTTTCACGAACAACTGGGTTCATATGAACCGGATACACAACTTGTACGTCTTCATGCTTATCAACAAGACGTTTAATTGCACGGAACATATTACGCATTGGCTCTCCTAAGTTTTCACGGCGGTGAGCTGTCATAAGTACAAGACGATCGTTTCCAAGTTTCTCTAGTACAGGATGACTATATGTTTCTTTTACAGTCGTTTTTAGTGCGTCAATTGCTGTATTTCCTGTTATGAAAATGCGTGACTCATCTTTATTTTCTTTCTGTAAGTTCGTTGCTGATTTTGTTGTAGGTGAGAAATGAAGATCTGCCATGACGCCTGTTAATTGGCGATTCATCTCTTCTGGGTATGGAGAATATTTATCCCATGTACGAAGTCCTGCTTCAACATGCCCTACTGGAATTTGATTGTAGAAAGCAGCTAAACTTGCAATAAATGTTGTCGTTGTATCACCATGTACAAGTACAATATCCGGCTTTGCTTCTTTCATTACTTTATCCAAACCTTCTAAACCACGCGTTGTAATATCAATTAAAGTTTGGCGGTCTTTCATAATATTTAAATCGAAATCTGGCGTAATTCCAAAGATACTTAATACTTGGTCTAACATTTGACGATGTTGCGCTGTTACAGTCACAATCGACTCAATTTTTTCTGGATGTTTTTGCAACTCTAACACAAGAGGTGCCATTTTAATTGCTTCTGGACGTGTCCCGAAAATTGTCATTACTTTTAAACGTTCAGTCATTTCATTGCCTCTTTTCTTTCACTAGTTACAAATTCTATTATGACATATAAGAATATACATGAATACATACCTTTTTAACGAATAACGGAAAAGTCTCTCTTACAAATACTTTCTCTTCCAACCGAATAATAATCTATCCCTTGCTCTTTGACACCCTCAATAGTATAACAATTTCTTCCATCGAATAAAATAGGTTCTCTCATAAGTTGTGCGTACTTTTCTAACGGATAAGCTCTGATTGCTTCCCATTCTGTTATGATAAAAGCCGCACTCGCTCCTCTAATCGATTCATCTATACATTCGCTATATTCTATAGTTTCCCCAAAGATATTTTTCATATTGTGAATCGCCTTTGGATCATATAGAACTACATTCGCACCTATATGAATTAATTCTTGTATCATAATAAGGGACGGTGCATCTCTTATATCATCCGTATTCGGTTTAAATGCCGCTCCCAGCACAGCAATCCGCTTCTTGTTCATATTTATTACTTTTTTCGCTTTCTCAACCAATAACAACTGTTGTTTATTATTCACTTCAATAACCGCTTTCAACAAACGAAAATCATGAGAAACATTCCCTGCAATTTGCACAAGCGCTTTCGTATCTTTCGGAAAACAAGAACCCCCATAACCAATGCCCGCATTTAAAAAAGACGCCCCAATTCTCTTATCCATTCCCATCCCTTGTGCAACGTCTAATACATTGGCTCCTACCTTCTCACATATATTTGAAATTTCATTGATAAAACTAATTTTTGTCGCTAAAAAAGCATTCGATGCATATTTAATCATCTCTGCACTTTTTATATTTGTAACATACGTTTTTAAGCGTAATTCACTATACAAATTCTCCACTTTTCGTGCCGCTTCCTCATTATCTGCTCCAATTACAATACGATCTCCCTGAAAAAAATCGTAAATCCCTGAACCTTCCCGTAAAAATTCCGGATTCGATACGATATGTAA
Source organism: Bacillus cereus group sp. N14 (assembly GCF_016483555.1). Taxonomy (NCBI): domain Bacteria; kingdom Bacillati; phylum Bacillota; class Bacilli; order Caryophanales; family Bacillaceae; genus Bacillus; species Bacillus cereus group sp. N14. The sequence goes on from NZ_JAEHBQ010000011.1 coordinate 51,964, forward strand.
TTCATATCTATTTTGTAATTTCTCCTCAATCCATCCCCTCATAACATCATTTGTACCTACAGGAACCGTACTTTTCGTAACGACAATAATGTCATTCGTCGCATATGTTCCAATATCGTCACAAGCACTTCGAATATATGTTAAATCCGCTGTCCCATCTAATAAAGACGGCGTTCCAACTGCAATAAATATAAATTCTGCATCGTAAAATGCTTTTACTCTACTTGTTGTAAAAGTTAAACAATCATTCTCACATGCATCATTTATTAATTCATATAAACCCGCTTCATAAATAGGCAGATCTCCTTGCTTTATCCGTTCAATTTTCTCATCATTTATATCAAAACATGTGACTGAATGGCCTAACATTGCCAGTCCTACTCCTGTAATTAATCCAACGTATCCGGTGCCTATTATCGTAATTTTCATTTCCTTTTCGCACAGGAATATACAATAGAAAATATACGAATACATAGAATTCTCCCTGTGCTTCCCCCTCTCACATTAAAAATGAGAAAACTCTTTTACTTCTTTATTATATGAATTACTTTTTCCATTCTTTTTTAAGTTTTTGTAAAATTACATGTAAGAATATAAAATGAAACTTTATTCAGTAAGGGTCATCCGTCATCGACTAATTATTAGTTAAACCAATCAGGCTTTTACAGGAATTAAGATCCCCACCTAACTTCTTTTCTCCAACTGAATTTTGAGGTGCGAACCTTACTGCCCGTTCATGCGGATAAATTCCCACATTTTAACACGGAACTTACTCATTTCTACGTGTAACACTTATAATACTGAAATAAAAGTATTCACTATCGAAGAAAAAGAGAAAATGTCATATTCCAAAGCCCAATACGATTAACCTTCTCAAATGATTCAACATTCTGTATACAATTGTCATATATTCTATCCGCTTCCATTTACCACACAAAGAAAAAAAGATTGAATTCTAATCTTTTTGTGATACCATATGTTATGAGCCTGTAAATAATCATCTAAATTTTCAGAAAAAACATCTAAAAATTACGTTTAAATATAAAAGGTGGGGTATTAATGGACTCACAGGTGATTTATGCCATTTTGGCATCCTTTATCACTGTACTCGGCGTTACTCCTTTCGTTATTAAATTAGCATTTAAGATAGGAGCAACAGATAAACCAAACGCGCGTAAAGTACACCAAAAAATCATGCCCCGTCTTGGCGGATTAGCAATTTTTATCGGTGTAGCTGTAGGTTTTGTTGTTGGTGGGTTATACGAACAAAGAATGTTATCAATAAGCTTAGGCGCTATCATCATCATTATCATTGGGATTTTAGATGATATGTATGAATTATCAGCAAAAGTAAAATTTGGTGGCCAGCTATTAGTTGCTATATTAATTGTAAAAAGTGGATTATTAGTACAGGTACTATATATACCAATTATCGGGGATACTGAACTTGGATGGCTCGCATATCCAATTACAGTTTTTTGGATTGTAGGCATTACAAATGCCATCAACTTAATTGATGGTTTAGATGGATTATCCGCTGGAATTTCATCAATCGTTCTAGCAACATTGGCTTACATGGCCCTCACCAGCCCTATGGGTACTGGTGCAGTTATTATCTTGCCATTAGCACTTATCGCACTTGCAAGTACGCTTGGATTTTTATTCTATAATTTCCATCCAGCAAAGATTTTCATGGGAGATACCGGCGCCCTATTTTTAGGTTATTGTATTTCCATCCTATCTTTATTGGGATTATACAAAAGTGTAACGCTATTTAGTTTCCTTGTTCCAATTATCATTTTAGGTGTACCTATATTTGATACAACTTTTGCGATTATTCGTCGTATTGTAAATAAAAAACCAATTTCAGCACCAGATAAATCTCATTTACATCACCGTCTCCTAGCAATGGGATTCTCTCATCGTACGACGGTGCTCATCATTTATGCATTTGGTATTTTTTTTAGTGTAAATGCTATTTTTTTCACTAAAGCGACGCTATGGATATCAATGATTCTTCTGTTTGCTTTAATTTTCTTTACTGAAATAGTCGCTGAAGTAATCGGTCTTGTACACGACCGTTACAAACCACTTATTTCCTTTTATAAAAAAGTGAAAAAACGCGAAGACTAATTGTAGTATAGCCTTTACAATTATGAAATATTCAAATAGCATCCTCTTTCTTATAAGAGGATGCTATTTTTTATTCATCATTTTATATTTCCAAAATATAGATTGTTTGAGAGCTCCACTATTGGAGAAAGATATACATAATAAGAAAAGGATTATATTTTCTTTTTTACATCTTGATTGTCAAACTGAGGGTGAATGTTATGATCAAGCGAGTATTTCAATACGTTATTTTATTTTTAACAATTACTATGTACGCGTCATCTCATGCAGGAGCAACTACAATGACCCCTGCTGAACATCATCCAAATACTGAAACTACCTCTCCTATCCAAAAAATCGCGTACTTAACATTTGATGACGGACCAAACAAATATACTACGCAAATTTTAAACATCTTAAAGGAAAAGAACGGAAAAGCAACTTTCTTTGTTATTGGTGGAAAAGTACCACATTATAAAAAAACAATGCAACGATTAATTCAAGAGGGGCATTATATCGGACTTCACAGTATGTCACACGATGTAAAACGCCTTTACACTGGTGATCCATCCGCTTTAATTACAGAAATGGAACAAACACAAAACATTGTTCAGCAAGTTACAAAATTAAATACACATCTCGTTCGCGTCCCGTATGGTAGTATGCCTTACTTAAAAAAGAATTACCGTGATGCACTTGTATCCGCCCAGTATAAAATGTGGGATTGGACAATCGATACATATGACTGGAAAAGCTATGACAATCCTTCTGCCATACTAGAAAGAGTACGTAATCAGAGCGATGAACAAGTCGAAGTGATTTTAATGCATGATTCGAGTGTAACCGTACAAATACTGCCTAAAGTAATTGATTACTTACAGTCACAAGGATACAAACTTCTTCCCTATAATCCATCTTCTCACCTCGAAGTGAACTTTTGGAAAGACACAAGATTGTAACAGCTTTAGTGCCTATTTGCTAAAGCTGTTTTATTTTTCTCTTCCCACCCTTCCCATTTTTGTGTAAAATTTTAAATAGTGATGAAGTTTCGAGGTGAATAGAAATGAAACGAATAGATCTCATTTTTAACGCAATACAAGAAGGCAATTATATAGAAGGTGTAACCGCATCAGAACTAGCTACCCTGTTGCAACTAGATCGTGCCAATGTAAGTAGCGACTTAAACAAACTTGTAAAAGATAAACGTTTATTAAAAACAAATACGCGTCCTGTTCGTTTTTATATAGAAACGAACGCTTCGTTGGAAACGCATTCAAAGGAAATGACTTCATTAGATACATTTGCAATTGAAAATACAAGCCTTAAAATCGCAATCGAAAAAGCGAAAGCTTCTATTCTCTATCCTCCAAACGGTATGCATACTTTACTGCTAGGAGAAACAGGGGTCGGAAAATCTATGTTCGCTTCTTTAATGCACGAATATGCAATTGAAGTTGAACAGCTTCCTAAAAATGCACCATTTATCGTCTTTAACTGTGCCGATTACGCAAATAATCCACAGCTACTACTGGGGCAGTTATTTGGAATTAAAAAAGGAGCTTATACAGGGGCAAGTGATCAAAAAGGGTTAATTGAAAAAGCACATGAAGGGATCCTTTTCTTAGATGAAGTACATCGCCTTCCTCCAGAGGGACAAGAAATGCTTTTCACCTTTATTGACCGCGGGGTATACCGCCGCCTTGGAGAAACAGAAAACGAGCGTAAAGCACAAGTATTAATCATTACTGCAACAACAGAAGAACCAAATTCATTTTTATTAAAAACATTTACAAGACGTATACCAATGACTGTTACGCTGCCACCACTTCGTGAGCGTACACATAAAGAACGATTTGCTTTACTGCAACTATTTTTCACAAATGAAGCAATCCGTCTGCGAAAAGAAATTCACGTTAGCCCGAATGCAATGCGCGCTTTCGTCTTTTACAATTGCCCCAATAACATCGGGCAATTAAAAACGGATGTACAAATTGCCTGTGCGAAAGCCTATTCTGACCTTGTGACAAAGAAACGTGACTCTGTCTATGTTTCAAGTACAGATTTACCTTGGTATATGAAAGAAGGGTTATTCATTGAAAGAAAGAGCCGTCATCTATACCAAATACCAAATGAAACATTTATATTTACAGGTGATGAAGGTTGGAGTAATCATAAAATTGAGAATGAAAAACGGTCTTCTATTTACGATTATATTGATTATAAATACGAAGAACTTCAAGCTCGCGGTATTGAAGAAGACGAATTAGAATTACTAATAGAAAATGATATTCAAAGCTTTTTCGTACAATATTTTAACCAAATTTCTAAAAAAACAAGTCATGAAAATGTTTTTAAAATTGTGGATCGTAATATCGTTTCCGTATGTGAAAGAATTGCGGAACTTGCTGAAAAGCATTTATCTAAGACGTTTGATGAAAAAGTATTTCTCGCTTTAAGCTTACATGTACAGACAACTCTACAACGTTTGCAAGCTGGGAAACAAATTCATCACCCACAATTAAATCAAATTCGTACGAAATATAAAGACGCTTTTTCCGTAGCTATGCAATGCATTCAACTACTGGAGGACGAATTACAAATAACAATGCCTATTGATGAAGCAGGCTTTTTAACAATGTTCTTCGTTGTTGATCCAATTCCTGCCTCACAAACAGAAGTAAAAGTATTAATATTAGCGCACGGCAACGGCATCGCAACAGAAATGGCAAACGTCGCAAACGAACTGCTCGGCATTGAGGAAGTAACCGGTATCGATATGCCGTTACATGAATCGCCGAAAGATTTCTTAGAGCGTGTGAAAGTGTATATGAAAACACTCCAAAATGTAAATGGACTTCTCTTACTCGTCGATATGGGCTCACTCGCTTATATTGGTGATATATTAGAAACTGAGTTCAAAATTCCGGTACGTGTTCTTTCCATGACAAGCACTCCACATGCACTAGAAGCAGCTCGAAAAGCTCAACTTGGCTACTCGTTAGATGCATTGTATGAGACAGTGAAGAACTTAACACCGTTTTACTTAAACGTACAAGAAGAAAAGAAAAAGCCACTATCACCAATGAAGTCTGTTATTTTAACAGCTTGTTTAACTGGGGAAGGCAGTGCTTTAGCTATTCAAAAAATGTTAGAGAACTATTTGCGATTTGACAAGGAATTAATTGAAATTATTCCGATTAGTATCGTCCATGAAAAAGATTTAACGAAAATGATTGAGAACATAAAAAAAGAGCGGAATATCATTTGTATCGTCACAAATTTCGATGTGCAGGTGCCATGCTTAACATACCATTTCCAAGACATTGTAAACTACACAGCGATTCAGCCAATTCAAGAATTAATTACGTATGAAGAAACATATGCAAAAATGGCTGATATTCTGGAACAACAAATGCAGCGGAACGACGGAGCATTACTTATTAAAACAATTCGTTACGCATTAAATACAATTCAAGAATTAATTTCCTTACAGCTAACTCCTGACAGCTTAATGGGTGTGATTCTGCATATGAGCTGTATGGTTGACCGTCTTCAAAAAGGAGAAAGTCTCCTCCCTCATCCAGATAAAGAGAAACGAAGACAAGATGAGTACTGGATGTATATGAAAGTGAAAAAAGCATTACAACCAATTGAAAATACATTTGAAATACAAATCCCTGATGATGAAGTGTTTTATATCATGGACTTCTTCATTAAAAACCAGCCTGTAAAAAATTAATCGAAGCAGTGTTTTAAATATATCGACCGTAACGCGAATTATATTAGCGATTTTCACAATATATCGATTTACCGACAATAACCGCTAAAATTTGCACCTTATAGAAAAAAAGGCTGTTCCAAAATGGACAGCCTTTTTTCTACTTCTTTACTTTTCTGATTCTCCCCCTGATTTCGCCCTTCTTATTCGACTTCGTATAAACATTTACATATACATTTGCCTGAATGATTTCTTGAAGTAAGCTATCAAACGCTCTCCCTTGTAAAGGCCCTTCAAAATCTTCCACATTGACTACACCGGTCACGACTCCTTCATTTACACTAATACCTTGCTTTATTGGACCAAACAAATTTAAAACCACTGGACCGATTTGATCCGCTTTTCCTAAATGAATTTGGCATGATGTAACTTTTTCGATGTTTTTCAATATGATCCGATATTGTAATTTCTTTAAATCATCACTAAATATAAACTCTGTTACACCATAAGCTTCTGTATTTACAGGAGGTATTTCCCTCTTCCCTGTTAACCTCGCAAAGAAACGTGTTGTCATACGGGCATTCTCCTCATATAAATTTCCCAGCACTACTTCTACTACTTTATGGTTTATACATAATCATTTATGACTTTTTCAAGCTTTAATTCCGAAGAAAAGATTCACACAATCTTTACATTAGAATCGTTCCTTTCGCTTTACTATCTCTTGTATAATGCACTTAGAAAAACATTCTAGGAGGTCATTTTGGAAAATAACAAATACACTTTCCACACATTATTAGAGATTTTTCTCGTCTCATTTAAATTAGGACTTACTTCATTTGGTGGTCCTGTCGCCCATCTCGGCTATTTCCACCATGAATACGTGCAAAAAAGAAAATGGATGGATGAACGAAGCTATGGAGACTTAGTAGCACTATGTCAATTCCTTCCTGGTCCTGCTAGCAGTCAAGTCGGTATGGGGGTTGGATTATTAAGGGGCGGACTATTAGGAGCTATTATTTCATGGATTGGATTCACTTTACCGTCTGTGCTTGTTTTAGTTTTCTTCGCCTCATTCCTTAATCAGTTCGATCTTGGAAGTGCTGGCTGGATTCATGGACTAAAACTTGTAGCAGTCGCCATTGTCGCTCATGCCATATGGGGAATGGCACAAAAATTAACGCCAGACCGAAATCGTGCGACGATTGCTATCGTAACTGCCGCAATCGCCTTACTATGGCCAAACAGCTGGACACAAGTCATTCTCATTATAATATCTGGCTTTATCGGCTGGTTTTTATATCGCAACCAACCAATTAGCCAATCTCAAAATATAAAAGTACCTATTTCAAAAACGATAGCAGTTTCTTGTCTCATCTTATTCTTCGGACTATTACTGTTGCTACCAATATTAAGACCGTTCTCATATTACATCGCTTTATTTGATAGTTTCTATCGCTCTGGCGCACTTGTATTTGGAGGCGGACACGTCGTGCTACCCCTTCTTGAAGGTGAGTTCGTACAAAACGGAATGATGACGAAAGAACAGTTCCTAGCTGGATACGGATTAACACAAGCCGTACCAGGTCCACTATTTACATTCGCTTCTTATATAGGAGCTATGTTAAACGGGACGCTTGGGGCAATACTCGCAACAATTGCGATCTTTCTTCCTGCCTTCTTGCTCGTTATTGGTGTTTTACCATTTTGGGACAGTGTGAGAAAAACCTCTTATATACAAGGTGCACTACTTGGAGTCAATGCAGCCGTTGTCGGTATTTTACTAGCAGCTTTTTATGACCCTATTTGGACAAGCACAATTATGAACGCTGTAGATTTTGTTTTTGCATCTCTTCTATTTTGCTTGCTCGCTTTTTGGAAAACACCACCTTGGGTTATCGTTATACTTGGAGCCTTTGGCGGATATATTTTATCCATTTTGTAAATAAAAAACGACGGCATTCTATAGCCGTCGTTTTTCTATTAAAACTTCACAAGCTCTATTCCTTCAGGCAACTCGCTCTCTGTTAAAATACGTAATTCTTTCACACGATCCATTACGTAAGAAGAACGCTTCACAAGCTCTGGATCAATATAAGCTGGATGAACCATAATTTCTACCGTTTGTTCACCTTGTACTCTTCCTTTTAACTTCACGAAGTAATCTTCCGTCACACCATCTGCGTAAAAATCACTGTAAAACACGTCAGAAAATGGGCGTACTGCTCGCTCTTCCTCACAACGACGAATTGGAACATTATATGTAGCAGCTAATCTCTCAAGAACATCGTGCAAAATTGGCAATCCATGTACGTGATGATGACTATCTAAATGGGTCGGTGTTAATCCGTAAGATAAGAATTTCTCAATTTGAGCAGTCCATTCTCTCTCAACTTCTTCGGGACTTAGCTTCCCTTCCCATACGATGCTTTGTTTATGAAACAACCCATCGCTATTTACAAGTGATGGTACGTCTCCAAGAAGCGGTTTCCCTGCCGTTAATACGAGATGTACTCCTACCCCTAACGTTTTATACTCTTTCGCTAAGCGTACCGCATGCTCTGTTCCTGGCATATTCATCATCATCGTCGTTGAATTTACAAGTCCATTTATATGTCCATCAATAATGCCATAATTTGTACCCTCAGTAAGACCGAAATCATCTGCATTTACAATTAACTTAATCATCGTAATACCTCCTAATAGAATAAAAAAAGCGGGCTAAATAGCGCCGCTTTATTTCTCTACCTTTTTGAAGAACTGCGGAAGATATTCTTTATGTGCTTCCAACATTTCATCTAAAATTTGTTTTGCAACTTTATCTGATGGTACAAGTGGATTAATTGTCATAGCAAGCAGCGCTTTATGATAATCTCCTGTAACAGCAGCTTCAATTGTTGTGCGCTCAAATGATTTAATTTGTTGTACTAAACCGCGAACTGGTACGGGAAGATCTCCGACCGCAATTGGTTTTGGACCTTCTTTCGTAATAATACAGTTCACTTCAACAGCAGAATCATGTGGTAAGCTTGCAATTGTTCCGTTGTTTCGTGTATTAACAGGCTGGATATCACCTTTATTATTGTAAATAGACGTAATTAAGCTACATGCTGCGTCACTATAATAAGCGCCGCCACGTTTTTCTAATTGTGGTGGTTTAATATCTAAGTTCGGGTCTTTGTATAACTCGAATAAATCATCTTCTAATTGTTTTACTACTTCTGCACGTGTACCTTTTTCAACTGAAGCTTCTTTCTCTTCTTCTAACATTTCACGTGTTTTGTAGTAATAACGATGGTATGGACATGGAATTGCACGAAGACCGCGAATAAAGTCTGGCTCCCAGTTAAGCGCTGCAATATTTTCCATCGTAATTTGCTTCTCTGGATCTGTTACAAGCTCTAACACACGATCCATTACACTTACGCCATCTAAATATACATCTAGTCCGTATACCATATGGTTTAAACCTGCGAAGTCAACGTGTACACGACTTGCATCTACTTCAAGTAATCTCGCAAGACCCATACGGATTCCGATTGGAACGTTACATAGACCAACTACTCTTTGAATATTTGTATAACGAAGGACAGCTTCTGTTACCATACCTGCTGGATTCGCGAAGTTAATTAACCATGCATTTGGACAAAGCTCCTCCATATCCTTACAAATATCTAAAATAACAGGAATCGTTCTCAATGCTTTGAATAAACCACCAGGACCATTCGTTTCCTGACCGATTACATCATATTTTAATGGGATTGCTTCATCTTTTGCACGAGCTTCTAATAACCCTACACGAAGCTGCGTAGTTACGAAATCAGCATCTTTTAATGCTTCGCGGCGATCGAGTGTTAAATGAACCTCGATTGGTAAACCAGATTTTTTCACCATACGTTTCGCTAAGTTACCAACGATTTCTAACTTCTCTTTTCCTGCCTCAATATCTACTAACCAAATTTCACGAACAGGAAGCTCATCATAACGTTTAATAAATCCTTCAATTAACTCTGGTGTATAACTAGATCCACCGCCGATTGTAGCAATTTTAATTCCAGTCATGCTTTATTCCCCTTTCGCTTCTAACTTTTTATAAAGGTCAATAAATTCTGCTGCTAATTCTTTTACTGTAATCGCATTCATTAAATGATCTTGTGCATGAATTAACAGAACACTAACCTCTGTTTTTTCTCCTCTTGCTTCTGATTGTATGAGCTCTGTTTGGAAATGATGCGCTTCATTAATCGCTTCTTTCGCCTTTACCATCGCTTCATCTGCTTCTGCCATTTTCCCCTGTTTGGCAAATTGAAGTGCCTCCATTGCAAAGCTTCGTGCATTACCACTATTTAAAATTAATTGGAATGGAATTTGTTCTGCTGTAGTCATCATAATTACCGCCCTCTCTATTATGGTTCAACCGACTTAAATACCCCTTCAGTTTGAACATTTCTATTAAAATATTAATTTATGAATGATAGTTTGGTGTTCTTGAAGATGGGTCTCATCTTTCTGAACATGATATAAAGGTAATTGTTCTCACAGACAATTTGTCTGTGAGAACAATTACTATGTTACATAGGTACAGAGTTGTTATTTCCTTGCGCTGCTGCTTTTTCAGTACGAACAACTGAACGGTCACATAACACAACGAATGGATAATAGATTACCATTGCAATTACAAAGTTGAATAACTGTAGAATCGCACCAGAAATATGTCCACCTGTTACAAGATAACCACTAATAATTGGTGGTGTTGCCCATGGAATCATCACAACGGTTTTTGGTACCCAACCAATAGATATAGCTGTATAAGAAGTAATTACTAATACAATTGGTGTTAAGATAAACGGTAAGAATAAAATTGGATTTAAAATAATTGGTGTACCAAAGATTACTGGTTCGTTAATGTTGAATGCACCTGGACCAATTGATAGACGAGATACACCGCGTAATTGTGCACTTTTTGCTACGAGTAATACGACCACTAAGAACGCTAATGTTGCACCAGAACCACCAAGATATACGAAAGTATCAAAGAATGGTTTTGTAATAATGTTTGGAACATCAAATGCAGATGTACCACCTTTGAATAAATTCATATTTTTCTCTAATGCCGGTAAGTATAATGGCTCAATAATACCACCAACGATATTTGGACCATGTAAGCCGAAGAACCAAAGAAGATGAACAAGGAGTACAATGACAATTGCACTTGGTAATGTCCCTGCTAAACTTTGCAGTGGTGATTGAATCGTATTAAAGATAAATTCATGAACACTTGTACCAGCTAATTTCACTGCTAATTGAATACCTGCAACTACTGTTAAGATAACAAATGCTGGAACTATAGCTGCGAAAGATCTTAAAACTGCTGGTGGTACTCCATCAGGCATTTTAAAAGTAATATTTCTTTGTACAAAGAAACGGAATACCTCAGTAACAAGGAGTGCCACGATAATTGCTACGAATAACCCTTGTGCACCTGTCCAAGCTAAGTTCAATCCGCCTTCTTTCGGTGTTGTTGGCGTAAGAATAATTAACGCACCAAATGAAATAATACCTGCTGACAAACCATCAACGCCGTAAGATTTTGCTAAGTTATAACTTGTTGTAAATGCTATGATTAGTGCTAGAATTGCGAAAGAACCAGTCCACATTCCACCGCCAACTTGTTTCCACGTTTCACCAAACAAACCTTTCATGAAATCTTGGAAAGCGTCAGACGGAAAACCATTAATTAGTGATGCCAGTGCACCAACTAAAATAAGTGGCATAACTGCAATAAATCCATCACGGATCGCAGCTAAGTGACGTTGCGATCCGATTTTACCAGCGACAGGAACAATATATTTCTCCATAAATGCAATAAATTTTTGCATTTCGCTTCCCCCCTAATTATTTTTTAAGTGTTAATGCGTGATCTAAAACTGCTTCTCCATTCATCATGCCGTAGTGCATTGGATTGATAACGTCGATTCCAACGTTTCTCTCATCAGCAAGCGTTTTCATTGAAGAAAGCATGTAACGAACTTGTGGTCCTAGTAATAATACATCTGCTTGATCGATATTCGTTTTTACTGCATCCCCAGATACAGCCCAAATCTTTCCTTCTAGACCGCGAGCTTTTGCAGCCGCTTCCATTTTTGTAACTAGTAAACTTGTAGACATCCCTGCTGAGCAACATAATAAAATATTCATTTGAAAATCCCCCTTGTGTAGTATAAAAAGTTTATGTTTATTTATTTTTCTTTACGCTATTTATCAATGCAATTAGCGTGCCAACTTTTTAAAACCACTAAAATCAGCACTTTTTCGACTGTTTTCTTTGTGTGTTAACGCTTTCAATTAGTGTGTCACCAAAAAACCACACAGTGTGTTATAAAACAACACGCTTTTAATACATAACTGTATGAAAATAGATTAGTGTTTAGTTGTCTAGTTGTGTTTAAAACAAAAAAACACTAAAAAATTTTTTTAGCTTGAAAATCTATTAAAAATAAACTCCTCTTGAACACACTCCCTTATCTATTGTCCAAGCAAACTCTACTAAATTACATAGAATAAAATAAAATAACACAATTCGAAAGGGGATTCCTATGCCAAAACATAGAAAACAAAGCAAAATAAAGATTTATAGAATAACAAGCTATAAAAAAGACAAACGTTCTGAATTAGACTCTGACAAATTTGAACTAGAACAGCAGGAAATAGAAAACAAACAGGACAAGCACGGTAAACAGGATAAACAAGACAAACAGGACAAACAAGATAAACAAGACAAACAAGATAAACAAGATAAACAAGACAAACAAGATAAACAAGACAAACAAGACAAACAGGACAAACAGGACAAACAGGACAAGCAAGTACAATCGGAAAATGTAATCATAGTACCCACAGATTCACACAACTTAGATGTGTGGGATGAGATTTCTCTAAAGGAAATACAAGCTGGTGAACATACAAATTTATTTGCGGAACAAAGTAATTATCAAAATATTACTTTGTTACAAGTAAGCGATGTCCGTTTATATTTGGACAAACAACTACAATTTAGTTCCGTCGATGAGCAAATTTATCATGAAGCACTTGTACATCCAATTATGTCAAAAGTAATTGATCCAAAACGCGTTCTCATATTAGGCGGTGGCGATGGTCTTGCCCTACGAGAAGTTTTAAAATATGAAACTGTACTACATGTAGACCTTGTTGACTTAGATGGATCGATGATTGATATGGCTCGTAATGTTCCTGAATTAGTTTCTTTAAACAAAAGTGCATTTTTTGATAATCGTGTAAATACACACGTATGTGATGCAAAAGAATTTTTAAGCTCTCCTTCCTCTTTATACGATGTAATCATTATTGATTTTCCAGACCCAGCGACAGAGTTGTTAAGTACTTTATATACAAGCGAACTTTTTGCTCGTATAGCTACATTCTTAACAGAAGACGGCGCGTTCGTCTGTCAATCTAATTCCCCTGCTGATGCACCTCTAGTATACTGGAGTATCGGTAACACAATTGAACATGCTGGATTAACTGTGAAAAGTTATCATACAATCGTTCCTTCTTTCGGAACTGACTGGGGATTTCATATTGCCGCTAATTCTGCCTATGTACTCGATCAAATTGAGCAATTATATGTAGTGCCATCTCCTCGAACATTACCCTCTCTTCTTTCTCCTTTATTTCAATTTAAAGAAGAACATTTGGAACAACGTAATCTCGCTCTTCTAAACTCAGAATCGAATCTTATCCTACACCAATGCTACAAAAAGGAAATGGAGTTTTGACGATATTATAGTAAGGAGTGCTACCTTATGGAATATTCTACTTTCGGTAAGCATATAATAGTAGATTTATGGGGAGTGGATTCTCCCCTATTAGATGATATTTACTTTTTAGAACATCATTTAGTTGCCGCTGCAGATCAATCTGGTGCACACGTTTTAAACGTAAGTAAAAAAAAATTCCAGCCTTATGGCGTTACTGTATTAATTTTGCTATCAGAAAGCCACCTTTCTATTCACACTTATCCAGAAAAAAACTTTGCAGCAATTGATTGTTATACATGCGGTACAACCGTTGAACCGCAAATAGCGATTGATTATATCGTAAGTATATTAAAACCAAATGAGATGCATATAAAAAAACTAATTCGTGGTATAGGAGAAATTGTTACTACCGATTAAATATCACTCTTACTCATTTGTAAAAAGGAGGATTGTAAATACCATCAGTGGAATGAACATTCCACTGATGGTACAGAAACATACATAAAAAAACCTTGCATACGCAAGGTTTATTCAGATATTGACATCTTCCTATATAATTCTACAAATTCACTCGCTAATTCCTTCACCGTAATTGCATTCATTAAATGATCTTGCGCGTGCACCATCAGAAGGGTAACTTCGGTCTTTTCACCACCCGCTTCTTTCTGTATGAGCTCCGTTTGTACACGGTGCGCCTCTTTTAATTCCTCTAACGCTTCTTGTAATTTCGCTTCTGCTTCTGTAAATTCTCCACGCTTTGCGCAATCAATTGCTTCCATTGAACAACTTCTCGCATTTCCCCCATGCAAAATTAAGTGAAAAGCCTTCGTTTCTATCGTATCCATTTTAGTTCTTTACTCCCCCTTTTCTTCCGCTAACTTTTGTTTATCCCATATTTTTAAGAACGGTAAATAAATGAAGAATGCTAGTGCAAAGTTAACGAGTTGCAAAATAACACCTGAAATTTTTCCGCCTGATCCCAAATATCCACTAAACAGAATCGGTGTCGTCCAAGGTACAGCAGCTCCGCTCGGACGGGCAACTAGCCCCCATTCCATCGCAAAGTAAGAAACAATCGTTAATACAACCGGAACTACTATAAATGGAATCAGTAAAAGTGGATTCATGACAATTGGCATACCGAAAGTCACCATTTCATTAATATTAAAAATACCAGGTGCAATCGACAATCGGCCTATACTTTTTAATTGCTGACTTCGCGCAAACAATAACATTCCGACAACTAAAGCTAGTGTTGCACCAGAACCGCCCATATAAATCCATAAATCAAAAAACTGTGCGGTAATCGTATTCGGTACATCTTGACCCGCTTGAAAAGCAACTCGGTTTTGATCCATTAACGATAACCAAATTGGGCTCATTACACCACCAACAATTGCAGCACCATGAATTCCGCATGCCCAAAGAACATGGACAATGATAACTGCAATTACTGCACCCCAAAGACTAGCTCCCAGTACACTAAGCGGCTCTTGCAGCAACTTCCCTACAACATTATGAATACTACCGAAAGTCGTTTGTTCAAAAATCAGTCTAATGATCCAAACAACTGTCACAACAATAAATCCCGGAATAAGTGCTGCAAATGAACGCGTTACTGCTGGTGGAACTGTCTCAGGCATTTTTATAATCATCTTTTTCTGCACAATAAATCGGTAAATTTCAGTAGATATAATTGCAATAATCATCGCCACAAACAGTCCTTGGCTTCCCATTAATGCAGCTGGGATTGCTCCGTCTACAATTACACTTTCCTTCGTGCTTGGTATGATATATGCAACTTGAAAGGGAGTTGCAAGTAAAAACGTCACAAGCGACAATGCCCCGGATGCTAAAGCATCCACTTTATAATATTCCCCAAGTCTGTAAGCGATTCCAAAAACAGCTATTAAAGCCATTATATTAAAAGTTGCACTAACTGGATACCCCAAAGCCCTCTGCCAATTCTCCCCAAACAACCCTGCCATAAAATCATTATACCCTGGTATTGGTAGCGCACTAATGATAAGGAAAAATGATCCAATAATTAAGAACGGCATCGTCAAAATAATTCCATCACGAATTGCTTGCAAATGCCTCTGTTCTGCAACCTTTCCCGCTACTGGCATTACATATTTCTCTAAAAACCGTATCATCTATCCCACTCTCCTCATGGTTTCATTGACAAAGCTGCTTGTAAGATAGCTTCTCCATTACAAAGCCCGTAATGGACAGATTGAATGACATCCACAGGTACTCCCTTCTCCTTACATAACTCTTTCATTTTCGGTAATAAATAACGTACTTGCGGTCCAAGTAAAAGTACATCAGCTTCATCTATGTGACTATTTACTTCAGAACCTGATACAGCCCAAATCTTTACCTCTATCCCTCTTGCCTCTGCTGCTTTCTCCATTTTTGTAACAATCAAACTGGAAGACATTCCCGCTGCACAGCAAAGTAAAATATTCATCCCTTTCCCCTCCCCTTTTTCTAAACCTAAGCCACGGTGCATTCCTTGCCACCACTAGGTTACAAATATATATGTCTAGATTTCCTGCTGTATGCCGAGCTTAAAAACAAAAATTTCTCGGTTTTCACGCTATTCCATCTATCATTATCCTCCTAGTAAAGAGGACTCTAACTCGCTATAATAATTCAGTATGATTTTTTTAATTGATAGGAGGATATATTTATGAAGGCATATCGCTTTCCACTTATTTTATTATCTTCTATCCTAATTGGTGGTTTCATTGGTTATTTCATGGGTGCCGATGCAGTTGCTTTAAAGCCGCTTGGTGACATTTTCTTAAACTTAATGTTTACGATTGTTGTACCGTTAGTGTTCTTTAGCATCGCATCATCTATTGCTAATATGGATGGATTAAAACGTTTCGGTAAAATTATGTCTAGTATGGCTGGGACTTTCTTATTTACAAGTATTTTAGCTGCTATTTTTATGATTATTGTCGTGAAAGTATTCCCGCCAGCACAAGGTGTTGTATTAGAACTAACACAACCTGACAAGGCTGACAAAGCTGTTAGTGTTGCTGATCAAATTGTTGGTATTATAACAGTATCTGACTTCTCAAAGTTACTATCTCGTGAAAATATGTTAGCTCTTATTTTCTTCTCTATTTTAATGGGGGTTGCAACTTCAGCAGTTGGTGAAAAAGGAAAGCCATTCGCTACATTCTTACAAGCTGGTGCAGAAATTTCAATGAAAGTTGTATCTTTCATTATGTACTACGCTCCAATCGGACTCGCTGCTTACTTCGCGGCATTAGTTGGTGAATTCGGACCACAACTTCTTGGAACTTACTTCCGAGCAGCAATGGTATACTATCCAGCGTCTCTAATTTACTTCTTTGTATTCTTCACGTTCTATGCATACCTTGCGGGTCGCAAGCAAGGTGTACAAATTTTTTGGAAGAACATGGTCTCTCCTACAGTTACATCACTAGCAACTTGTAGTAGTGCTGCTAGTATTCCAGCGAACTTGGAAGCAACGAAGAAAATGGGGATCTCTTCTGACGTTCGTGAAACAGTTGTCCTTCTTGGATCTACACTTCATAAAGACGGATCTGTTTTAGGTGGCGTATTAAAAATTGCTTTCTTATTCGGTATTTTCAACATGGAATTCGAAGGACCGAAAACATTAGCAATTGCACTTGTTGTTTCTCTATTAGTAGGAACAGTAATGGGCGCTATTCCAGGTGGTGGTATGATTGGTGAAATGTTAATCGTTTCTCTATACGGCTTCCCGCCAGAAGCATTGCCAATTATCGCAGCAATTAGTACAATCATTGATCCTCCTGCAACGATGTTAAACGTAACAGCAGATAACGCTTGTGCCGTAATGACAGCTCGCCTTGTAGAAGGTAAGAACTGGATCAAAAACAAATTTGCTTAATAAATAGAAAGAGGATGCTCGTTTGGAGCATCCTCTTTTTTTCGTTATTTGTTGATAAGTCGATATATTGAAAAAATCGTTGATATATTTGAAGTTATAATATATATATCCGAAAAATCGTTGATATATTTGAAGTTATAACAGATATATCCGAAAAATCGTTGATATCTCCTCCCGCCACAAATTTGTTAAAATCTTCACAAATATTCCACACCTATCATCCATTCTCCGTACTATAATCATGTATGGAAAAGGAGATGGACACAATGACACAAAGCGCACCAGAATTTAAAGTTTTGCAAAGCATTGCATTCCTTGCTGTCGTTTTGCAAAGTTCGTTATTATATACAATGAATCAAGGAAATGTCTTACTTGAGCAATCCCTCATTATGGGCATGCTATTCAACCTTGCAAAATTTTCGGCACCTGCATTTATATTTATCGTTGGCTTTCACTTAATTCGGCAATATACGAAGCAACTGGCCTACACAGAATATATTTATGAAAAAGCCGCACATTTACTCATTCCTTATTTCTTCTGGTCTATTCTTTACTTATTAACAACAAACGATATGATTACACTACAAAGCGGAATCAAAAGTTTATTACTCGGAACAGCCGCGCCCCATCTTTGGTACGTTATTATGATGTTCCAAATTCACTTATTGTTCCCTTTGCTATGCACACTATTTTATTGGTTTCAAAAACGAACAGAAAATAAAAAAGACATATATAAATATATGACCATCTTTGCTTGTCTATATTTCCTCTTAATGTGGTATTCTTCCCACTACATTTTTAATGGAGAGAAATTGACTAGCTCAACCATTTTACATTATACAGATCGTTCCTTCTTCTTCTACTCATTCTATTTCGTCATGGGAGGAATCGCTGCTGTCGCACTAAAAACATGGCGTTTATTTGTCATGAAGCATATCCCGCTTATAACAATGTTATTTTTCGTCTTATTTCTATTCATCAATTATGAGTTATTTAGTTTTTACGGCGCAAACTCTATTCATTTAACCGTTTCGACTTATTTAAAACCGTCTATGTTTTTATATATCGTATGCGAAATTATCATACTTTACGTGCTTTCTATTACAATTGTACAGAGACGCGGTTTCTTATATAAAGCTTTACGATTTATCGGGAATTATACGTATGGTGCTTATTTAGCTCACTTTTTCTTCTTGCAACTATGTACAAAGTTTCTTTCTTTATTCACACTGCAAGAAAACACAATATTATATAGCCTATTATTATTTACAATGACAGCCACAATCTCGATTTCAGCAATGGTCATATGCAGTACGCTACCATTTCATACGTGGATTACAGGACCTTCCCCGACGACAAATGTGAAGTGGGCTAAGATTGTACTTCGAAAAAATCACGAAAAGGTATTCAAACCATATCTTTGATATAATAGAATTCCATACAAGAAAAGAAAGTAGGACACACCTATGATTAATCAAATTGGACAAATTATGTTATATGTAAATAATCAAGATGAAGCCGTACAATTTTGGACTGAGACAGTAGGATTCCAAATTATTGCGGAAGAAAATAACGGACAAGGCTTTCGCTGGATTGAAATTGCACCAACGAAAGAAGGAGGCACAAGCATCGTCCTTCACGATAAAGCGTTAATTGCGAAGATGCAACCTGAATTAAACTTACATACACCTTCACTTATGTTCTTCTCTAACAACTTAGATCAACTGTATAAAGATCTTTCTGAGAAAAACGTTACAGTTGGACAAGTTGTAGATTTACCTACAGGTAGAGCATTCAACTTTGCTGATAATGAAAACAATTACTTTGCGGTAATGGAGCGTAAATAAAAAAGAAGCTATCCTAAAAAAACGGATAGCTTCTTTCATTTTAAGAAACTTGTTCTACATTCGTTTCTTTATGCTGTATATGACTCGTGATCCAAGCAATTCCGCCGGCAACAACGAGGTAGCATAACAATATTAAAATTTGCGTTTGTAATTGCGACCAATCCCCTAAAGAGATAACATCTTGTAATCCTCTAAGAGAATGAGACATTGGGAGAAACTGTCCAATTTTGCTAAGAACAGCTATATTTAATTCTCCTGGGAAAGTACCCCCGCTCGTCGCTAATTGCAGGACGAGAAGCGTTACTGCTAAGAACTTTCCAACAAGACCAAATACCGTTACTAGCATAAGAATAAATGTCATGAACGTAAAGGAAATAACGATACTTGATAAAACAAAGAGTGGCACACTTGCAACTTCTAATTTCATAACTCCTAGCACAACCACATCTACAAGTAATGCTTGAATAAGTCCAATTAAATATACTAATCCTAGTTTATTAATAAAATGTACCGTTCCACTTACCTTCATATTTTGTCTACGACCAAGAGGTAAAATATTTGATGCCATAATTCCGCCAACATAAAATGCAAGCGATAAAAAATATGGTGCAATACCTGAACCGTAATTAGGCACATCAGAAACTGTCGACTTCACTAATTGAACCGGCTCTGAGAACATCGTATTGCGTGTATCATCATTGCGAACGTCCGCTATCTTCTCTGCGCCCTCTCCTAATTTCGTAGAAAGTTCTTTCGCACCATCGTCAAGTTTAACAAGTCCGTCTGCTAACTTATCAGCACCATGATTCAGCTCTGTTCCGCCAATCGCAAGGTGATTTACACCTTCTTGTAATGTTGTAAATCCATTTCCCCACTTCGTAAATCCATTAGCTACATTCGCAGCACCATCTGCTATCTTTTTCGTTCCAGCAGTAGCTTCGCTTAACTTAACTCCGAATGTATTCATACCTTCTTCAATCTTATTCTGACCGTCAGCAAGCTTCTTCGCACCTTGTGTCAATTGTTGTTGGCCACCATTTAAAGCGTTTGTTGCTTTAGCTAATCCGTTAGAAGTAGCAACGAGTTTTTGAAAAGCAGGATCTTGCTGCACTTCCGGATGACTTTTCACGTACTCTTCTAATTGTTGTTTTACACTATTAGCTGCATCATCCGCTTTTACTTGCCCTTCAGCAAGCTTCTCACTTCCATTCACCCATTCATTTGTACCAGCACTTAATTCACTAACTCCTGATTGTAATGTTTTTTCACCTTGCGCTAATAACTCCATACCACTATAAAGTGAGTTTGCTCCTTGACTCAGCTCATTTGCTCCCCCTGTTAAGGCAGATTGGCTGGATGCAAGCTTGTCACTTCCCTCTTTCAATTTCGATGTCCCGTCACTTAAACGATGAATACCACCTGCAAGCTCATTTGCTCCATTTCTTGCATCTGTCGTTCCTTCATGCAGCTTCTCAGCACCGTTACTTGCATCACTCAATCCTTGTGCTAAGTCTTGAAACTTTGAAAAGACACCTTCTGTATAAGATTTCGTAATACTATTTGAGATTTTTGTTTTCATATTTTCGACAGCTGTCGTTCCAATTTGCGCTGCTACAAAGTTTTTACCTGGATTTACTTTGTACCGAAGCTGCGCTGGCTCTGGTTTCTCATCCATAAGTGTACTTACCTTTTTAGAGAAATCCTCTGGAATCGTAACGACCATATAATACTTATCTTCTTTTAACCCTTCATCAGCATTTTTTTCTGATACGAAATGAAAAGCTAGTTCCTTATTCTCTTTTAAATTTTTAACAAAATCTTCTCCTGCATGAATTGTTTTTTCATCCATCGCAGCACCTTTATCTAAATTTACAATTGCAACAGGTAATTTATCTAATCGTCCGTACGGATCCCAATATCCAGCTAAAAAGAATCCTGAATAAATTAACGGAACGATTAATAAAAAAATTAAAGCGATACGTCCATGTTTATGATGCCACATCGCTTTCCAATCTTTAAATATAAGTTTAATACCCTTCATGAAACATACTCCTTCTCCTAATTTAACACCCTTCGAATGGTTTAACAGATTTACTATACACGCCCATTTTCATACTGTATAATACATCTTTAATTATCAATTCATTCCTTTTGGTCTATAGAAAGGAGAGTCAAAATGGAACTTCTTCAACTAAAATACTTTCAGGCAGTCGCACGATTAGAACATATGACAAAAGCCGCTGAAGAACTGCATATCGCACAACCTTCGCTTAGCAAAACAATTGCTAGATTAGAAAAGGACTTAGGCGTCCCGTTATTTGATCGCCAAGGTCGACAGATTACATTAAACTCTTTTGGAAAAGTATTTTTAAAACGAGTAGAGCGCATTTTTCATGAATTAAGTGAAGGCGAAAGAGAAATTAAAGATTTAGCTGAATTACAACAAAGCTCTATTACACTGGCAGTTTCTATCCCGAGAATATTACCAGAACTACTCGGCTCTTTTTTACTAGAACATCCTAACGTTCGATTCCAGCAATTTCTCGCATCTACTCCTTCTATGAAGCGACAACTAGATAATATAGAAATTGACTTTTGCATTTCTTCTGTGCCAATTGAAGGCGAGGAAATTATGTGGGAACCACTTATTACAGAAGAAATTTTCTTAGTTGTCCCTTCAGGTCATCGTTTATCAGGACGCGAAAGTATCCATCTGCATGAAGTAAAAGACGAACCATTTATTAGTATGAACACTGGTTACGGATTTCGGCACTTAACGGATAAATTTTGTAAAGAAGCTGGCTTCACTCCACATATCGCTTTTGAAGTAGATGAACCAACCGTGATTAGCGACCTTATTAAGCAAGGTCTCGGCATCGCCTTTGTCCCAAGTTTAACTTTATTAAAAAACTCTACTTTAGCATTAAATAAGTTACGTATTATTGAACCCAATTGCGAGCGGACTATCGGATTGAGTTGGTCGAAGAAACGCTACTTATCGAAAACTGCTCAGCAATTTCGTAAATTCGTAATTGACTACTTCTCCAGTATTAGAACGTAAAATTATATCGACTTAGTAAGAAATAAAAGGTGCCATCTCCAGAGGATGGCACCTTCTATTTCTTACTCTTCTCCAATTCCATTTCCGCTAAAAGCGGCAATACGTTATCGAAAATGTGCGTATTATTATTTTCGCCTGTTACGTATCCACCGTAATATCTACTAAATATATTGTCATTTCGGAATGTGGCCATATGATCATATAATTCCTTTGCAAACTTTGTATCACCTGTTTGTAGTACGTACAAGATCGTTAGTCCGTATGCAGCTGGCGATTCATAATTCACAGTTTGTTTTCCCGTTTCTAAATTGTAACGACCGTATAGCTTTCCATCTTCCTGGAACTTCTTCTTGATAAATTCCAAATAAGCATCTGATGAAAGGCCACCTAAACTTCGATGATATGCAACGTATGATTGGTCAATAAGATTCACTTCTTTATCGTACGTAAATGTACCATCTTCTTTATACTCTTTTGGGAATGCCCAGCCATGCCTTGGATAATCCGCTAAAAATTGAACAACTTCCTGATATTGCTGATCAGAAACTTTCCCGTACTTTTTCATATACGAGAATGCGTGCGGATTTAAGTATGATGTCGTTGCAAAATTATTTTGTTTCCCTGCATCTGCATCATAATAATCAACGTAATAATTATCTTTCTTATTATAACGAATTACAGCGTCACTCAATTGATCTGCCAAGTTTTTATAACGCTCTTCCTTGTACATTTCATAAGCACGATATAATTGTTCTATAATACGAAGATCATCTATAAGTGCATTTGTAGCTGACTGCACTTCTCCCTTTTCAGAGATTTTCCATAAAACAATTTGGTCCTTATGTACAAAGTTATTTTGAATAACCTTAACTTGTTCATCGAATAACGCTTGATCGTCTTTATCCAATGTATATTGTAGCCACAGTCCTGCCGATTCTGATAAAGCTTCACGGCCCTTCGCTTCACCCGTACCTGCCTTTGTATCTGCTAAACGATATGTAGCAAGCGTCCCATTTTCATTTACCATATGTCTTAAAATAAAATGTTCCGTACGGTTTCCTTGCAAAGCTGACCAAAATACAATTCCACCTAAAGCGATTAAGAGAATAACTCCAATCCCTATATATAAACGTTTCCGCAATCTTTTCACCTCCCTAATAAGGCTAGCCTTAATTTTACCAGAACATACGTAAAATTAAAAAAGACAATCTATTAGATTGTCTCCCTTGCCTCTATCCCTCACAAGCCTCTTTAGAAGGTCTATATAGCGATGCCACAAGTCGATCATATTCACGACGCGTAATCTCTTTATTATACAGCTTCAATAATAAATCTCTATGCTCTTTTGAAAATGCCATCTTTTTAATGACTTCAGGATACATAAAACATCCTCTCCATTTCACATAAACTTCTTCACTTCGAAAAACAGAACTTATGTTCGCATAAAAGATTATAAAATATTCCTTACTAAAAAACAAACAAAATATTATTCATTAACTTCTTTCTATTTAGAATATTCAAACATTATATTACCATATCCACTTTTTAAATACATATATATTTTTGGTAGTTTTTCTGAATAAATCTTCCAATTCAATCAGAAAATAATGGCAAAAAGAAGAGGAGTTTACATATGGATACGGTAACATTAGCAAGAGCATTTTTTGGTTCTTCATTAGCATTTCACATTATCTTTGCAACACTTGGTGTCGGACTTTCATTAATGATTTTTATAAGTGAAATACTCTATCACTGGAAGAAAGATTCCGATTACGCCATTATGGCGAAAAGATGGACGAAGGCTTTTGCCATCCTTCTCGGTGTAGCAATTCCAACTGGTACAATTGTTGGTGTGCAAATTTCACTTCTTTGGCCTGGTTTTGCCAAAATTGTTGGGCAGGTTATTTCTGTTCCCTTTCAAATTGAGATTTTCGCCTTCTTTTTAGAGGCGTTGTTCATGTCTATTTATGTATATGCAGCTGACAAACTACCTCCATTCATGAGATTAATCTCGCTATTCTTCGTCATGATTGGTGCCACGGCATCCGCCGTGCTTATTACATCAGCAAATACATGGATGAATACACCCGCGGGCTTTTCAATGGGACCAGATGGATCAGTTTTTAACGTTGATCCATGGAAAGCCTTCTTTAATCCGAGTTTTGGTACAAGCGCATTTCATGTTGTTATTACTGCCTATGCAACTGGAGCTGCCGTCATTGCCTCTATCGCTGGATTTAAATTATTAAAGAAGAACTTAAGTAAACGCGAAATTGCTTATCATAAAAAGGGACTACTGTTAGGACTCGTCGTGACATTTATTACAGGTGCTACGATGTGGCTTTCGGGACACGAATCGGCGATTGCCTTACATAAGCATTCTCCTGAAAAGCTTGCATCTGCTGAAGCTTTATTTGAAACGACATCACATGCACCGTTATCAATTGGCGGAGTTGTAGACCCTAACACACTTGAACTAAACTATGCACTAGAAATTCCGAACATGCTTAGCCTACTAGTGGGACTCGACCCTAGCACCGTCGTAAAAGGACTAAAGGAATTCCCACAAGAAACATGGCCACCATTTTACACACATACACTATTCAACTTAATGGTCGGCACCGCTGCCTTTACTTTTGCAGTTGCAGCAATCGCCCTCTTATATTGGTACTTTGTTTACCGAAAAAAAGGTGCAGAATTACCGAAGTGGCTTCTTTGGGGAGCTGCAGCATGTGGACCAATTATGATGCTCGGTATTGAATTCGGGTGGATTTTCAGCTGTAGTGGTCGTCAACCATGGACCATTTATGGTATGCAACGGACAGTCGACGCTTCTACACGCGCTGATTTTGTCGGTCCTTTATTTATTCTATTCATCATTTTATATATTGGACTCGGCATTTTAACAGTTTTTGTACTACGGACATTCTTTAAGAAACATCCGCTTACAAATGATTTACATCACGAAGGAGGCGATTCTCGTGCATGAGGAAAGTATTGCAATCATCATCTTATGGGCTCTTATTTTCGTATACAGTATATTAGGGTCCATCGATTTTGGAGCAGGTTTTTGGGGCATGGTATACGCAAAACATCCAACGCTCGCTGCCAAACTTGCCAATCGATACTTATCACCAACTTGGGAAGTAACAAATACATTTCTCGTTTTTGTCGTTGTCGCTTTTCTCGGTTTCTTTCCGAAAGCTGCTTTCACCCTTGCAACAGTGATGTTCGTGCCAGTTATGTTAATTTTAATACTCATTGCAATTCGCAGTACATTCATGGTATTTGCTTACTCTCTGCCAAAGTATCAATTCCTCCTTCGGGTGATTTCAGGTATTACTGGGCTCTTAATTCCAGCCTTATTAATTACTGTTTTACCCGTTACAGAGGGGGCTTATATTACAATCTCTGAAGGAAAAGAAGTACTCCTGTATGGAAAACTTCTTTCTAGCCCGGTTATCTACTGCTATATGCTCTTTGGGCTAACTTCGGAACTATTTCTCTCCTCTCTCTTTCTTGCTGATTTTGCGAGAGAGCAAGGTTCAGAAGATTCGTATAGAATTTACAGAAGAAACGCCATCATACTTGGTCCTGCAACACTTGTTACGGCGATTATCGCCCTCGTTGTAATGGACCCGGAAACACACTGGCTTATGCAAGGACTCATAAAGCAATTCCCATGGTTTACAGTTTCTATCGTTTTATTCGTTATCGGGTACTCTTCTCTTTGGTGGACAAACAAGAAGTATGGCACACTAGGATACCCTCGCATTGCCGTTTTAGCGGTCGTCGCTCAATATGCATTTGCAAGTTACGCTTACGGTGTCGCGCATTTACCTTATATCATTTATCCTGATGTAACTGTATTTACAAGTTTTACAACGACAGAAACATTCTATGCATTGCTTATCCTATACGCAATTGGAATCGCAATTTTACTACCAGGATTTATTTTCTTCTGGAATTTATTCTTGAAGGATCGAACTTTTTTGAAGGAAAAATAATATATTCGGGGGAGTCTGTTCCAAAAGGCATTTTGGATGGGCTCCTTTTGTCATATTTTGTTGATAAGTCGATATATTTTAAAAATCGTTGATATATTTTAAGTTGCACCAATATATCTCCATAATCGCCCATATAAATTTCATTTACTATCTTACTGCCACGCTAATTTATAGACTCCTCTCATAATAGTTATTTCACTATTCGTGACACTTGTCCTTTCGCTTGAAAAACACATATTCACTTCATTCCATTATATGCCTAGTTCTTCTTATTTTTTGCTGAATATACTACCAATACAGACCTTGAGACAAGCTACATTGGTTTAAGGAAAATTAGAAAGGTAGGTAAAATATGAGCATTGAAATATGGATTACTATTATTGTATTCTTCTTAACGATGATTGTTATCTTTTGGCGACCCCGTGGCTTAAATGAGGCTTGGCCGGCAGCAATTGGCGCTGGCATTATCTTGATTACTGGACTTGTATCAAGACCAGACGTCATAGATATTATTAGTAAAATTGGCGGTGCCTCTATAACAATATTAGCGACCATCGTTATGGCGGTTATATTAGAAAGCTTCGGCTTCTTCCACTGGTCCGCAGCGAAACTTGCAAATTTAGCAAAAGGCTCTGGTCGCCGTCTATACTGGTATATTCAATTATTATGTTTTCTTATGACTCTTTTATTTAATAACGACGGTAGTATTTTAATTACAACTCCAATTTTAATTCTTCTTCTAAAAAACCTTCAATTAAAACCACATCAACAAATTCCTTATTTATTAAGTGGTGCTTTAATCGCTACTGCATCTAGTGCACCAATTGGTGTAAGTAATATCGTAAACTTAATCGCATTAAATATCGTTAATATGACTCTTTACATGCATACTGCTATGATGTTTGTACCTGCAACATTAGGACTATTGTTTATGTCATGGCTTATGTACACAGTTTTAAAGAAAAAACTACCAGAAAGATTACCTGTTTCTTCATATGATATCGAAGAAATATTCTTCACAAAAAACTTCCATCCACTTAAAGGAACAAAATCTGTTAATACGAAACAAAAACGTACAAAATTCATGTTAAAAGTATTAGGTTTCGTCTTTCTTATGCGCTGTCTTCTATTCGTTGCATCCTTCTTATCGATTCCAATCGAAATTGTTGCTGTACTCGGTTCACTCGTTCTTCTCATCTGGAGATGGTACTACTTACGAACAAACCCAGTCGATATTTTGAAAAAGACACCGTGGCACATTTTAATTTTCGCTTTCTCTATGTATGTCATTATTTACGGACTTCACAACGCAGGATTAACAACAGCACTTGTAAATTGGCTTGAGCCAGTTGTAAGTCAGCATCTACTCTATGCTAGCTTTGCAATGGGCGGACTTGTATCTATCCTCTCTAACATCTTCAATAATCACCCTGCACTTATGATTGGTACAATCACATTAACAGAAATGGGACTAGACCCAGTCACATTAAAAACTATCTACCTGGCAAACATTATTGGTAGTGACATCGGTTCACTATTATTACCAATCGGTACGCTAGCTTCCCTCATTTGGATGTATATCCTAAGACAAAACAAAATTAAAGTGAAATGGAAAGATTATTTAAGCGTATCTCTCATCGTAATCCCACTCACAACAGCCGTCACATTATTCCTCTTATACTACTGGGTACAATTATTCTTCGCCTTATAGAAAATAGAAGCCCCCTTTGCTACCGTCTTAGCAAAGGGGGCTTCTTCTATATTTAAGTTAGGTACTACAGTGTGATCAATCAAGTAAAGAGGTGTAACGTATTATTGGTATAAATGACTACCAGTGTCTTTAAATTCTTTCGCTTTCTCTTTCATCCCTTTTTCAATTGCTTCTGTCGTTTCTAAATCATTGTCTTTCGCATATTCACGAATATCATGTGAAATTCTCATACTACAAAACTTCGGTCCACACATTGAACAGAAATGAGCCGTTTTCGCGCCTTCTGCTGGCAATGTTTCATCGTGATATTCCATCGCACGTTCAGGATCTAAAGATAAATTAAATTGATCGCGCCAACGGAATTCAAAGCGAGCTTTTGAAAGTGCATCATCACGCTGATGAGCCGTTTTGTGCCCTTTCGCAAGATCAGCTGCATGTGCAGCAATTTTGTACGTAATAACCCCCGTGCGAACATCATCTTTATTCGGCAAACCTAAATGTTCTTTCGGCGTTACATAACAAAGCATCGCCGTTCCAAACCAGCCAATCATCGCCGCTCCAATTGCCGATGTAATATGGTCATAACCTGGTGCAATATCTGTCGTTAACGGCCCAAGTGTATAGA
Source organism: Bacillus cereus group sp. N14 (assembly GCF_016483555.1). Taxonomy (NCBI): domain Bacteria; kingdom Bacillati; phylum Bacillota; class Bacilli; order Caryophanales; family Bacillaceae; genus Bacillus; species Bacillus cereus group sp. N14. Next base: position 80,736 of record NZ_JAEHBQ010000011.1, read on the forward strand.
ACGGCGCGCCCTGACAAATATCAAGCTCTTTCTCCATATTCTCTTTAATTAAATGCATCGGTACATGCCCAGGTCCTTCAATCATCACTTGCACATCATGTTTCCAAGCAATCTTCGTTAATTCACCAAGTGTTTCAAGCTCAGAAAACTGTGCTTCGTCATTTGCATCTGCAATCGAACCTGGACGTAATCCATCTCCAAGAGAGAACGAAACGTCATACTGCTTCATAATTTCACATATCTCTTCAAAATGAGTGTATAAGAAGTTTTCTTTATGATGGAATAAACACCACTGTGCCATAATTGAACCACCGCGTGAAACGATACCTGTCGTACGCTTTGCAGTAATCGGAATGTAACGAAGTAATACGCCAGCGTGAATTGTAAAGTAATCAACGCCTTGCTCCGCTTGCTCAATTAACGTATCACGATACACTTCCCACGTTAAATCTTCTGCAATTCCGTTTACTTTTTCCAGCGCTTGATAGATCGGTACAGTTCCAACTGGTACAGGCGCGTTACGAATAATCCACTCACGCGTCGTATGAATATTTTTACCTGTAGATAAATCCATAATCGTATCCGCACCCCAACGCGTTGCCCACGTCATCTTCTCTACTTCTTCTGCAATTGAAGAAGATACAGCAGAGTTTCCGATATTTGCATTGACCTTCACGTGAAAGTTACGGCCGATAATCATCGGTTCTGCTTCCGGATGGTTAATATTCGCTGGTAAAATGGCACGACCTTCCGCGATTTCCTTACGAACAAACTCAGGCTCTACTCCTTCACGAATCGCAACATATTCCATCTCAGACGTAATGATACCCTTACGTGCATAATGCATTTGCGTAACATTTCCACCTTGCTTTGCTCTAAGCGGCTGACGATCCATTTGCGGGAAAACAGGCGTATGTTTCAAAGCCACTTTCACACCGTCATCCTCTGGTTTTACTTCGCGCCCTTCGTATGCTTCTACATCTCCGCGCTCCAGGATCCAAGAGTGGCGCGGCGCCTGCAATCCCTTTTCCAGTTCCACTTTATACGCAGGATCTGTATAAGGACCGCTCGTATCATATACACGAATTGGCGGATTCGGAATACCGTTCGTTTCGCTTTGTTCAATCTCGCGCATCGGCACTTTCATACCCGCGCGTGGTCCATCCACATACACTTTCTTACTTCCTGGTAAACTCGATTTCAATTCAATTTGCTCAGCTGAAACAGACTGTTTCATAACCTTTGTTGCCCCCCTGTACGTGACAAGGACAAGATATGGCCAGCGTATGCCAAAATAAAAAGAGCCAGGTCCATAAAAAAATAAGGACCTGGCTCATAAAGACATCATTATGTAAAGCCGTTAACTTCCCTACGCTGGTACGAGCCAGATCAGGTCCAAAGGGTTAAGAAGTTCACACGCTTCTCTCTCAGCCTACGCATACGTTAGGCACCCCTAGTTTATCACTGATTTAATTTTCAATACTTTCCCATCATACACGATAATCTGAAAAATGCAAAGTTTATTTCTTTTGTTGTTTATGGAATCATCCACGTTAAATAATATGCCTGTACATACGTCATAATACCAACAATAATTACGAAGAATAAACTATGCTTCACTGTAAAGCGGAATAAATCTGATTCTTTTCCAGCAAGTCCAACTGCCGCACAAGCAATTGCAATCGATTGCGGAGAAATCATTTTTCCTGTTACACCGCCCGTTGTATTTGCTGCAACGAGAAGTACTTCAGATACACCGACTTGCTGCGCTGTAATCGCTTGTAAATTCGAGAACAGTGCATTCGCTGACGTATCGGACCCTGTTAAAAATACACCGATCCAGCCTAGGAATGGTGAGAAGAACGGGAATAGTCCGCCAGTTCCTGCAAGTGCTAATGCTAATGTAGAAGATAGACCAGAATAGTTTGCGATAAACGCGAATCCTAATACGAATCCGATAGATAGAATTGGCATCTTAAGCTCATTTAACGTTTCTTTAAATGTTACTACTGCATCTTTTGCACTCATTTTCAAAATAAAGATAGAAATGATACAAGCAATTAAAATTGCTGTTCCCGTCGCTGATAAAATATCTAATTTCAAGATTGCTTCATAAGGCGTCGGTTTATTTACAATTGGCTCTGCTTTCATTACTAAATTGTGTAAGCCTGGAACTTCAAACTTAAACACAAGGCTTTCCAAAGCACCGCCTGAAGCAAATAACGCTTTAAAGAAACTTTGGCTCCAAATGACTACCATCACAGTTAAAATAATGAATGGAGACCATGCTTTTACTACTTTTCCTACCGTTAGTTTTGGCATAGATATCGCCGTTGCTGCTACTTCACTATTTGCTTCTTTAGACTGATAGATTTCTTTCGGCTGCCAAACTTTTAAGAATAGCGATAAACTCACTAAACTTACAAGTGCTGACGTAATATCCGGAAGTTCTGGTCCTAAGAACGTCGCTGTAATGAACTGCGTAATTGCAAATGAGCTACCTGCTACAAATAGAGCCGGCCATGTTTGTCTTACTCCTTTAAATCCATCCATTAAAAATACGATAAAGAACGGAACAAATAATGATAAGAACGGTAATTGATGTCCAGCCATTTGTCCAATTTTATGTGGATCAATACCTGTTACTTGTCCAGCAACTGTAATCGGAATTCCCATCGCTCCGAACGCTACTGGTGCCGTATTTGCGATTAAACACAGACCCGCTGCATATAAAGGATTTAATCCAAGACCTGCAAGAAGTGCTGCCGTAATTGCTACTGGTGCACCAAATCCTGCTGCCCCTTCCAAAAATGCTCCAAATGAAAAACCGATTAAAATAACGAGTAAACGATGGTCATTCGTAATGGATAATACAGATGCACGAATCACATCGAATTGACCCGTTTTCACAGATATTTTATATAAAAATACCGACATAATGATAATCCAAGCAATTGGCCATAGTCCGTATAAGAAACCATATCCCGTCGCTGCCATCGCCATCGTGAACGGCATCTTATAAGCGAATAAAGCCACTAAAATTGTAAGTACAACTGTAATAAATCCTGCCACATACCCCTTCATGCGGAAAACTGCTAAAGCTAAGAAAAAAAAGATAATCGGAATAAGTGCGACCGCTGCCGAAATCCAAATATTTCCGAACGGATCATAAACTTGTGTCCATGTGTTCATTGTTCTCTCCCCCTAAAGAATCCCCTTTTAAATAGAATAACCTCATCAATAGACTATCAGGTCATCATACCTTTAAGTCTAAAATAAAAAAACGCCTAAGAAAACGTTTTCATTAATTCTACCATAACAATTTTTATTTAAAAAGATTTTTTTGAAAATTTTATTATTTAACAGGAAATCTTACAAAATCGTCACGTTCCTGTAATGTTCATCGATAGAAAGCTTGCCAAAACTATTGCATAATAATAGTATAACAACAGACATTATTCATGAGGTGATATATATGAATGGAAACAAAATATTAGCTGCTTTATCATACTTTAGTGTACTATTTGCCCCTATCTTATTCCCTATTATCGTTTGGATTGTAGGCGATGCTGAAACAAAACCACATGCAAAACGTGCTCTATGGACACACATTATTCCAAGTATCGCTACATTCATCGGCGTAACTATTCTAGGAATTATGGGTATCGGATCTGACCAGCCAGATGTAACACTTGGAATTGGAGCAATGATTGTCTTATGTATTTGCGGAATTATTAGCTTATACTACTTCATTTGGAACATCGTAAAAGGTATTAAAGTGCTGAAAGCTTAAGTTTAAACAAACGTTTGATTAAAACAGCACGCATCATAATAAATGAAATTTTATCGGCAATACGACAATCTTTTAATAAGAAAAAACCGTCCCAAAATACCTTTTGGGACGGTTTTTTTATCTTCTGCGCTTCTTCTTTTTTCTCATCATTTTCTTGCGGCGCGTATTCACTTTATCCGCTATAATGTGAAGCGTGCTTGCCACAACAATTCCCATTATGAACGTTACAATTTCAACCTCATGTTCCTTCGCAATTTCTATTAAATTCCCGTCAAACACGATTATATTTAATAGGAATAAAAACGGAGAAAATACAATTAACATGTATGCAATACGAATCACATCACCAAGTATAATTGTATGTGTAAAGAAGGAGCGATGCGGCATGACCTTCTTATACGGATACCAAAATATACGTAGGAACCCCCATTTATTATACGCATTACTATATGTATCTAAATCCGGCGTTAAAAATGAAGTACCTACTAAAAAGCCAATTGCAAAAGTTAATAAAAAATCCAAGTTTGTTAATCCATACGAAAAGAGCATAAACAAAACAACCGGAAGGGATATTAAATTTATTTTCGTATGCGTTCTTCCTGATGGCATAATGCACTTCCTCGCTTACGTTCGCCCTGTCACCATATGACAGTTCTCACCTATTGATCTAATTTCTGATCGATAAAGGATGTGTCTATATCCGAACCAAACCATTCTGCCAACTTCACTCGCGCCTTATCTTTCACCTCTTCATTGACGTATAACGACGCTTGTAATAGAGCAGCCATTAACGCCCCTAAATCATCTGTATAACCAACTCCAGCAATGAAATCTGGGATGGCATCAATTGGTGCAATAAAATAAGCAAGTGCTCCAATCACAATAATTTTCACTCGCTTTGGAACATCAGGTCTTTGCAAAACATAAAACAATAATAAACTTGCATAAATGACCGACTGTCCCGCTTGCTTTGCAACATGTTTTGCTTTCTTCCAAAACGCTTCAACTGAAAATTTTTGTTCCATGTAAAAGCCTCCCTATTTTTTTAAAGAAATAAGCTACAATATGTTATCAGTAAAAGTTCATCAAAATTACACATAATCTATCAATGAACTTTCATTGTAACAAACAAACGAAAAAAGAACAAGTGTTCGTTAATTTTTACATACTTCCCTTCATATAATAGGTTTCTAGATAACCACTCACCCATTGTCATTTCTTATTTCTCAACAAGAAAATTTTCACTTTCACTTAACATTCTGCTCTACCTTTGTTATATTTTCTAGTTGACGGACATATAAACGAATGTTAAAGTTTTCTCTGGTAGTGACAAATCTCATACAAAAAATGTAAAATGTTATAGTGTTTCTCAGAAATGAATTTTGTTGTATAATACAGAAATGACGTTATGCTTATGAGCAGCACAAGAAACCAAAAGGGTATGCATAGTTATAGTCGTATATGGGTGAATATAGAACCTCTAATTATGGCCAAGAAAACTATGTATTTTTTATTTTAGCATTTTTCGCTCCAAAATCGACCAAGCCTGATAGAGAAAGGGTGGAAATGAATGAAAGAAACCTTGAAATCACAATTTCAAAATGTGCGTTTCACTGTATTCGTAGCTTTAGCTTTATGGCTGAAGACGTATCTTATTACACGCACAAGCTTTGATTTAAAACTTGAATCTTTCATGCAAGAATTCATTTTATTCCTTAGCCCATTAGCAGCATCATTACTGCTTGTTGGTCTTGCATTATTTGCAAAAGGGAAAAAACGTAACTATATAGCACTTGGAATTAATTTTGTTTTAACAATCGTTCTTGTTGGTAACGTAATGTTCTACGGATTCTACAATGACTTCGTTACTTTACCAGTACTAGGACAAACATCTAACTTTGGAAGTTTAGGTTCTAGTGTGAAAGAATTGTTTAACTACAAAATTATCCTTGCATTTGCTGATATTATTGTATTCTTCATTTTATTGAAGAAGATGAAGAATTTTGCACCGACAGAACGTGTAGCACGCCCAATGCGTTCCCTATACTTCGTGTCAACAGTTGCTATTTTCTTCGCAAACTTAGGACTTGCAGAAGCTGAGCGTCCTGAACTATTAACACGTTCATTCGACCGCGTTATGCTTGTTAAAAACTTAGGTTTATATGTACACCAAGTGTATGATCTTGGCTTACAAGCAAAATCAAGTTCACAAAAAGCTTTTGCTGACGGTAGTAAATTACAGGAAACAGAGAACTACGTAAAAACAACGCAAAGCAAACCAGATCCAAATATGTTTGGTACGGCAAAAGGGAAAAACGTAATTGTTGTCTCTCTTGAGTCATTACAAACATTCTTAATTGGTGCAACAGTTAACGGACAAGAAGTTACACCATTCTTAAACCAATTTACGAAAGAAAGTTATTACTTTGATAACTTCTTCCATCAAACTGGGCAAGGAAAAACATCTGATGCTGAATTCTTAGTAGATACTTCAATGTATCCACTAGACCGTGGTGCCGTATTCTTCACACACGGTAATAACGAATATACAGCAACTCCAGAAATTTTACGTGAGCAAGGATACCATACATCAGTATTCCACGCGAACAACGCAACATTCTGGAACCGTAACATTATGTATCCGGCACTTGGTTATGATCGTTACTACAACGAGCTTGACTACAAGATTACGCCAGAAACGAAATTGAATTGGGGATTAAAAGATATCGAATACTTCGATCAATCTATCGATATGTTAAAAGAAGTGAAGCAACCGTTCTATACTCGCTTCCTTACTTTAACAAATCATTACCCATTCACTTATGATGACAGCACGAAATTAATCGATGAATACAATTCTGGTGATGGCGTATTTGACCGTTACATGGTAACTGCTCGCTATTTAGACGAAGCAATGAAACACTTTATTGAACGTCTAAAAGCAGAAGGTATTTACGACAACTCAGTTATCGTATTCTACGGTGATCACTACGGTATTTCTGAAAACCATAACCGTGCAATGGCACAGTTCTTAGGAAAAGAAGAAATCACTGCATTTGACCATATGAACTTACAAAAAACACCGATGTTTATTCACGTTCCAGGTCAAAAAGAAGGTAAAACAATTTCAAAACCAACTGGTGAAATTGACATTAAACCAACAATTCTAAACTTACTTGGTGTAGATTCTACGAATCAAGTTCAATTTGGTCATGATGTATTCTCACCTGATAATAAAGGATTCGTTGTTCTTCGTGACGGTAGCTTCATTACAGATAAGTACATGTACACGAACAGTACATTCTACGACCGTACTACTAGCGAAGTTGTACAATTACCAAAAGAAGAATCTCAACCACTCATTGATCGTGCCCAAAATGAATTGAACATGTCTGACAAAATCATTGAAGGTGACTTACTTCGCTTCTCTGAAAGTAATAAGACCAAAACTGGTGAAGTAAAGACAGCTATTAAAGAAGAAAAGAAGAGCGCTGAGTAATCTCAGCCTCTTTTTTTTATATTTCTCCATACAATCACTTATATTCATTAACTTTAACATTACATAACCTTTACCAAATATTCACATAGAATTAATGAAACATCTCTATAATAAAATATGTAAGCAAGGTTCTATATATTTCTTATCTCTCATCTGTAATAAGATCCCTTAAAGAAATATATGAATCGTTTATTTCTACTTTCTTATAATTGTCTTTCACTATGTTTTGTTTCCATACACAAAACATTCAATAAGACGATGTCCCTATGAAAGATAGCTACCCTCCTTGTGCAGCATTCCATCAGAATGTTGCTTTTTTTTATTCAAAAGCAGGATTCTTATTTCTCATTTTCGAATTTGTATATACAAAATGCTGTAAATCATTACTACTTCTCTACCATTTACAAATACATATACGTCATATGTAAAGAAGTACTCACATAGAAATTACTATAGTGATTTTTATTCCGAATGAAAGCTTCACTTTACTTATGCACTTACGAAAGGATGGGACGGAAATTGGCATATGAAAGATTTGTACTATGGAATGATGCAGTTATTGATACAACAAAACATCGCGCGTACATAGAACTTGAAGAAAGAGGCTTGCAGTTTGGAGATGGTGTCTACGAAGTTATTCGCCTATATAAAGGAAACTTTCACTTATTAGATCCGCATATCACAAGATTATATCGCTCCATGGAAGAAATAGAATTATCACTCCCTTTCTCAAAAGCAGAACTTATTATCCTACTTTACAAACTAATTGAAAATAATAATTTCTACGAAGATGGAACGATTTATTTACAAGTATCTCGTGGTGTACAAGCTCGTACCCACACATTCTCATATGACGTCCCTCCTACAATCTATGCCTATATTACGAAGAAAGAAAGACCAGCGTTATGGATTGAATATGGTGTACGTGCTATATCAGAACCAGATACGCGCTGGCTACGCTGTGATATCAAATCATTAAATTTATTACCCAATGTATTAGCCGCTACGAAAGCTGAACGTAAAGGTTGTAAAGAGGCTCTTTTCGTACGAAATGGTACTGTAACTGAGGGAAGCTATTCTAATTTCTTTCTCATAAAAAACGGAACTCTCTACACACATCCAGCCAATCACCTTATTTTAAATGGCATCATTCGTCAGTATGTCCTTTCTTTAGCGAAAACCCTTCGCATTCCGGTAAAAGAAGAACTGTTTAGCATTCGCGATGTTTATCAAGCGGATGAATGTTTCTTTACAGGAACGACGATTGAAATTTTGCCGATGACTCACCTTGATGGAACTGCCATCCAAGATGGTCAAGTTGGCCCTATCACAAAAATGTTGCAAAGATCCTTTTCTCAAAGCTTGTTACAATCCAATATGTCATCTTCTTAAACACGAATAATTTCTAACCTTTCTACATTCAATATATGTATTTAAATGGAAATCAAGGTGTAATTTATGCCTTGATTTTTTCTTGTAATCTTTTTGTCATATTCAGATTCCCGCATAAGTCTTGACAGTAATCGACATGCTCTTTAGAATTTTTAACAGTTGGTAAATATTTCTTAACTACATTACAGACAGAAAGGAATCGACAAATTATGAAAAAATACCTTGCCGGTCTTGCGGCAGTGTCTGTAGCAGGAGGAGCAGCACCTACACTTGATAGTGTTCAAGCTGCCCCTGAACAAAATACACAAAAAGCTGCTACAACTGTCCAAGCTTCTGCATCAAACAGCTCATCTTATACGGTAAACGCTAGTGTATTACATGTTCGTGCAGGATCAAGTACTTCTCACGACATCATCTCTCGCGTTTATAACGGTCAATCACTAAACGTGATTGGCGAAGAAAATGGTTGGTTCAAAATTAACATTAATGGAAAAACAGGCTTTGTTAGCGGTGAATTTGTATCAAAAAATGGTGCAAGCAATTCCAATGTAAGTACAACAGGTGGAAACAATAAAGTTACTGCTGATGTATTACGTGTACGTACCGCTCCTAACACTTCTAGTTCTGTTTCAGGACGTGTATATGAAGGACAAGCATTAAACGTAATTGGTCAAGAAAATGGTTGGGTGAAAATCAACCATAATGGACAAGTTGGCTATGTAAGTGGCGAATTCGTATCTGGTGTTTCTTCTAATGCAGGTTCTTCAAACAACAATACGAATAATAACAACCAAGAATCTGTAAAACCAGCAAGCGGAAACTATACAGTAAATGTATCTTCCCTTCGTGTTCGTACAGGTCCTAGCACTTCTCACACAACTGTAGGGTCTGTTACAAAAGGACAAGTCGTACAAGTTGTTGGCGAAGTTCAAGATTGGTTCAAAATCAATTACGCTGGACAAGCTGCTTACGTAAGCAAAGACTACGTAACAAAAGGCGGTTCTAGCGACAACGTTACACAAGGTAACAAACAAGAACAAAATAATAATGTAACCGTTCAAACTGGTGGTACTTACGTTGTTAACGCAACATCTCTACGCGTTCGTACAGGCCCTGCTGCTTACCATAGTGTAATTGGTGGCGTGTTAAATGGGACTACATTAAACGTAGTTGGATCTGAAAACGGTTGGTTTAAAGTAAACTATCAAGGAAAAACAGGTTTCGTTAGTAGCGAGTTTGTAAAATTCGTTAAAGGTGGCACTGCTACTCCTGAACAGCCAAAACAACCTGATCAAGGTGCAATTGGCAACTACTACATTAATGCTTCTGCCTTAAACGTACGTAGCGGCGAAGGTACAAATTATAGAATCATAGGGGCACTTCCACAAGGACAGAAGGTTCAAGTAATCTCTGAAAACTCTGGATGGAGCAAAATTAACTACAACGGTCAAACTGGTTACATCGGAACACGTTACCTTTCTAAAACACCAGTTGGTGGCGCAGTAGATAATAAGCCTAACAACAACCAAAATAACAATAATAACAATAACAATACAGGTAATAATAGCGGCGACAGTTCTTCCATACTTGCATATGCAAAAGGAATGCAAGGCGTACCGTACGTTTGGGGCGGTACTTCTGCTACTGGTGTTGACTGCAGTGGTTACATCTACCACGTATTTAAGAAATTTGGTCATAACATTAGTCGTCAAAGTGTTGCAGGATATTGGAGTAGCCTACCACAAACTTCAAGTCCACAACCAGGTGACTTAATTTATTTCAAAGATACTTATAAAGCAGGTCCTTCTCATATGGGTATTTACCTTGGAGGCGGATCATTTATCCAAGCCGGAGATAAAGGTGTAGCAATCGCTTCATTAAGTAACTCTTATTGGAAGAGCCATTTCTTAGGATACACGAAAGCACCTTAAGTTATATTTTTAGAGCCTTCTAGATTACTAGAAGGCTCTTTTTAATATATGTCACCTATATCCCCGAAAAAATAATGTATCTATTTCCCTATTTCATACACTATATTCTACAAAAACACTCCATAACGTTATCATAATGTATATTTTTACATAAAAAACATAACCTATTTCATGTTTAATCATTTTATATGTGTTTTTTTAAAGAATTTTCTTTTTATTTAAACTTTTCGTTAGACGTTTGACCTCCGATGTCCATTATGATAAGTTACTTAAGATGTTATATTCGTAAACGTATAGACAACTGGTTTATACACTTTTTTTACTATGAGGAAGGAGCATACACTGCATGAATCTTTTATGGGGAATTGGCGGCGTGATTGGAGTATTAGCAATTGCTTTCTTACTATCTTCCAACCGCAAAGCTATTAATTGGCGCACAATTTTAATCGCGCTAGCATTACAAATGTCATTTTCATTTATCGTATTACGATGGGATGCCGGAAAAGCAGGTTTAAAATACGCTGCAGATGGCGTTCAAGGATTAATTAATTTTTCTTACGAGGGAATTAAGTTCGTTGCTGGGGATTTAGTCAACGCAAAAGGCCCTTGGGGATTTGTTTTCTTCATTCAAGCACTACTTCCAATCGTATTTATTAGTTCATTAGTTGCAATCTTATATCATTTCGGTATTATGCAGAGATTTGTTAGTGTCGTTGGTGGCGCATTAAGTAAACTTCTTGGAACTTCTAAAGCAGAAAGTTTAAACTCAGTAACAACTGTATTTTTAGGACAAACTGAAGCTCCAATCTTAATTAAACCTTACTTAGCACGTTTAACAAATAGTGAATTCTTCACTATTATGGTAAGCGGTATGACAGCTGTTGCCGGATCAGTTCTTGTCGGCTATGCAGCAATGGGTATTCCGTTAGAACACTTATTAGCAGCAGCAATTATGGCAGCTCCATCAAGTTTATTAATCGCGAAACTAATTATGCCAGAAACAGAAAAAGTAGATAATAACGTTGAACTTTCTACAGAACGTGAAGATGCAAACGTTATTGACGCAGCTGCACGTGGTGCATCTGAAGGTATGCAACTTGTTATTAACGTAGCAGCAATGTTAATGGCTTTCATCGCATTAATCGCTTTATTAAATGGCTTATTAGGATGGGTTGGTTCTTGGTTCGATATTAAACTGAGCCTTGATTTAATCTTCGGCTACTTACTATCACCATTTGCAATCTTAATCGGTGTTTCTCCTGGTGAAGCTATACAAGCAGCAAGCTTTATCGGTCAAAAACTTGCAATCAACGAATTCGTTGCATACGCAAACTTAGGACCACACATGGCAGAGTTCTCTGCAAAAACAAATTTAATTTTAACATTCGCAATCTGTGGATTCGCAAACTTCTCTTCTATCGCAATTCAATTAGGTGTAACAGGAACGTTAGCTCCTACTCGCCGTAAACAAATTGCACAGTTAGGGATTAAAGCAGTTATCGCTGGTACATTAGCAAACTTCTTAAATGCAGCAGTTGCAGGTATGATGTTCCTATAAAGTGAAACTTTAATCAGTGGGGGTTTTCTTCATCCCCCACTGATTATTAGTTGAACCAATCGGACTTTTATGGGCAGTTGATCCTCACCTAACTTCTTTGCTTTCGCTGAATTTTGAGGTGAGGGTCTTACTGCCCATTAAAGTCGGATAAAATGACGCAAAGTCTCCTCTTTCTAAAGAGGGGGCTTTTTATTATATGTTGTATATTTTTTTGGTATATATTAAATACTTTATGCTTAAATATAAGAACATTATGATACAATAATTAGTAAGTCTGTTTATTTTTTCTTGCAAAAGAGAGATACTACTTGTTGTTGCTCTCCAAAATAACCTAGTCATCCGGTCTATTTCTTAATAATTGCGCATACTACAAGTATCCTTGCATGAATTACCTTTAAGGAGGAAAGTTTTGTGAAAAATAACTTCTATAAAGTCCTCTCTATGTGGATTTTACAAATTTTATTTTATTTTACAACTGTACATGTAACGCAATATGAGCATGCTCTCATTTTTACAATTATATATGTAATTGTTAATGTACTATTTCTATTATTAACTGATAAAACCGCATTTGTTCTTTTTATATTAGCAACCATTACTTCGGTATTCTATCTGTTCTACCAAGCATGGCTTTACTTATGGAGTACATCAGAACAATGGGAATACATTATTACTCACTTCCTAATGGCAGCAAACTTCTTCATCGTATATATCTCCACTCATTTATTAAAGAAGGTTATTCATGAAAATAAAGAATTAACCGAACGCGTGAGAATATTAGAACAATACATTGGAGAATCAAAATTATTAACAAGACAAGAATTCGAAAGACGACAAGCATTATTAATCACTGCAATGAATCGTCGTAATGAAACAGGTGTTATTATTTACTTTGATTTCAATTCCTTTAGTAAATATACAAAGGAAAGTGTTATGAACCGTGTAGCTTCATTATTAGTTGAAACGATAAGAGATGACTTTGATCTTGCTGCTGAATACGATAATAATAAGCTAGTTATTTTATTACAAAACACAAATGAAGCCGGTGCTGACATTGTAATGAACCGTCTAAAGCCAAAAATGGAGCAATGGCTTGCTGCTGAAGCGATCCAAGATATACAAATTTCACGCGAGCAAATTGGGAACAAAGGAAAGACGTTATTATGATGACACTCGTTATACTGCTTTTATTCCTTCTGTTTTGCGTACTCGTTTTTTGGATTAGTATCACATTTTCGATTAAGTATATACTTATCTTTACAGCCTTTCTATTCTCTGCCTTACTTGTTTACTATTCTTTCTTAACACTCGCAGGTTTAGTTCACCGAAATAGTAAACGAAAAGATCGTACGCTAGAACATTATCCAAGCGTCGACATTTTAATACCAGCCCACAATGAAGGGGTCGTTATTAAAGATACTTTAGAGGCGATGGCAAAGATTGAATATCCAGGTAAACTAACTGTTTATTTATTAAACGATAACTCTCAAGATGAGACACCTGAAATTGGTGACGATTTTGACAAAGCTTATGCTCATATTCGTCACATTCGTGTTCCGGCGGGTGAACCAAAAGGGAAATCGCGTGTATTAAACTATGGTCTTAGTATTTCAGATGGTGAATACTTCTGTGTGTATGATGCAGATAACCAGCCTGAACCACATGCACTGCGAATGCTTGTAGAACACGCTGAAACAACCGAGGATGCTGTTGGAGCTGTTGGTCACGTTCGTACTGTAAATGAAAACAGAAACTGGCTAACACGAATGATTTCATTAGAATTTCAAATCTTCCAGCTCCTTATGCAATCAGGACGCTGGTTACTATTCCAAACAGGTTCACTAACAGGAACAAATATGCTTCTTCGTCGCTCTGCATTAGAAGAACTTGGCGGCTATGACCCGTATGCAATTGCAGAAGACGCTGAATTAACATTACGAATTACACAAAAAGGCTATCTCTTACCGATCGTTCCAGAATCGATTACATGGGAACAAGAACCTGAGCATTTAAAAATCCTTATTAAGCAGCGTACACGTTGGCTCCAAGGGAACTTGTACATTTTAGAAAAAATGTTTTCTTCCTTAAGTTTCTTTAAAGGAAAACTTCTCGTCCATTCCTTACAACAAGTTTTAGTGTATGTTGTATTTTGGCTATTCTTAATCATCTCGAACGTTTGGTTTGTAATTGGGTTACTCGGGATATTCCAAATTCAATATAGCATTCCGCTACTATTTATGTGGTATGTCGCATATATTACATATGTTTCTCAATTATTTAGTGCCCAGAGTGTGGAACGAACCTTTACACCAACTAATATTTTTATTAGTGTTATCATGTACTTTACGTACGCACAGCTCTTTACGTACTTATTCATTCGCAGCTTAATTTTATACTTACGTGCAAAGAGCAAGAAACAAGTCATTGGCTGGGATAAAACAGTTCGATTCAAAAAAGAAAAGTAAAACTTTAATCAGTGGGAGTTCTCCCACTGATTTTTATTTTGTAAATAAAAATCAGCACAGAGCGCCGTATGCTCTGTGCTGATTTATTGCCGTATAAATTATATATATCAGACAATACCCCTTAGCTGAAAGTAATTTCACGTCCATCCCCCAACGAACGATTGACCTTCATTTATATACGAAAAAGTGATTGCTATTTTTGTAGAACCAATTGCTTCTCTTGCTGTTCTTTGCGCGTTTCAGTCTTAGGTTCCGTGCTTTCTTGGACACTACGATGTGCCACACGTTTCAAACAAATATGCTTCCACTTTCTTTCGTAACGTTTCATTATTCTAGATGTCCCCCTTGAATGCGCTTTAAAACTATTTGAAATCGCTTACAGGAAATAATATAGCACATATAAATAAACGTGACAACACATTTCCGACAATTTTTTGTCAAAAATACAAATAGAATCCGCAAGATATCGAACATTGTCGAAATGTATCGATTTATCTTCGTATAAAAGGCATACTACTTACATAGTAAAGTATTTTATTTCCCTGACTTGCAGTTAAAATTCCTTCTATATAAAAAAGAGCTGATACATAATCAGCTCCTTTTCCTTCTATTATTAATGACGCTTCATACGTCCTTCTTTTTGTAACTCTTTAAATAATGCTGCCATCATAAAGAAAATAACGAAGACGAATGGGAATGCTGCTATGATAGCTGCCGTTTGTAAGGCTTCTAATCCACCTACATATAATAAGATAGAAGCTAGTGCGGCTAAAACGATACCCCAAACCATTTTAATGCGGTTCGGCGGATTTAAACTACCATGTGTCGTTAACATCCCTAAAACAAATGTCGCAGAATCTGCAGATGTAATAAAGAATGTAGAAATCAGAAGAATTGCTAGCACAGATAAAGCTGATCCAAAGCTTCCCATCTGATCAAACATAGCGAACAATCCTACTTCAGTCCCCATCTCTTTAATTTTTTCAAAGAT
This sequence comes from Bacillus cereus group sp. N14, assembly GCF_016483555.1. NCBI lineage: Bacteria > Bacillati > Bacillota > Bacilli > Caryophanales > Bacillaceae > Bacillus > Bacillus cereus group sp. N14. The sequence continues at coordinate 96,365 of NZ_JAEHBQ010000011.1, forward strand.
ATGTGCATCGCCGAACAGCTCCATATGAATACCCGTCCCGCCGAAAACAGAGAACCAAAGCGCACCGATTACAGTCGGTACGAGTAACACACCGATAACGAACTCACGAATCGTACGTCCTCGTGAAACACGGGCAATAAACGTACCTACAAATGGTGACCATGCAATCCACCATGCCCAATAGAAGATAGTCCACGACTGAATCCATTGGTTTCCACCTTCATCTAATGGACTTAAGCGGAAGCTCATGCTTGGCAATTCCTGAATATAAGAACCGATTGTTGAAGTGAAGTAATTCATAATAAAGTTTGTTGGACCTGCAAATAATACAATAATCATAAGTGCAAACGCCAAAATAATATTCGCATTACTTAAATATTTAATTCCTTTATCAAGACCTGTTTGCGCAGATAACATAAATAACACGGTTACGATTGCAATAATAACTAACTGTGTCGGCAATGAATTCGGGATAGATGTTAAATAACTAACACCACCAGCAATTTGTTTCGCACCAAGACCTAATGATGTTGCGACACCAAACACAGTTGCAAAAACAGCTAACACATCAAATGAATGAGCAATACGTCCATGTTCCCCGTCTTTGAATAACGGACCTACTGTCGCACTAATTGTACTTGCTTTTCCTTTTCTAAAAGTAAAGTAAGCAATACACAGCGCTACAAATGCATATAGTCCCCACGGATGTAATCCCCAATGGAAAAATGAAAAACGTAATGCAAGACGCGCACTTTCCTCAGTTGCACCTTCTCCAAACGGAGGTGCGTACAAATGGTTTAATGGTTCAGCAACGCCCCAGAAAACTAAACCGATACCCATACCAGCGCTAAATAGCATAGCAAACCATGTCATATAACTATAATCAGGTTCATCATCATCTTTACCTAAACGAATAGAACCGTATTTCGAAACAATTAAAAAGATAGACACACCTAAAATAATAGAAACAGAAATAATATAGAACCATCCAAACTTACTAACTAGTGCAGTTTGAATTGCGGTTGTTACATTTCCTAAGCTACCTTTTCCCATAATAGATTCGGGAATAATCCCCCAAATTGTAAATGCAATACATAATGTTAATGAAACGATGAATGTTTTTGTCAGTTTCCTCATCAAATCCCCCTTCGTAGGTTTCACTTTTGTAAATAACATAAATTCCGATATGTAAAATCGGATAGAAAACTATAATTTTACGGTGATTTTCTTACTTTCACCTTCACCAACTAGAATTCTTATGGACAGCCTTACCTTCCGTATAATCTTTTTACTCTGCAAGAGCTATAAGATCGAAATACTGCTGTCAAATTGTGCGAGAAAAATGCGGATGGGGAATGTGTTTTCCCAAAAAAGGATGTGTTACAGATGTAAAAAAGGGCATTTTTCTTCCTTGCAACCCTTTCTGTTTGTAACAATTATGCGGTTTTTTTGCTAGTATATAGCACGTGTTTATAGTTTCACAAACGAAATGTTTATGTTTATATAACTATATTACCCATAAAACGGTAAAATACTCAAGGAATGTAACCGTTTAGTAAACATTATGTAATACTCCTGTAATATTTTTATTTACGCCGAAAACAATATGTTGTATTAAATATTTTGAATATAAGTAGAAACCTACTAATCATATAGAATGAAAAACGCTTTCTTATATTTTTTGCTATATTACAGGATGTTAACGACTGATTACGAATGGTTTGTAATTGTGTGTTTTCCTCAAATCCGAAAAAATCTGTTGCTATAATGAGGACACGAAAACAAACGCAATGGAGGCTATCATGAAAAAATTAATTGGAATAGCAACAGCAGCAGTTTTTGGTCTTGGGATTTTCACATCATCTGCTAATGCAGAAACTGTTGTAACAACAGACGTACTAAATGTACGCGAAAACCCTACTACGGAATCAAAAGTTGTCGGTAAATTACTAAACGGGAATAAAATAGATGTTCAAAATACAGAGAACGGATGGTCAAAAATCACTTTAGATGGTAAAGACGCATTCGTAAGTACAGAGTTTACAAAAAGCATCTACTACGTAACAGCTAACGTATTAAACGTACGTGCTGAAACGAACACAAACTCAGAAATTCTTGGAACGTTGAAGAAAGACGATATGATCGAAACAACGAACCAAGTACAAAATGAGTGGTTACAATTTGAATATAACGGGAAAACAGCTTATGTTCACGTTCCTTTCTTAACAGGTACAGCACCTGTTATAGAGAAACAAGAACAACCTGCTCCTGCTAAAACTGTAGCACCAGCTAAAGCGCAAGCACCTGCAGCACAAGCAAAACCAGCTGCTAAGCCTGCTGTGAAAGCTGCTGAAACTAGCACACCTTCTGGTGGTCGTGAGTTAACAGTTGTAGCTACAGCATATACAGCTCACCCAAGCGAAAACGGTGGCACATACGGTGGCCGTGTATTAACTGCAATGGGTCATGACTTAACAGCGAACCCAAACATGAAAATGATCGCTGTTGACCCGAAAGTAATTCCATTAGGATCTAAAGTATGGGTTGAAGGTTATGGAGAAGCTATCGCTGGAGATACTGGCGGTGCAATTAAAGGTAACCGTATCGACATTCTACTTGGATCAGATAGCGCTGCTCAAAAATGGGGACGCAAAACTGTTAAAGTGAAAATTTTAAAATAACCAATGACTGCTAAAGCCGGTTCTCTTTGTTGAGAGCTGGCTTTTATTTTTTTATAATAACTATAAGGAGGTTATGTTCATGAATGTACAAGCAAAAGTAGACTGGATCGGTACACCAAAACCGTATATATATAAAGATGAAGTAACATACGACGCTACTTCCATTGACTTTTCACTCGCTGGCGATGACAATCGATATAGATTAATTGTGCTCAGCTTTGAAGAAAATACACATTACAAAATTGTCCAATATGGAATCAAACCCGGCTCACAAAAGCCATTTCCTATCGATATTCCATTCGAACAAAACATGTTACCAATTATAGAACAAATATTACATGATCCATATGTGCAAGCGATATTAAAGGAAACGCGCTCATAATTGTAAAAAAGGATATCACCTCGTCGAATTTTTTCGGCTAAGTGATATCCTTTTTATTTTCCCTTCGTAAACATGAGTAGAGAAAAATATATTAACGGTTCGACACGAAATATCGATTTACTGACAAAGATTGACAAGAGAAGTAAACTACAAAAAAGATGCCGTTCAAAAATATTGAAAAACACCTTTCCACCTCCATTCACAGTTACAATATGATAATCCAAATTTCATTTTTTCTGTTTTGAGCATTTTTTGTTTATAATGGTAAAGGAAAGAAATATGTGTACGGAGGAATATTATGCTGCAACACTCAATTACGAAAGATGAAATTATGATGATTGCGAATGAGTTCGTTCAAGGACTAGATCCACAGCAAACAGCTGATCAGGAACATGTCGCTACAGCTCGGCACCTATATCGTAGTGGTGTTGTCTACAACGTTGACTTTGATGGTTATACGCTATCAGGAACTGTAGATGCTGCAGGCAGCGTATATAGCGTCCATATCCCGATTCGTAACGTCGCTGAAAGCTATTGCGATTGCTTTGCACCAACGCAATGTGAGCATATGCTCGCTGTTTTACTATCTGCAGCATCTAGTTTCGGGCAAGTAGGAGATGTATTAACTTTATTTAAAAATAATACGAAACCTTCCCTTCCTCCTATTCGAACTGCAAGACAAGTATTGCAATCATCAGCGTTTGAAGAAACGGATTATAAAAGTTGGCAATCGTATTTTGACAACGAATATGAATCATTTAAAAAAGAACAAGCTCGGCTTACTTATAAACAAATGTATTTTCTTATGAGTATTTTTACAGACTTCTATACGAAACTCGAGCGGAAAGCTCCGCGTATCGTTGCGATACATGAGTTGTTCAGGCTACACGCAGCGCTTTATTGCTTTCAAAAATTATTAGAAGAAATTCAGGACTTCGAAGCAAATAAAACGTATTCTTATCACCAGCCTGTTAACGTCGTTCGCTTATTTGTAGATAAAGTGGAATCCATCGTTCGGGACTTACAATCAGAAGCGATTCCTTCAGAGTCTGAAGCAATTTTGCAAGAAACAGCTCGTCTCGTTCACGAAGTATTCTTCTCCACCGATGCCTATACGCAAGAAAGATTTTTTATTTATCGTCACATATGGAGTGAACTCTTACACAATAAAGAGAAACTGCAAGAAGAAGAAAAGCGAATCGATACGAAAATCAATCCACTTTCCAAAGCATTAGCATCTTCTCACCTACTCTTTTTAAATGACGAAGACCTATTAGCGATGGACTTACTAAAAAAACAGCCTGCTTCTGTTGTAAGTCTGTACTTCTATTGGTTAGAAGAGCTATTAAATACAATGCAGTGGGATCGTGCGAAAAACTGGCTTTCCTTTACGTATAAACAAGTGAAGAAAACGATACATGAGCACGAAAATACGATTTTCATAAAAGATATCGTTCGCTTATTTGTCATCATGTATGAAACGTATGCAACCCATACAAATGAACAAGCCGGACTCGAAATGATTTTGCAAGAGCTACTACCATATAGTTTCGCAAACTATGAGCAATACGTACTCGCGAAAAAGCAATATCGTACATGGGCAGAACTTCAGCTCTTACATGGGTTTGAAGCAATTGAACTTTTGAAAGAGCCGCTGAAAGATATTGAAAAGGAAGCACCAGAAGCAGCCCTTCCTCTTTATCACCTTGCTGCTACCGAGGCCATTGAAGAGCGAAACCGCAAATCATATAGACGTGCAGTTCGTTACTTAAAGAAATTACGTACATTATATAAACGATTAAAGCGCACTGATGAATGGGATGCTTTCATTATTCACATCGCAAACTTACATTCACGTCTGCGTGCACTACAAGAGGAATTACGGAAAGGAAAATTAATCGATGATCAATCAAACTGAAGTAACAATTAGGCTCCAGCATGTTAGTCAAGGTTGGTTCCTTTGGGGAGAAAATGACAGCGGTACTCCATTATCCGTAACAAGTTGGAAACGAAATGCATTTACGTGGCATTCCACTTCCTTCTACGGCACGTTTCTAAAAGAAGCGACCTTTGAAGGAAAACAAGGTGTTATGCTAACAAACGCACAAGCATTTGAATACATCGCTAATAAACCGATGAACTCCTTTGCCCATATTCAAATGAATGGCCCTATTACAGCACTTACGAAAGATGCGAACGAATTATGGGATGCCTTCACAAGCGGTAGCTTCGTACCTGATATGGAGCATTGGCCCAAACAACCATCTTGGAAAGTGCAAAATACCCCAATCGAAGATGACACATTGGCATCTCTTTTCTCGGCCGCGGTAAATGAAAGCATATTACAAGATAACCGTTCAAACGATGGATGGGAAGATGCCAAGAGACTTTATGAACATTACGACTTTACGAAAAGACAATTGGATGCAGCACTACATGAAGAAGATTGGCTTCGAAAAATTGGTTACATTGAAGATGACCTTCCGTTTACAATCGGACTACGGCTACAAGAGCCGCAAGAAGAATTTGAAATGTGGAAGCTTGAGACAATTGTTACACCAAAGCGCGGGGCACATCGCATATATGTATATGAAAGTATCGATTCTTTGCCAAAACGATGGCACGATTATGAAGAACGTATTCTTGAAACACAAGAAGGATTCAGTAAGCTCGTACCGTGGTTAAAAGAAGGCGATACATTCCGAAGTGAGCTCTTTGAAACAGAAGCGTGGAACTTCTTAACAGAAGCAAGTAACGAATTACTCGCTGCAGGTATTACGATTTTACTGCCATCCTGGTGGCAAAATTTAAAAGCGACAAAACCAAAATTACGTGTGCAGCTGAAGCAAAATGCTACGCAAACGCAATCTTTCTTCGGCATGAATACACTCGTTAACTTTGACTGGCGCATTTCAACGAACGGCATTGATTTATCCGAAAGCGAATTTTTCGAACTCGTTGAACAAAACAAACGGTTATTCAATATAAATGGTCAATGGATGAGACTGGATCCAGCCTTTATTGAAGAAGTACGAAAGCTTATGAACCGTGCCGATAAATATGGACTAGAAATGAAAGATGTCCTTCAGCAACATTTATCAAACACTGCTGAAACAGAAATTGTAGAAGAAGATAGTCCATTTACCGATATTGAAATCGAGCTAGATGGATATTATGAAGAGCTATTCCAAAAACTATTGCACATTGGAGATATTCCAAAAGTAGATGTCCCTTCTGCACTAAACGCAACACTCCGTCCGTATCAACAACATGGCATTGAGTGGTTATTATATTTAAGAACGCTTGGATTCGGAGCATTATTAGCTGACGACATGGGACTTGGAAAAAGCATTCAAACGATCACTTACTTACTATATATAAAAGAGAACAATCTCCAAACAGGCCCTGCTTTAATCGTGGCACCGACATCTGTTCTTGGAAATTGGCAAAAAGAATTTGAGCGTTTCGCACCAAATTTACGTGTTCAGTTACATTATGGAAGTAACCGAGCGAAAGGCGAATCATTTAAAGACTTCCTTCAATCAGCAGATGTTGTATTAACATCTTATGCATTAGCTCAGCTTGATGAAGAAGAACTTAGTACGTTATGCTGGGATGCTGTTATTTTGGATGAAGCACAAAATATTAAAAACCCACATACGAAACAGTCGAAAGCAGTACGAAACTTGCCAGCAAATCACAAAATCGCTTTAACCGGTACACCGATGGAAAACCGACTTGCCGAGCTTTGGTCTATTTTTGACTTCATTAATCATGGATATCTCGGCAGCTTAGGACAATTCCAGCGCCGCTTCGTCTCACCAATTGAAAAGGACCGTGACGAAGGAAAAATCCAACAAGTTCAACGTTTTATCTCGCCGTTTTTACTGCGTCGTACGAAGAAAGATCAAACCGTCGCATTAAACTTGCCTGATAAACAAGAACAGAAAGCGTACTGTCCACTTACTGGTGAACAAGCTTCCTTATATGAACAACTTGTTCAAGATACATTGCAAAATGTAGAAGGATTAAGCGGGATTGAAAGACGCGGATTTATATTACTCATGCTGAACAAACTTAAACAAATTTGTAACCATCCTGCTCTTTATTTAAAAGAAACAGAACCAAAAGACATCATCGAACGTTCCATGAAAACGAGCACGCTAATGGAACTAATTGAAAATATAAAAGATCAAAATGAAAGTTGTTTAATCTTCACACAATACATCGGTATGGGGAACATGCTAAAAAATGTGTTAGAAGAACATTTCGGTCAGCGCGTCCTCTTCTTAAACGGTAGTGTACCGAAGAAGGAACGTGACAAAATGATCGAGCAGTTCCAAAACGGAACGTATGACATTTTCATCTTATCGTTAAAAGCAGGTGGAACTGGCTTAAACTTAACCGCTGCCAACCATGTCATTCACTACGACCGTTGGTGGAATCCAGCTGTAGAAAACCAAGCAACAGACCGTGCATATCGTATTGGTCAAAAACGCTTCGTTCACGTTCATAAACTTATTACAACGGGGACACTCGAAGAGAAAATTGATGAAATGTTAGAAAGAAAACAATCCTTAAACAATGCCGTCATTACAACCGATAGTTGGATGACCGAACTATCTACAGATGAACTAAAAGAATTACTTGGTGTATAAACAAAAGGAGCTAATCTCAAAAGATTAGCTCCTTTTTCTACTCCAAAACCAATTGCTTATTATAATTCCTGTTAATCCGCCGCACGTATCCAGTAATGAATCTTGCCACATCGGTGTACGATCTCCCGTAGTCCATTGATGAATTTCATCAAATGTTGCATATCCCGCAACGAATAGAAGAGCGTATAGGAAGCACCTTTTTCTCGAATAACCCGATCGATGAAAAGCATAATACGTCAATGAACCGAGCATAAAGAACACCATAAAATGAGCACCTTTACGAAGGAAAAACTCAATAAATCCGCCTACACCTTTATTTGCAATGCTAACAGGTGTACCACCACCATAATCGATAGATACCCACGAAAAATGCTCTTCCACAAACTCAACATTTACATATTGTTCAATATCCGAACGCATATCCTGCTTTTTATATGGTTGTGCCGAGGAATAGAAAATCAACCCCATCCATAGTAAAACAGGAATCCAAAATAACCATTTACGATTCATTCTTCCGAAACCCCTCTCTTAGTCTTTTAAGCGTACCAAAAAAAAGAATAAATTTCACGCCAAAACATGACATTTGCACCCTATTTATAAAGTGAAAGGGGGTGATAAACATGGCAGTCGAAACAATCGTAACGGACTTAACTTTACGTCTTGTCTTAAACAGTGGATTAGATAAGAACGGAAAAACAGCTTTTAAGCAAAAACAATTTAAGCGTGTTAAAACAAACGCAAACTTAGAGCAAGTACAAAACGTAGCACGTGCTCTTGCTTCTTTACAAGTATCACCGCTTCACGCTATACAACTTGTTAGCACATCAGATCTTTCTACCCTATAAGGTGGAACTTTAATCAGTGGGGGTTTTGTTCATCCCCCGATGATTACACCGATCGGCCTACCCGCATATAACACGATAAATAAAAAGGAGGAAATAACGTATGCAAGTACTAGAATTAATTTTCGCGAAAGAAGATGGAAAAACAGTTGTCTTTTCTATCGAGAAACCGATCACACCCGTCGATGCACAAGTCGTAAATCAAGTAATGGATACCATCCTTGCCTCATCTGTATTTTCATCAATTAATGAAAATACCCGAAAAAAAGGAGCCCGTCTCGTAGAAAAGAATGTGTCTGAAGTTCCAATTAACTTATAAACAAAAAGACGAATCTGCATCATTTTGCAGATTCGTCTTTTTTCTTCGGCATTTCAATCGGAATAAAGATTTTTGAAAAACCGACGCATACATATTTATAATGTTCTCCGCCTATATCAAACTCGGTCGTATATGTTGAGAAGAAAATATAATCATTTCGCTTTGTATAATTCTCGATTAATAATCCAACTTGTGGCTCAACATATTTTTTCGCCAACTTCTTACCAGCCGATGCTAAATCGCCAAGGAGACCCTCTTCATTTTCCTTTTGAACTTCGTCTAGCTTCTTACTTACATCATTACGTTTCATAAACTGCTTCGCTGCCCAGTCTGTATATTCACCTTTACTCGGATTACTATTTGCTAAATATACTAGAAGCACGACAACTAGAGCCATAATAATATACTTTTTCTTCATACTATCTCACCGCCTACTCTTTTCTATTTTCATATATATGTACAAGCGATGCAAATTAGAAAGACTAACATCTATTGATTGTAAACGAATAGTCAAAATTTACAATATGAAACAGAATATTAATAATTAATTTACTTAATTCGTATATAATTATATTTGATATTACTATCATTTATAAGGGAGGAATCAAATTTATGAATGAAGAAAATGATATTATTATTTCTAATTCTACAATGATGCTGGAACCTTACAAGCACCCTTATTATCGCACCAAAATTATCGACAGTAGCGGGAACCATCTTTACTCCTGTCAAACTGCTCTCCAACTCATCAAGCAATCTTGTCTAACCAATGTTCACTCTACTTATCAAGGTAGACGTAATGCAGTCCAAACAAACTTTAAATTTAAACAAAATGTCCCAATTCCAATTAATCATCGAGAATATATTTGTGCTTTCCCGACAGAATCTCCTTCTTCTCCAAACTGTATATGGCTATTTTATAACCATATAGATGACATAGAATTTTTCAAAAAGATTAAAAAAGCTAACATTCATTTCTCAAATGGCACTACTACAACAATACATATCAGTCCCCATAAGTTAAAACAGCAATTATTAAAAGCTGGATACGTATTATCACGTATGAACATGCAAGATTCACTACAATTTAAAAACCTCTTATTACATTTACTACCTTAACAGAATAAGTAGAATGGAAAGTAATATCCATTGCCTTCCATTCTTATAATCATATTTATTCTCTTAAACTATTTCGCATTTTCTCAAGTGCTTGCCGATACACCCACCTCACTTGATAATAGGTCATTTCCATCTCGTTAGCGATCTCCCCCATCGTCTTCCCTACAAAAAAACGTTCGAAAATAATATACTTCTCCTTCTCATCTAATACACTCATAAAATCCTTTGCTCTCATTTCAATATCTTCAAAATGGAAGATATCCTCATATTCTCCTACACATACACACTTTTCTTGCACTGCAAACTCTTTCTTCAATCTTTCTAATATATAACCACGCACAGTTATAACTGCATATGCAGGAAAACTTCCTTTCTCCGCATCATACCTTTCATACGCATGCCAAAGACCAATTAAACCACATTGATAATACTCTTCATAATCTTGATAAATCCCTAACTTCTTTATTTGATTTACGATCATTCCTTCATACAACAAAGCTGTCTCTGTAAAAGTTGCTGGTTTCACACAGTACCCGTTTCTAAAAGGTATACCTCTTTGTTATTCCGCCGGTACCTCCACAATATAAAAATAAAGAAGCGATTTCACTGTGAGTAATTTCAAATACTACCGCCGAAATTTGAAATTACATGAAGTAGAATTTGAAATTCTGCTGGTGGTATTTGAAGTATGGGGAAAAATAAAAAAGGTGACTCCCTTGAAGAGTCACCTTTTTCTAAAAGAATAAATTATGCACCAAATTTTGGAGCTAGACCACTTAAACTACTAAATCCAACTGAAAGAATAAAGAAAATAACAATTAAAATCGTTGCTTGTTTTTTACTTAATCCAGCCGTAATATGTAATCCTAACCCCATTACAACTAATGCCCAAATATTGAAAACTTCGAATGATGAAGCAGCACCATGAGCAACTGTACCTGGCTCAAATAAAGTTGCTAAACTTGTATAAGAAGTTTCAATATCTCCACCAAGAATCATTCTAATAATAAAGTTCACAATTGCACCTAAAATTGAAATCGTATATGTGTAGACATAAATAGATAATAATTTCATGTATGAAGTATCATTACTCATAAACATCATAATCACTTTATAAATAGCTGCCGCAATGAAGAACCAAATCGCAGTACCAAATAGCCCTCCAACAATACCTGCCCCTATTCCGAAGTAACCAACAACTTTAGCCGTTTCAGCATCAGGCACCTCACCCATTACACCAGGATGATTTACTACTTGATACATGCCAATCCCTGCAATTACAGCTGTTAATATAATGAAAAGGAAAAATGCCCCCCATACTGGACTTTTCGTCTTCATTCTCTCAAATTGTTCACCTGGAGATGTAATCATCCCTAATAACGATGGCTTTTTAGAACCTACATCTTGCGTATTAATATTCGCTTCCATTATAACGCCTCCTTCTATTTATATAACCCGTTCTAACGGGCGGTTCACTTCCTCAACATAGAGGCTACGAACCGCCCACTAGAACGGTAATGTGTAGTAAAGAGCTCCCTCTCTATTACACTACTAACTTATTCATAACGTAATGCTTCAATTGGATCTAATTTCGCAGCTTTATTTGCTGGAATTAATCCGAAAATAATACCGAGTGTCATAGAGAATAGTACGCCCCCAACGACAACTTCCCATGAAACGAGCGGTGGCCATTTCGCAAATGTGGAAACGATATATGCCCCGCCATATCCAAGACCAATTCCGATCAAACCACCTAGAAGCGTTAACATAACTGCTTCAATTAAAAACTGTAATAAAATTTTACTACGTGTTGCCCCAAGCGCTTTACGTATCCCAATTTCGCGCGTACGCTCCGTTACAGATACGAGCATAATGTTCATAACACCAATACCACCAACGACTAATGAAATACCCGCGATACCACCGATAATCATCGTCATAATACCAGTTACTTTAGAAACATTTTCTTGGAATTCTTTTAAATTCACTAGTTCATATTTACCTGGAATTTCACTTGGCTTACGACTATTTAATACATCAACAGCTTGTTTCCCAGCTGCTTCTAAATCGTCTACATTTTTAGCTTGAATTGCGATATTTTGAATATCATCTGTTCCGAATAAAACAGGCCATAATGTAAGGGGGATTAACGCTTCTTCCATTTCAAATCCCATAAACTCATTATCAGATGTATACACACCGACAATCTGCATCGGTTGTCCTTTCATCTCAATAATTTGCCCAACTGGGTTTACGTCCTTAAATAACGTCTTTTCTGTTTTTGTACTAATCATCACAACGTTATTTGCATGAGAAATATCTGATTCATTTAAAGTACGTCCCTTTACGACCTTTACTTTATTAACCGCAAAATATTCATTATCAAGACCAATAACGTTCAGATTTGCTTTTTTATCATTTACATCTAGTATCTCTGTCGTCGAATTTGTCGTAATAACATGTGAAACATCTTTCACTTGTTTTACTTCTAAAATATCCTCTTCCGTTAACTTCGGTATTTCAAATCCGCCTATAGCAAACTCATCATTCATATCTGGTTTAAATTGAATTGGCATAAGGTTATTACCACCAGAACCTGCGAATTTCGACTTCAGCATCGCTTCCCCGCCTTGCCCAATCGCAACGACAGTAATAATAGAACCAACGCCGATAATAATACCGAGCATCGTAAGAGCTGAACGCAGTTTATGAGCTAAAATAGAAGATAGGGCAATTTTTATACTATCTAGTAAACTCATACCGCACACCTTCTATCTTCTGTAATTTTCCCGTCTCGCAGTACAATGCGGCGGGAAGAATACGCTGCTACTTCCTCTTCATGCGTAACCATAACAATCGTTGTACCTTCTGCATTAAGCTTCGTGAAAATATCCATAACTTGCTCACCAGACTTCGTATCAAGCGCGCCTGTAGGCTCATCGGCCATAATGAACGTTGGATTATTCGCAATCGATCTTGCAATCGCTACACGCTGCTTCTGTCCACCTGATAATTCATTCGGTAAATGATGAACCCTATCTGACAAACCGACTTTACCAAGCGCTTCTAGAGCCCTTTGACGACGCTCTGCTTTCTTCACACCACCGTATACGAGCGGAAGTTCAACATTTTCTACTGCCGAAAGACGTGGAAGCAAATTAAAGTGCTGAAACACAAAACCGATATATTCATTACGAATTAAAGCAAGCTTTGACTCGTCTGCTGTTAAGATATTCACATCATTCAGCATATATTCGCCTTCAGTTGGGCGATCTAAACAACCGATAATATTCATAAGCGTTGATTTACCAGAACCAGACGGTCCCATAATCGAAACGAACTCACCGCTTTGAATCGTTACACTAATATCATGTAAGATTGGCACTGCCAACTTTCCTTGATAATACGTTTTAGCAATATTATTTAACGTAATCATTTCTCTTTCACTTCCATTCCGTCATACACGTCGTCGGAAGGATTTTTAACCACCTTTTGCCCCACTTTTGCGCCTTCAACAATCTCTGTCCAGTCTCCATCAGTAGAACCTTTTTTCACATTTTGTTTACGAAGCTTTCCTTTATCCTCAACATAAACAAATGCATCACCGTCTTTTTCTACAATACTCTTAGTCGGAACTGCAATCATCGTCTTATTCTCTAAACTTACTTGCAGAGAAACGTGATAACCCGGAGATAAACCATCTTGACTATCAAGACTTGCTTTATATGTATATTGGGACATATTTTGAGTCGCTTCACCCATACCACCAGCTTGAGACATCTCTGCACTCGTTGGGAATTCACTTACCTCTGTAATTTTACCTGTCCACTTCTTCTTATTATTCGCTTTTGCAGTGACAGTAAATGTTTGATCTGGTTGAATTTGTGACTTCTGAAGCTCAGTTAACGTCCCTTGCACTTGGAATGGATCTTTAGACGCCACTTGTAAAAATGCTTTCCCTTGACCACCTAACGCTTGAGATGAACTTTGCGCCGCATCTTTATCTAACTTTTGAACGACACCAGTAAAATTACTATAAATCGTAAGCTCTTTCTGCTTTTTACTTAACTCTTCTTTCTGCAACTTCCCTTTTTCTTTCTCAAGATCAGTTGTCTTTTGCGCCATCTCTAACTCACTTACTTGCTCTTCCATCGGATCTGTTACTTCTTTCCCAGCTCCGCTATCTTTCGCTTTCTTAATTTCTTTCTTCAGCGAATCAATCTTCTTCTTCCCTTGATCATAACGCATATCCGCCATCTTCTGATCAAGCTCAGCTTGCTTCATTTGTAAATTAATCTCTTCATTATCATAAGAGAATAACTTCGCACCTTTTTCTACTTCTTGTCCTTCTTTTACCTCAATATCTTTCACTTTTCCTTTAGTTGGATCTGCATAAAAACTTTCAATATTCCCAGGCTTCACCTGACCAGAAATTAACTTCGTATTATTAAGCTTTCGCTCCGTTACCTTCTCAAAGCTCACAGCATCAGCCGTTGTTGTTGCCCCCTTCTTCTTGCCTTGCATAATAAAAATATTAACTGCTGCTACAATAACAATTAGTGCAATAACCCCGATAATAATCCATTTCTTCTTCTTGTTTGGAGTACGAACCGTATTTGGTACCATATTCTCTCTCCTTTTATAACTTAATAGTTTAATGTAAAAATTGTATAAAACTTTCTGAAAATGAATTACATATTATTACATTCTTTTTACAAAGTTTTACACATCCATTTATATTGTAACAAAAATTCCAATGATTAGAAATATGACATATTGTCTTTTAAGATAGATTTAAGGAAAGGTTATATTAATATAAGAAAAGCTATCCAAAATGATAATTGGATAGCTTTTCTAACAAAATATTACGCTGCTTTAGGAGCTTTTCTCTCATGTCCACGTTGAACGATGAACAAGAAGATTGTTGATAAAATAGCACCTGTTAATAGTAAGATGAAGCAACCGTCCCAGCCAGAACGATCAACAATAACACCGATTGCTGCGTTTGCTACAAGACTTCCTCCTACATAACCGAACAGACCACACATACCAACTGTCGTACCTACTGCAAATTTCGGTACTAATTCCATCGCACTTAAACCGATTAAGAACTGTGGTACATAAATTAAACACCCGATAATAGAAACTGCAATACTTACAACAAGTATGCTAGTTGCTTGCCAATATACAAACGTACCAATAACAACTCCGACCATACTAATGATACATAATGGCATACGTTTTCCTTTAAATAATTTATCACTTAAAAGACCAACGATTAATGAACTTGGAATTGCCATACCTTCAAAGATTGCGTATGCTGCATGTGCTTCATTTTTTGAGAAACCTTTAACTGTCGTTAAATAAAGTGGAACCCAGTTAATAACACCGAAGCGAATTAAATAAACAAATGCATTTGCAATACATAAGAACCATACAAATTTATTTTTCACTACATACTTCATTAAAATTTCTTTTGGTGACATCTTGTTAGCATTATCTGCTTTTTCAAGATTCTCATAGTCATTACGATACTCATCAATTGGAGGAAGACCTTCTGATTCTGGTGTATCCTTCGCATTAATCCAAACAAGAACTGAAATTACCATTGCGATAATCGCAGGGAAAATAAACACGCCGCCTTGCCAATGATTTTCACCAAAAATAGCTACACCAATTCCGACAAGTGGTGGCACAAGCATTCCGCCAACGTTATGTGAAATATTCCAAATACCTGTTTTCGTACCACGTTCTTTCTTCGAGAACCATTTCGTCATAACGATACTACAAGGGGGTGCTCCCATACCCTGTACAATACCATTTAGAACAAGTAGTGTAACAATCATTCCAAATGACGATGCAAAACCGAAACAAATATTTACAAGCCCTGATAAGAATAAACCGACTGCGATAAAGCGCTGGGCGAAAGCCTTATCTGACAAATTCCCCATAAAGAACTTACTAAATCCATAAACAATTGCCATGATTGAACCTAGTAGTCCAATTTCAGCTGTACTAAATCCATATTCTTGTACTAAATACGTACTTGATAACGTAAAGTTACTACGAACTAAATAATAAGCAGCATACCCAACTGAAATTCCCATCAATACACGAATACGTAATAATTTGTATACTCGATCAATCATATCCGCTGGCAATCTCTCAATTGCAGGTGCTGGCTTGAGCCATTTAAACATATATTTTGTCTCCTTTTCTCACTTCTGAGAGAGACGCTGTCTATTCCATATCTCGATTATTCCGCTATTTGATATATTTTGGTTTGTTCTTCTAACCGGCTGTCCTTCTATTTCTTTCTCGTTCTTCACAAACATCGTTGGTACGCCAAACGAAACTTTTTCTAAAATGTGACCCGCTTCTTCTGATAAACAATAATCAATAAATAAATCCGCAATAATACCATTCGGTGCACGTTTTAGTTTCGAAATCGCATTAACAGATAACCCTGTTTGCTCAGGTACAATACTTACAATTGGAAAGCCTCGTTTTTGAAGCATTCTCTGATCTCCCATGAAATTGATGCCTATCATATACTCACCGCTCGCAACAAGCTCTACTGGTATGTAACCATTCACCGTTACTTCACCAACTTGCCCTGCAAGGTTCTTCACATATTCCTTCGCTTCCACTTCACCTACAGTATCAATAAGTGATTGAAAAAACGTATATGCTGTTCCTGAGACATTGGGATCTGGCATTACAATCTTTCCCTTATATACTGGATTTAATAAATCTTGCCATCTTGATGGATAAGGAAGTCCGAGCGGTGCTATTTCTTCATTCCACCGCTCTTTATTGATCGCAATTGCCAACTTCTCCACTTCATAACCGTACCAATAACCGTCTTTATCTTTAACAGTTTTTGAAATACGGTTCGCATGCTGACTCGTAACAGGAATAGATAGATTTTTTTGCTTCATCATTTGATGCGCGTCTACCGTACCGCCAATAATAATATCTGCTTTCGGATTTCCAGCTTCCTCTTCTACCCTCCGAAGAAGCTCTTCTGTCGAAAGACGAATAAATTCATACGTACAGCCGCGTGGTTTACAAAATGATGAAAGCAAAGCTTCACCAACTTCCTCACGAGCTGCTACATACGCAACAAGATGACGATCATCCAAAATAGGGAGACCACTTTTATTATATTTAATAGAGGTTGTATCTCGAGAGCAACTAGACATCGCTCCTCCAATTACTAGCAAAAAGAAGAAAAAGGCTATCTTTCTCATGACACATTCTCCTTTACAAATAAATTTGCGAGGGAGCTTTTCATATACATAACATTCCCGTTATTATCGCCGAGATATTGCACAACAAAGTACGATGGATACACAGAAATAGTAAGAATGTCTTCTCGCTCATTCTTTATACGCTTCCCTGTTTTATAAGCGGTAATATAAGCAATCGGTTCATTCTGTGATTGTAATAATTTCTGTATTTCTCCGTAATCTGTAATTTGCTTTGCGTACCGAATCGAATCAAGTATGTGCGTAAGATTCATCGCACGTTCTACATCACCTTGGCGTACTATGACATCCTGTGCTGACGCAAAAAAATCACTAATACGTTCTGGTGTGTAATACAGGCTTAACAAATACGTTTGAAATGCTGAAATCATTGGGTCCGTACCATTCTTTCCGTACATATCAGCCCCGTACTGGAACAAGTCACCTACTGCAAAAGTACGTTTATGTCCATTCAAGTACGTTACTTCTCCAGTAAATACTTGTTCTTGATTATTAGCTTCTCTCGGTTCTATTTGAATTCGGTCAAAGAATGAAACAATCGTATGCAAACGAACTTCATCCGTTATAACAATTTCTCCCCACTTTTCATGCCTAACTTTCATTTCAGTAGGCAGGGATTCATTCACTCTTTGTAAAACAGTTTGTTTGTCATTCACTATTGTGATTCGATTATATATTTGCTTCTCCATCACATAGAACAAAATAAGAGAAACGATTATACAAAGGACAAACATAAGAATTTGAAATGATAGCCTTTTCATTTCTGCCTACCTCCAAGATAAAAAAACGTTGTTTCGAAAATACCGCATAATTGTTTCATAAATGTATCATTTAACCGCTTTCAAGTTTTTTATGTCTTCCATCCGTTTCGGAAGTAAAAATGTAATAAATATCGTAGTACCCATCTCTTCACTACTCTCAATTCGCATACTTCCGCCCTGCTTATTCATAATCTCCTGACAAATATACAAACCGTAACCATTCCCGTAACTAGAAGGAAGTACCTTCCCTCCTGACGATTCATTCCACTCTGCAAGCACACCTTCATCTATACCAATGCCATCATCATGAACAAAAACCTTTGCCTCGCGTTCATTTACAATTACATTCATACGAATTTGTGTAGCATCGCTATATTTTATCGCATTATCAAGCACGTTTAAGAAAATCTGTTTCGTCTTATCGAAATCTGCAACAACATGTACATCTGTTAACTCATTTATCACTTCAATCTCGAATTGCTGCAGGCGAGGTTTCACAATTGAAACTGCTTCTTCTGCTAATTCCTTTATGTTCACAACTGTAGGTGATACTTCAAACGTACTCGTCCCGTACTTTGAAGACTTAAGTAATTCCTCTACAAGTGATAATAAACGCTCACTCTCTACAGCCACATATCGCAGGCTCTCTTTTACATCTTCCTTCGCCTTTAACTTCGGAATTAAATCCACATAGCCAATAATCGCCGTTAACGGTGTTTTTAACTCATGCGTAATGCGGTCTAAGAAATCTTTCTGCTTCTCTTTCTCCTCTTTCAATTGCTTAATATGCAGTTCAATTCCATCAGCCATCGCATTAAAAGATGCTGAAAGCTGAGCAATTTCCACATATTCATTTAGCTCAATCTTGCTTTTATAATCCCCATTCGCAAGCCGCCTTGCCATTTGTCTTAACTGATCAATCGGCTTATGAAGAGACTTCGCCAAACGAATTGCAAAGAAAATACCCGCAGCTACTAGACAAAGAGACGTCATTAAAAACGTCCAACCAACATTTGTTAAAACTTCCTTCTCACCCGTTAACTCATTTATAAAACGAACACTTCCGATGACATCGTTTCCATAATAAACTGGGCTTGAAAACAAAAGAATTGGAGCTGGATCTCCCTCTTCAAAAACATAAGACTTCTTCCCCTTCAAAGAGCTCTCAATATCAATGTTCCGATGAAGAAGTGCTCCCTTTTGCGTATCCGCAACAACATCTCCATTCTTCCCAATCATCTGTACACGTACATCCATGCGCTTTGCTAAATACGAAGCAATTAAAAGTGAATTCGGACCGAGTGTCTCCACCTCTGCTTCCTTCTCTAAATAATTCATCGTATAAATTTGTGCTTCTACACTTAACTTCTCTAAAGAATTTGCCGCGTTATGATACATATTCTTTTCTAACGTAATATAAACAACTGCGTACAAAAGAACAAAAATCGGGATTAACAGTCCCACTATTCCAAACACCATATTCCTTTTTAAAGACATACCATCACCACTTAACAATCTAGTTTATAGCCAACGCCATAAATCGTCTTAATATATTCCCCGCTATTCCCTAGCTTCTTCCGCAGTCTTTGCACCATAATATCAACCGCTCTCGTATTTCCGATATACTCAAACCCCCATACTTTCTCAAGTAACTCATCTCTCATAAATACACGCTGCGGATTGGAAACAAACAACTGACATAAATTAAACTCTCTGTACGTTAACTGAATTTCTTGTCCACTAACATGTACCTTTCTTTCCTTAGGACAAATCGTTATCTCTCCTGCTCCAATTACTTCATGACTTACCGTTACCTCTGCCTTCTTCACACGCCGCGTCATATTCTTAATCCGAAGAATAAGCTCAGCATAATTAAATGGCTTCGTCACATAATCATCCGCACCAAGCTGCAGACCAAGCAATTTATCATTCATCTGACTCTTTGCAGTTAACATGAGCACTGGAATATCCCTATTCTTCTCACGGAACAAGCGAAGCAACTCATACCCATCTGTATCTGGAAGCATAACATCCAAAATCAGTACATCCGGTCCTTCATTCCATTTCTCTAAAGCTTCTCTTCCATCAGCCGCCGTGAGCACTTCATATCCTTCCATCTCCAACTGCATCCGAATCAAATTACGAATACTCGATTCATCATCAACTACAAGTATTTTCATTATTCTCCTCCTTCCATCCCGTATTATAGTACAGTTTAGTATAGCAAAAATCCTATAAAAAAAGAGAGGGTATTGTCGAACATATGTTGAACGACAATACCCTCTCTTTCACTTATTATATTTTATTTAGCATACCCATTAGGTTGCTTCTGATGCCAATTCCAAGCATGCTCAATGATTGTCTTCACATTTACATATTTAGGATCCCAACCTAACTTCTCTTTCGCTTTCTGAGAAGAAGCAACTAAACGTGCTGGATCTCCTGCACGACGTGGTGCTACCTCAGCTGGAATTTCATGATTTGTAACTTCACGAACTGCATCAACGATTTCTTTCACGCTGAAACCATTACCATTTCCTAAGTTATAGAAATCACTCTCTCCGCCGTTCTGTAGGTCTTTAAGCCCTAAGAAGTGAGCTGCCACTAAATCTTCAACATGAATATAATCACGGATACAAGTACCATCTGGTGTATTATAATCCTCACCAAACATCATAATCTTCTCACGTTGCCCTAACGCCACTTGCAGCACAAGAGGAATTAAATGCGTCTCTGGACGGTGATCTTCCCCAATAATACCATTTGGAGTTGCACCAGCCACGTTAAAGTATCTGAAAATCTTATAACGTAAATTAGAAGCTTGGCTATACCAATGAAGCATCTTCTCGATTGCTAACTTCGTCTCTCCATACGTATTCGTTGGATTTGTCATCGTTTCCTCAGTAATAAGGTCTACATCTACCTCACCATACGTTGCCGCAGTAGAAGAGAAAATAAACTTATCTACCTTAAACTCATCCATTACCTCTAATAAGCAAAGTGCACCATACACATTGTTATTATAATATTGAAGAGGCTTCTCCATACTAACTCCAACTAAAGAATCAGCTGCGAAATGCATAACCGCCTCAATACTCTCTTGTTTAAAAACATCTCTTAAAAATGCTTTATCACGAAGATCTCCATTATAAAACTTCGCACCTTCCGTAATTGCATCCTCATGACCAGTTTGTAAGTTATCTACTACTACTACAGATAAACCTTCGTCTACTAATTTTTTCACAGCGTGAGAACCGATATAACCAGCTCCGCCGCAGATTAGAATTGAGTTCATTGTCGTCCTCCTACATATATTAGGATTTCTTATTCACTCTCTTATTATAAAAGGTATACGATTGCTCGTATACCTTTTGTGTACCTTTATTACTTAGCAACGAAATAATCCGTTACATATTGTGCCCAAACTTCGTGGCCTTTAGCACTTGGGAAACCGAATTCTTCTGTTAAATATGGCAGGATAGACTTCGTTGATGCATCAGGCCATACTCCCCAATGATCCACATATGTATAACCACTTTGCGTCGCAAATTGCTTTAACGCCTCAATTGCCTTCGGATAATTCTTCGCACCATACACTGGGTTTGGTGGTTGAATCATAATCGTAGCACCCTTTGCACTAGTAGAAAGTGCTTGAACGAATTTCTGTGTACTCGCAACAGAGTTCCCATTACCAGTTTTACCATTGTCAGTAATAAACGGCGGCTCGAATAAAATCACATCTGGATTTTCTTTCGCAATCTCTTTATCACGTTTATTCGCAATTAACTCGTCTGTACTTTCACCCTTATATTCTTTTACTGTCACATTCCATAAACCTTTACCGTATGCAGTTTCTAAATTAGCCGTCAGCTTAGCTGCCCAAGCATCTTTCTCAGATGAAGAAGCTTCATCACCAACAATAACTAGATTTATTGCCTTTTTATCCTCAGCAGCTTTCTTCAACTTCTCTTTCACTGCATCTGGTAAATTCTTCGCATATGCTTCATTAAAAGATGACTTCGCATCTTGTTTTTTCTCTGTTTTCTTCACTCCGCTATCTTTCACTTCAGACTTCGTTTTCGTTACTTCACTCGTCTGCCCTGTCGCATTCGCCACTTTCTTATTCCAGTACAGTTTACCGCTCACAACCGAAGCGACAAACAATACAAAAATAACTAGGACAAGTACTGCTTTCTTATTCATCGATTCACCTCATCTATTAATCTCACAATATATAATACTAATATAAATTCACGCAAAAATAAACCCAACTCCTACCAAAGGAGTTGGGTTATTACATATTACTTAGTCACTTCAAGATGCGCTCTTAACTTATTCGTAATATCTTGTTTCGCTGCATCTGGAACATAGTAGTACCAAATACCATCAGCGGCTTTGTGGCCGTCACCTGAGATTTGGATATCTTCACTATTTTTCAAGCAATCTTTATAGTTCTTCTGCATATCAAACATTTGATCTTGCGTTAAGTTTGTCTTCACGTTCTTTTGAATTGCTGTTAACACATCACCATAGCTTGATAAAGAAGAGAAGCTTGCACCCTTCTTAATAACAGCCTGCATTACTTGGCGTTGACGCATTTGACGACCGAAGTCACCGCGAGGGTCTTCCTTACGCATACGTGTGTACGCTAGAGCTTGGTCACCAGTTAAGTGGATATTCCCCTTTTGGAAGTGCTTTCCCTCTAGAGAAAACTCTAAATCATTATTAACATCTACACCGCCTACTGCATCAACAATATCCTTAAATCCTTCCATATTCACTTCAATATAGTAGTTAATAGGTACATTTAAGAACTTTTCTACAGTCGCGACAGACATGTCTACGCCACCAAATGCATATGCATGATTGATTTTATCACTTTTCCCTTTTCCAACAATTTCTGTATACGTATCACGTGGAATACTTACAGTTTTCATTGAATTATTTTTAGGATTTAAGGTAATAACCATTAAAGAATCTGAACGTCCTTTGTCATCACCACGTTCATCGGCTCCTAGTAATAGGATAGATACGGGTTCAGACTTGCTGATTTTTGCCATTTCTGAGCTATTAGAGTCTTTATCACGTTTCAATGGCTTATGAACTTCATCTAATGTTTTCGAGACTTTGGAATATACATTATAGGCATATACTCCACCACCTATAATCATTACCCCTATAATTCCTAATATCCATAATAGGATTTTCTTTTTCATGCTTTTAACCTTCTTTCTTCATGTACCGCTATCAAATTGTTATAACTACAAAATATAAAATACATTATACATGTAATTCGATTTTTAAGCCAAACTATATTGATAACTCAATGAAAGTTTTAGCACCCTATAACCAATTCTCTAGTTATTAACTTTTTGATATCCAGTCTTATTTTCAGACTGCCATCTCCAAGAATCTGCACACATCTCTTCTAATCCACGTGTTGCCTCCCAGCCTAATTCACGCTTTGCCTTTGTTGCATCCGCAAAACATACTGCCACATCACCAGGACGACGCTCCGTAATTTTATAAGGAACTTTTTTGCCTGAAACCTTTTCAAATGCTTCAATCATCTCTAGTACACTATACCCCGTACCTGTGCCCAGATTATAAGCATCTACTCCTGTTGAATTCAGTACTTTCTCTAGCGCTTTTACGTGACCTTTTGCTAAGTCTACAACATGAATGTAATCACGGACGCCTGTTCCATCTTTCGTTGGGTAGTCATTTCCAAATACACTTAATTCTTTTAGCTTACCTACTGCCACTTGTGTTACATATGGCATTAAGTTATTTGGAATTCCATTTGGATCCTCTCCAATGCGTCCACTTTCATGTGCACCAAATGGGTTGAAATAGCGAAGTAACGCGATACTCCATTCTGTATCCGCAAATGCCACATCACGCATAATTTGTTCAATCATTAATTTCGTTTGACCATATGGATTTGTTGCACTTAATGGAAATTCTTCCGTAATTGGTGATGTTTCTGGAATACCGTATACCGTTGCAGATGAACTAAAAATCATCTTCTTCACATTACGCTTTTGCATCACTTCACATAATACTAACGTACTAATAATATTATTATGATAATACGTTAATGGCTTTGCTACCGATTCCCCTACAGCTTTTAAACCTGCAAAGTGAATGACAGCTTCAATTGTATTTTCCTCAAAAATTTTATTCAGTGCCTCGTAATTCACAAGATCCTCTTTATAAAACTTAAATTGTTTTCCTGTTAACTCTTTCACTCGATTGATAGACTCTATTGAGCTATTTGAAAGATTATCTACTACAATAATTTCATAATCATTATTCAGTAATTCTACGCATGTATGACTACCAATATATCCTGCTCCACCTGTTACAAGTACTGCCACAAGTATCCCCCCCTAAATTAATTCCTATATTACTGCTAGAATAAAACAGCATTTATAATTATTTCACATCATATAATAATAATTTTAAAAGGGCCTTAGATTTATCTTTTATTTATCTCTAATTAACTATAACTCCCATTTCAATTTATTTAATTACCTTATCAAAAGTCTTGCTATATTACTTAACATCCAAATACTGAATATCCTAATATTTACAAATCCAAAAGGCTTATCTTGTATTTTCTTGAATATCAAATTGAAAACTTATAAAACCCTATCAATCCAATTATCTTGCGCCCTCTCCTGTAAATACAATTTTTATTGTTTGAATAATTATTTTGACATCCATGTAAATGCTTTCCTCTTCAATATAGATTAGATCTAACTTAAGCTTATCTGCTGGTTTTAGATCATATCCTCCATTTACTTGAGCATACCCTGTAATACCAGGTTTTACATTCACTCTTCTTATAAAATCCGGATTATCTTCAGTAAATATTGAAGTGAAATACGGTCTTTCAGGTCTAGGCCCCACTAAACTCATTTCTCCTCTTAGCACATTAATAAGTTGTGGCAATTCATCTATCCTTGTTTTTCTTATAAATGCTCCTACCTTAGTAACACGCGGATCATTTATCACAGCCCATTGTTGCCCATTTTTTTCTGCATTATCGGACATCGATCTCAATTTCATTATATTGAAGTAAATACCATTCTTCCCAACCCTTTTTTGAATATAGAACATTGGCCCACTTGTTTCCAATTTTATTAATATACCAAAGATGAGTATAACAGGAAAAAAAACAATCAATCCTACTATGGCAAAAATTATATCTAGTATACGCTTAAATAAATGATAGTTTTTTGAGACAGGTAAACTACACTCTACTAATTCTAATTTATACTCTTCTACTAAGTTAGTGTGAAAATTATCTTGTTCTTTTACAGCATTCGTCTGGCTTAAATTTGTCATATTACCCATTTTTTCACTCTCCTTTAAATTATCCTCAATACCGCATTAAAAAGCCAACTATTTTAAAAATAGTTGGCTTTTTAACTTCCAGTTTATTTAGCATAATTATCTCTCTGTAGCCCACTTATCAACATTTTTCCCTCTAATACAGTCCATAAATCCTACTAAACACCCATAATTAATTAAGAAAAAATATCCGCAAATTTTCGTCAATCTTGAATTACTTTGAAATTTAATCTCAATTAAAGCCAAAGTATAACAAAAGACTTGTACACCAAAAGAAACATTATACAAGGTTTCTCCAATAAGGAGTAAATTGGTAAAAAATAATATAATTAACGGAAAAAACGAAAAATTCCTTAATACTTTATGTGAAATTAAAGAAAAGCTAAATTTATTTAACGAATGAAGCCTTTTTAAATTTTGAAATGCATAGAAAATAGCTTGAAAGCTACCATTTGACACCCTTTTTCTCATCTTTATTTCCTGCTTGTAATCTTTAGTCGGTTCATCAAACGCTATAGCTTTCTCGCAATATACGAATCTCTTATTTTCGTTATTTACATTTAAAGGAAGTAAAAAATCCTCAGGTATAGATGCATTATTACTTTCTAGATATAATTCCTTCCTAATAGAGAATAAAGCGCCACTAGCAGTTACTAATGAACCATATTTACTCTCTTGTTTTTTTATAAATTTTTCATATTTACTAAACAACCCTTGTTGATCCGATGTAGAAGAGGTATCGATTTTTTTATAAACTAAATTACCTGCTACCCCGCCAACATTTCCATCCCTATACGAGTTTGCAATCTCTTTAATACAATCCTTTTCTAAAATACTAGCTGCATCAGAGAATACAATAATTTCTCCCTCAACATGATTAATTAATTTATTAATCATGTTACATTTCCCTATATTCTCTAAACTTTCGATAAGTTTAATGTTTTTGTTTTCCGTTTGAAATTTTCTTATAATACTAACTGTTTGATCTGTAGAACCATCAGATCCTATAATTATTTCTAACTTATCTTTCGGATAACTTTGTTCTAGTAAACTATATATCTTTTTAGATATATGTTTTT
Source organism: Bacillus cereus group sp. N14 (assembly GCF_016483555.1). Lineage (NCBI taxonomy): Bacteria > Bacillati > Bacillota > Bacilli > Caryophanales > Bacillaceae > Bacillus > Bacillus cereus group sp. N14. The sequence goes on from NZ_JAEHBQ010000011.1 coordinate 122,836, forward strand.
CTTCATTATAGGCTGATACAATTACACTAATGGTTGGTAACATTTGCTTTTCGTTTGAATTTACTGTTTTACTATTGTTTATTTTATTTAAAATTAACAATAGTAATGGATAACCAATAAAAACATAAAACAAACTAAAAATAGCAATATAAAATAATATTTTCATTTTCTACCCTACCCTTTGCCAAAGTTCTGAAAACCTCTATACACTTGAAGAATATTAATGAGGTTTAATTGCTTTTTTTTAACTAAAAATAAACAAATTAAACAGCATGCTTCTAAAGTATTAAAATTTCTCTTAAAAAATATACTTTTTTCATAAATTCCTTTTTTATCTATTCTTGGTTTCATTATCTTGTGGAAAGTTACAATGTCATTAATAAATTTTGCTTTATACCCTTTCTTATACAAATCTAATAATAATGTATTCTCTTCCCCTAATTCATACTGAGCCCCTACTCCAAACCTCTCATCAAATATAATATCTCCTATTCTAACCCTCTTTAAGTTAATGAAAATTTCAATTGAAGAAACTTTAAATAATTCATACTTACTTAAAATCTTTGATTCCCTTAGGTAATTTTCTTTAAAGTATCTATTTGCATTAGGATCGTATATTTTGAACGTAGTAACGTCATTTTCCTCTATAAGGGTTTGAATTTCAATAAACTTATTTGGTGGATACCAACAATCATCATCAGCAAATACTAAAACATCGCCAGTTACATGTTGAATAGCCTTATTTCGCGCATAAGACAATCCTCTTTTTTCTAATTCTAACAACATAATATCTAATTGGTTGTATTTCTTCATTACTGATTTTATATATTCAGAATCACCATCTTGTAACGCAATAATAATTTCAAGCCCTACACTGCCTTGCTCTAATAAACTATCTAATAATCTCTCCAACTCTTCTTTCCTATCTCCTAGCGTTGGAATTATAACGGAATATTTCATGTAATCACTTCCCTCTATTCATACTAGCCCTTTTGAAACTCATAGCTGCATATGGTATTAGTAATATAATTTGAGGCATTCTATGTCTCACTGCTCCACCATGATAAACTTCCAATAAACTGTAGCTTCCCAAGAATATAAATACAAAAATAAATATAAAATAATCTCTTTTATCTAAGTCAGAATTCAATAAATATTTGATACATAATACAAAAATTATAATAATATATAAAGAATCTGTTGTATTAAATAAAAATCTAAAATTCTCAATTTGCCAAGGGAACGGAGAAAAGACATAATAAAACAATAACATTGGGAAATACTTAATAACGTCCCACCAACTACTTAAATTAATATCTGTAAGGTAAGCCTGTGGTAAATTAGCATTCCCAATTCTGTAGTTAGATATATAGCGCACGTCAATATTCCCCAAATAATAGCCATACTCAGTTTCCAATGCCAGTATAATCCCTATTACCAATAAAGAGAATAAAATTTTATTTTTTCTAATACCTTGAAATAACAATATATACGTTATTAATAACACAATCACAACAGGGAAATTTTGAGATCTTATCATTGTCAATAGAACTAAACTAATCAAAAAAGCTATTTTATATTTTATTGAATTTGTTAAATTTAATAGAGAATATATTAATAGAATTGTTACACTTACTCCTATAGACTCTCTCATCAACACCATATTATGTAAAAACAGTGCTGGGTACATAAATAAAAGTAATAATAAAATATTTATGCCTTTATTGCTTAGTCGATCCCTGTGTAGTCCTACTAATTTAATTACTGCAAACAGAAACAAAACAAATAGAATTAAGATTATCGAGGGAGGATAATTGAAAGTAAGACACATTAATGGAATTATTATGATAATCATATATAAATTTGCTCCTATGTTAGCCGCATTTAATCTCGAAAGCTCTTCAAAGATACTAACATTTGGATTAATTATAATCTCGAATAATTCATTTGATCTTTTAGAGAAAAAATCTGGATCTAACAAAAAACCATCGAATACATGAAAATAATAGTTACATATAATCATCATAGAATATAGAGAATAGTAACCTATAATCATGGCCCTTTGCTTTTTCAGACCATTTGTTATTTTGTATACAAAAGCCATCCCCAAAAAATAATATACTAAAAAAATTAGTAGCTGTATTAACATCTATTACACCATCTTTTTACAATTTACTTCTTCAAAAAATTGTAACCTTTTTGATTCTTTGTATTCATAATCTAAATGCTCTATATCCTTTAAATTCACTTTTAATTGATCGCTATTAGCTATAAAATCTTTAATTTTTTCTTCATTCTCATGTACATTATTTTCTTTACTAGGTAACTGTAACATGAACATATCCTTTCGATGCATGAAATCAGTATCAAAAAAACCAGTGATTACAGGTAATCTATAAGCCAAATATTCTCTCACTTTAAGTGGCGATCCTTCTGTCATACCAATGACATGTAAAGATAAACTAGCAATCGCTACATCACATGTCAATAAAATTTCTTTGTATTCCTTTTCGGGTAAAAAACCATGAAATTCTATATTAGATGGAATTTCTTTATACGTAACATTCTCTTTTTTTAAACCAATAATATGGAATTTATGCATATTATTTTTCTTAGCTATATCAAATAATTTATCCAATCCATACCATTCATGAGTAGCTGTACACATAAAAACAATATCCTTATGTTCTTTTATTTTATTTTCCCTTTCAATTAATCGATATTTATTTAAGTCTATCCCATCTCCTACTACTGTATATGGCTTATTATAAGGAATTATTTTTTTTAATTCATGATTTAAAAGTACAAATCCAGTTATCTTCTTTAAAGATGTGTTTCTTAACGATAGATACATACCTGCAGATATTATTTTTTTGAAATTAAAACTTTTCATAGACTCTATAAAAAATTTTCTCATTTCCATTAAATCATTCGTATTCATTTCTTGGATTACAGTAAAATCTCTATATAATTTAAAAAAGGGGGCACCATATTGAATCCCTCTGACATAAATTACATCCGGATTCCACTGATATACTTCTTTAAACAATGTTTTTGAAAATAACCTTTCGACATTAGACTTTATAAATACATTTAAAATATTTCCTTCTAAATCTTTAAAATCTGGATGTATTTGTTTGGGTGATTTGCATATGTTTACTAACCGGACATCTTTCCCCTGTTTTTTCCACTCTCTTATAGTAGATAATATTTTTTTATTAACTCCATTAATTTTACCAACATCCATGCCAACTATTAAATATGCTACTTTCATGTCGTCTCTCCTGCTTCATTAAACTAGAAATACATTTATTATTAATGAATTTCTTCAAATTTACTCTTAGGAATATAACCATAATATTCATGTTCATCCTTATAGTCTATCGTTAATTCCCTATCTAAAACCTTAATTAGTTTAGCTGGATTACCTCCAATTACACAGTATCCCTCTTCAAAACTTTTGGTGACAACGGCACCAGCAGCAACTATAGTATGGTCACCCAAGACAACGCCTGGTAATATGACTGCATTCATACCAATCCAACAATAATTGCCTATAACAACCTTTTCTTTATGATGAACTCGATAATCATACAAATCATGATTAGAACTTATAATTCCTACATTTGGAGCAAGAATAGTATAATTACCAATAATAACTTCACCAATACCTTGAATATAGCATCCCGGTGTAGCTCCTACTGAACTATTAATGCCTATTTTCACATTGCCACTTACAATTGAATTTTTGTGTACTGGCCAGTAAATATTACTTTGTTTCTTTTTTAGTTTATATTTTATATATTGTTTAAAGCTTAACGGGATTTTCGTCTCAACTATATCAAAATATGCCTTAAAAAAATTTAAATCTCGAACCTTTGATTTAATAATCCCTTTAACTCCCATGTATTATTTCTCCCTTATTTGCTCAAAATTCAATTTTTCCTAACCTTTGTTTTACTAAAAATGAATTTATATTTTCAATCCCAGAATAGTTTTCCTTAAATACTTCCAGTGGGATAATAGAGTACCAATCCAGAAAATGATTAGTATAAATTTCATGATATTTTGCTACTCTATATTTTCTTTTTATCTTTTCTTCATACACACTTATAATTGGAATATTCAAGACTTTCTTCCCAAACTCTTTCAGCATCGGGATTGCTGGAGTAGGATTAGGTGCTGGGATTTTTAAATCGGAACCGAGTTTCTGAATATATTCATTATAAAACCATCTGTCTATTCTAAATTCTAACGGAACTTTAGACCAATAATGTATAAACTCATAATCCCAAAACGGTAATCTCCAATCAAATCCAAAAAACTCATAGACGCGTACAGAATTCACAATAAATTTAGCTTGTCTTTCTTTCCAATCCCATCTTTCAAAAGCATTAATTGCCTTTTCTCCTCTAAAAAGTTCCACATTTTCTAATTCATTTTTTATTTTATTCTGAATTTCTTCCTTTGACTTCTTATTACATAAATGGTAATCTTCAAGAATGTAATGATGCTTTATTATCGAATTGGTTAATTGCTCCAAATTATATTCATTATTCTTTAATAATTCCTTAGGTATATGACTACCAGCTAGAAAATCACCTGTATGACCCGGAATAAAAATGCAATCATCTGCTAATAATCCTCGCTCTTTCAACTCCCAAACAGCTGGGAAATCCTGTATGCAAGGTATAGCACATTCTCCGTCCGCATATTGATAATATTCCGCCCTTGCCTTGGATCCAAATTTTTCTTTCCATTTTTGAGAATTGTATTCAACAAATACCCATTCATATCCTAATTGTTTTGCAACTTCATAAGATATCTTAGCCTCCCAATTATCTCTTTTTCCATATGTATAGCATAATACATTATCAACGCCAAATTTCTTTAACATTAGCGCTAACAAGCGAGAATCATAACCTCCACTTAAAGGTAACACAATCTTTTTTCCTTTAATAGAATCTACTAATCTTCTGAAAACTTTCTCTAGCATAAGTTCTAATTCGTAGTGTACTTCCTTTGTTTTCAGCTTTTCTTCTTCATTAAATGGGATAAAATACTTATAAACTTCAAATTCTACATCATCGTTAGAATCTTCAATAACTAATAATTCCCCTGCCTGTAACTGCTTTATATCCTTATATAATGTTTCCCTACCAGTCACATAACCTGTTAGTAAAAATTCTTTTTGTGCTAATTCATCGTACTCTATCCCTTGAAAATGACTAATAATCCAATTAATATCATCACTTATAAAAAAATCGTTTTCTTTTACAGCGTAAAACAGCGGATAACTTCTTATTCGATCCACTGCTGCATATAATCTTTTTCCAATTCTCTTAACAAGACTATAACATCCGTTAAGTTCGTTTAGGTTGGAAATCCAATCATTAGAAGATTCCCAATCTGAGATGGACCAAAAATCCATAGCATTTTCAATTAAAATATCTTTATAATAACAATACCCACGAGTATAGATGGCATCCTCTTTCGTTTTTTTAAAAGAGTTTGAATCTCTAGAAATATAAGTGTAAATCACTTATTTAACACCTCATTCTTTAAAATACTATTTTTAATTTTTTCTTTAAAGTGTATTCCATATGACAATAAAATAAGTATCATTGAAATAATAGTTAATACAACTATATTAATAGAAAAAACAAGCTTTAATGTACTTATTACAATTAAAATGGGTATTGTCATTAACATTTTACTAGTAAAAAATCTAATAATCATACCTATTTCAATTTGGACCAACTTCAGTAAATAGACACATTGTACAAACATAGAAATTGCCCCTATACATCCAAATAATCCCACACTAATATTTGGGTTATTTAGCAAACCTCCAAAAGCTAATACTAAAAATCTTAATGTAAATGTACATACATTAAAGATCAATGCTACTCTCTGTTTCGCCAAAATAGCATACAGTTGTGATATAGGCGAAGTAATAAAGACAAATAATAACCATAAAGATAACCATTGTAAATATTCCCCAGAAATTCTCCAGTTATCTCCTAAGAATAAAGAGAGTAGCTCTGGAGCAATAATAATAAGTATACAAAATGGCAGTTGCCCTATCACAAATAAAGTTTTAAATATCTCGAAAGTGAAAATCCCCATATTTTTTTTGTCTTTAATTTTATTAGCTGTCGGGAAGAAAACCTGAGCTACTGAACTCCCTATTAAGCTCATCGGTGCCGCTAGTAACCTATACGCCATGGAATAATATCCACTAATTACACTTCCAAAAAAGAAACTTAATATTAATATCGGTAATTGTTGAGAAAAATAATTCAACAGATTTGATGGTGTGCTATAGATAGGAAAATCTTTATATTGTTTTAATATCCCTTTTATCGTTCCCCAATTAAATTCTTTTTTAAAGAAGAACATATCCCTTTTTAAAGTAAATACTATTATTACAAATACTCCTAAAATTTGTCCTACTGTTTGTCCTACTATTAATCCTATTGAATCATTGATGACATACATACCTAGTATTAATTGAACACCTACTATACCAAACGATTGTACAATTTTACTTTTTGACAATAAATGAAATCTCTTTTGCCTTGTAGACCAGTAATTTAGAATTTGGTATATGCCCATAAAAAATACATTTATAGGGAACATAAGTAACCAAATACTATTCCAACTTCGATCCTGTCCATAATAAAAATAAGACAAGCCTATTACTAAGCTTGTCACTACCGTTACAATTATCACTATAATAAATCCTATGAAAACTATTGAAGATGCTTCCTCATCTTTTTTAGGTATAACAATTGCTAATTCATAACTAAAACTTGAAATTATACCCACAATACCTGATAAACTGATAAATAATGCTAATTCCCCAAAATCAGCAGGTCCGTACAATCTACTTAAAAGAAAAGTAGATAGTAAGGTGATAATCTGTGCTAACACGGTACCCGTCATCATTGTTAATATGCTATTTAAAAACCCTTGTTTCTGATTAGTATCCATAAAACTCCCTCAATACTACACTTGCAACAAATTTTCATTACATGATAATTCTTTAAAGATCCCTTTCGTATCTATAATAACTTTATTTTTTAATATCATCTTATCAATTGATTTAAAAACTTCATGTTCTACTAAAAAGACCACAATATCTGCTTGATTAATAGCCTGATTTGTATCAGCTAAAATTATGTTTTTTGCTTCTAATTCCTTAGGTAATGTTCCAATATTAGGTTCCACTGCATAGACATCCCCAATGTTTAAATCTGCTAGATTTTTCACAATTTCCACTGATGGACTTTCACGTAAATCATCAATATTCGCTTTAAAAGCCAATCCTAAACAAGCAATTTTAGGATTGTTTATTTTTCCTGCCTGTTTAACAATTTGTTCTATAACATATTGTGGTTTATAATTGTTAACATTTCTTGCCGTACGTATAAGCTTTGAAGATTCAGGCGCAGCGTCTACAATAAACCATGGATCAACAGCTATACAATGTCCACCCACACCAGGACCTGGACTTAATATATTCACTCTTGGATGATGATTTGCTAAATCAATTAGTTCCCAAACATCTACATTTAACTGATCACATATTAAAGAGAGTTCATTAGCAAATGCTATATTAACATCCCTAAATGCATTCTCTGTAAGTTTAGCCATTTCAGCTGTTCTTGAATTACTTTCTAGAACTTCTCCATTCACAAATTTCCGATAAAATTCTGCTGCTTTTTTGGCCGAACTTACATTCAAGCCACCAACAATTCTATCATTTGCAATTAGCTCTTTTAAAATTTTCCCTGGTAATACCCTTTCTGGGCAATAAGCAAAGAATAAGTTTGTTTCATTTTTCAAGTCTAAGCGTTCTTCCAAAATCCACTTTTCTATTTTTTCTGTTGTTCCTACTGGACTTGTTGATTCTAAAATAATTAAGGAACCTTTTTTTACATAAGGAGCTATAGACCTTGTCGCAGATTCAACAAATTTCAAATCTGGTTTATTATTTTCTTGAAATGGTGTCGGAACTGCAATAATATATACATCTGCTTCGACAGGTTCGATCGCTGCTCTTAACTTTCCTTCTTTAACCGTCTGATTTACCAGTACATCCAGGTCGGGTTCATAAATATGTACTTCCCCATTATTAATTTTTTCCACAGCTTGTTTATTAACATCCACACCAACCACATCAAAACCTTTTGCAGCTAAGAGACTAGCTGTTGGTAACCCAATATACCCCAAACCTATTACACAAACTTTGTTATCCATAACAATACCACCTTTGTAACATTATTTTCATCAAATTTTAATATTTTTAGTAGGCATCTAACCCATCCTCACGCCATACTCCCGACGACAAGCGTCTAAGGTAGGTTCGAAATAAAAATTTCTACCCACAGCACGACCGAGTGCCTCCGTTGATAACGGTTAGGAGACATCACCAGTTCTTTATTTAAAAAATACCGAACAATTTTTTACGACGAATTTGTTCTGGATCTTCTTTATAAATTGCTTTTCCGCTAATTATTAAATACGGATTCTCTCTTAAATCATTCATAACACTTACACCAAATTCTTTCTCTATTAGTTCATAGCTTTCTGCTAAATGAAATCCTCTTGATGTTGTGTTATGCGCATCTGATGCAATCATATGGGTTAAATTATGCTCCACAAGCTGCAAAGAAAACTTTTTGATTTTTTTACCAAACTTCCCTAATAAACTGCCTGCCGTCACTTGTGTTAATGCACCTTTATTTACAAGGTTATATAACTTATCTGGCCGCTCGATTAACTCGGCATTACGTTCGGGATGAACGATAATTGGGATCATTCCTTTTACACGTAGTTCATACAATAGTTGTTCTGCATAACGAGGTACATGATTAGATGGAAATTCAATGAATATGTATTTGTTTGTTTCATTTAAAGTAACGATTTTACCAGCTTCATAGTCTTCTAATAAATCACCGTATAACCTGACCTCTTGCCCTGGTAAAACTTTCAGCGGGATTTCATGTTGTTTTAATTCATCATTTAATTGCTTCACTTGATGAATAATAGAAGTACGCTCGTTTACATACTTTCCATTTTGATGATGTGGTGTTGCGACAATTGTATGTATTCCTTCTGCCACTGCTTGTTGTGCCATCGCTAAACTATCCGTTACTGTTTTTGCACCATCATCGATACCAGATAAAATGTGGCAATGTAAATCGATCATTCGTTTCATCCTCCCTCTTTTCTAGTAATCTTTTTTCCCTTGAATATGAGATATCCCTCATATTCAAGGGAAAAAAGGAGATATGTTCTATTCATATCTCACTCTCTTTACTAGTTTGCACCATAATAATAATATAGACCTTGTTCACGTTCACGATCGTTTAAAACGACGCCTAACAGTTTACCTTTAGCTGATTCTAACAACCCTTTTGCTTTTACTGCTGTTTCTTTCTCTGTCGATTCACTACGAACGACAAGAATAGAAGCATCACATACATTCGCCATAATTTGCGCGTCAGTTACAGCTAAAATTGGTGGTAAATCAAAAATGACTAAATCGTACGTACTGTATGCTTGTGCAAGCAGCTCTTGCATTGATTTTGACCCTAACAATTCTGCAGGATTCGGTGGGATTGGCCCACATGCTAAAAAGTGTAGATTATCAACTGATGTTTTTTGTACACACTTATCGAAACGCTCACTATGTGTTAATACGTTCGTTAGCCCGAAAATATTATCTAATTGAAACATTTGATGCATTGCTGGTTTACGCATATCTGCATCAATTAATAATACTTTCTTTCCTTGTTGGGCAAACACGACTGCCATATTTGCTGTCGTTGTTGTTTTCCCTTCACTTGGGTTCGCAGATGTTACCATTAATGAATGTAAATTCGTATCAACAGCTGCAAACTCAACATTCGTTCGAATATTACGATATTGTTCTGAAATTGGTGATTTCGGCTGTTGATGAGCAATTAATTGACGACGTTGACGATGATTTTTTTTCTTTTTAAATAAATTAAGAGCCAATTGTTTGTCCCCTCACTTTTCTTGATGATGGAGCGTGTGATTTCACGTTCATTGTTTCTTCATCCATACGAGCTACAATACCTAACACTGGTAAACCAAGTAAGTTTTCTACATCTTCTTCTTTTTTCACCGTGTTATCTAAGTATTCTAGTAGGAATGCAAGACCAACCGAAGCCATTAAACCAACAACAAAAGCAATTACTACATTTAACATAGGGCGTGGTTTAATTGGAGATTGATTTTCTGCAACTTCTGCTTTAGATAGTACTGTTACGTTATCCACGTTCATAATTTTTGCAACTTCACCTTTAAATACATCTGCAGTTGCATTTGCAATATCACGAGCTAGTTTTGGATCTTTATCCTCAGCTGTTACAGAAATGACTTGTGAATCTTTTTCATTCGCAACATTAATCTTTCCTGTTAACGCTTGCGCTGTCATATTTAAGTTTAATTTTTCATTCACTTGATCTAAGATTACTGGACTTTTAATAATAACCTTATATGTATTCGTTAATTGAATATTCGTTTGAACTTCACCAGCTTGGATCATTGCCCCTTCTTGTTTCTTTTGGTTAACAAGAATTTGCGTCGAAGATTGATAGATTGGTGTCATAAAGAAGAAGCTAATGATAGCACTTACAATAGCTGCACCAAAGGCAATTACGAGGATCATTGCTAAACGTTTTTTTAAAATATGAAATAACTCTTTCAAACTAATTGTTTCTTCCATAAGTTCCTCCAACTTTCTAAAATTTGCACATAAGAAAAATTATAACATATAAATCTTACATTTTTTATTTTGAATAATTTAGTTCTACATTTATTCACATCAAGCACATATAATCTTACAAAATAATCTTAAATATGACAACACATTCCAACGATTTTCCAAAATTTCCATTATATTATGTTTTTTATATAACGCAATGTTAAATTTTATAAAAATTCAAAAAAGCCAATAAAATTATTTATCGGCTTGTAAATTTATTATTCTATACACTATTTTCTAATAATATCCATATTGTTCTTTTTCTTCTCTTTTATCGTTTAGGACGACACCAAGTAATTTACCAGACGCTTTGTCTAATATTTGCTTCGCTTTTACAATTTTATCTTTTTCTGTTTTTTCACTGCGTACGACAAGTACGATTCCATCGCATTTATTCGCTAGTATTTGTGCATCGGTAACCGCAAGAACGGGTGGTGTGTCGATTAAAATAATATCAAACATGTTATATGCTTCTAGTAATAGCTCATCCATTCCTCGGCTACTTAATAGTTCAGCTGGGTTTGGTGGGATTGGACCTGCTGCCATTAAGTGTACGTTCTCTATATCTGTTTTTTGAATACATTGCATTAGTTTCGCTTGTCCTGATAATAGATTCGTTAATCCATTTGAACTGTGGATGGCAAATAAGTTTTGAATCGTCGGCTTACGCAAGTCAGCTCCGATTAATAAAACTTTCTTTCCTTGTTGGCCGAAAACAACTGCCAAGTTTGCGATTGTTGTTGTTTTTCCGTCACCTGGATCTGCCGAGGTAACAATAATAGAACGAACATGATTATCTACAGATGTAAATTCAATATTTGTACGAATGTTACGGTATTGCTCTGCAACACGTGATTTAGGCTCTTTATGTGTAATTAATTGTCGTAATGGTTTTCTTTTTTTTCTCCCGAACATGTTATGATCTCCTCTTTTCAAAATGCGATACTTGTCCCTTTATCTCTCTATGTTCGATATGCTACTCCCATTTTTCATTTACTGATACCGCTAGATTTTCCCATCACTTTCCTCTACATTTCATCATAACCAATCATAATAAGCTTTGTCCTATCTCATAACCTTCATAATGTGACAACCGCATCTCTATTTTTATCGTGCTATCATTTATCTTAATTCCAAGATATTTATAGCGTCATTATATACGAACTTCCATTCATTTACAATAAAAATTCTGATTACTCTGCATTTTAATATTCCGAATAAAAAATACATTAATTAAAAAAATTCTTCTGCATGTTACAGAAGAATTTTTTTAATTAACATCTATTCTTTTTTATCACCAATCGCAAATGTAATTTCAGCTTCACATGCAACTTCACCATCTACTGTTGCGATTGCTTTTCCTTTTCCGATTGGACCACGTACACGTGTCATTTCTACTTCTAGGCGAAGTTGATCACCTGGACGTACTTGTTTTTTGAAACGACAGTTGTCGATACCTGCGAAGAAAGCAAGTCTTCCTCGGTTCTCTTCTTTCTTTAATACCGCAACAGCGCCGACTTGCGCTAACGCTTCTACAATAAGTACACCGGGCATAACTGCATAATCAGGAAAGTGCCCGTTAAAGAATTCTTCGTTTGCGGATACATTTTTAATTCCAACCGCTCTTTTTCCTTCATCTACTTCTAATATTTTATCAACAAGTAAAAATGGATAGCGGTGAGGAATGATTTCTTTAATTTGTTCTATATTTAGCATACAATAATCGCCCCTTTTATAATATTGGTCTTACCACTTGGACATATTGTTTATTATCCCATTTTGTTTATTGTTTGTCATTATAAAGTGAAACTTTAATCGGTGGGGAGCTTTTTCCATCCCCACTGATTATTAGCCTTCACCAATCGGGCTTTTACGGGTAGTTGATCTCCCACCTAACTCCCTTGCATTCACTAAATTTTGAGGTGGGAGTCTTACTGCCCGTTAATGCGGGGTAAAGTGAAACTTTAATATCTTTTCAGCTTTATATATAAAAAAATGCACACACCCTATTCCATTAAAATAGCTGCAAATACTTGCAACTGACACGGAGGTAGAAAAGAGTGTATGCCCAAATTAGGGAAAGGCAATATGTATTTGAACATGATTTGCCTTAATGTCGTATTCGACTCATTATATTATAAACGTTTTCAAATAAGGAAATATTAAATTTAACCATATATATGAATATTTTACCTATTCCCTTCGTTTTTCTTTATTTTTCTTCTATTTTCTCAATAAATCAAAATAAAATAAAAAAATGAAAGAATAAAAAAACAAAAAAGAACTACGGTTAACACCTTAGTTCTTCTCATCTTCCCCGCCTTTTGCGAGCTAATAATAAGCGGGGGATGCCCCCACTTATTAAAGTTTCACTTTATCGTAAAGCACGCTTTGGTAATTTATCGATATTCTCTAACATAATACCTGTACCAACCGCAACACATTGCATTGGGTTTTCAGCAATTAATACTGGTACTTTTAGTTCTTCTGCTAGAAGCATGTCGATACCGTGTAGTAAAGCTCCACCGCCTGTTAGAATAACACCGCGGTCGATAATGTCCGCAGATAATTCTGGTGGCGTGCGCTCTAGTACGCCTTTTGCAGCTTGTACAATGATAGCCGCGTCTTCTTTTAGTGCTTCTGTAATTTCTTCAGAGCATACTGTAATTGTACGTGGTAAGCCCGTTACCATGTCACGTCCGCGAATTTCAAGCTCTTCGCTACGTGCACCTGGGAATACTGTACCAACTTTAATTTTAATATTTTCTGAAGTACGTTCTCCAATTAATAGCTTATACTTACGTTTAACGTAGTTTAAGATCTCCATATCAAACTTATCGCCAGCCATTTTGATAGAGGAAGAGGTAACAATATCACCCATAGATAGTACAGCGATATCCGTTGTACCTCCACCAATATCAACAACCATGTTACCGCTTGGTTGGAAGATTTCCATACCAGCACCAACTGCGGCTACTTTTGGTTCTTCTTCTAAAAATACTGTTTTACCACCTGAACGTTCAGCAGCCTCACGAATTGCTTTTTGTTCTACAGATGTGATATTTGTTGGACAACAAATTAAAATGCGAGGTTTTGAAAAGAAGCTCTTCACGTCCAATTTGTTAATGAAATACTTTAACATTGCTTCTGTAATTTCGAAATCTGCGATTACACCATCTTTAAGCGGACGAATTGCTACAATATTACCAGGTGTACGTCCCACCATACTTCTTGCTTCTTCACCTACTGCTAATACTTTACCTGTGTTACGATCAATTGCCACAACAGATGGCTCATTTAATACAATACCTTTGCCTTTAACATGAATTAATACATTAGCCGTACCTAGGTCAATTCCGATATCTCGCGCAAACATTCCCGTCATTTCCTCCTCGATATTCAAAATCAGGTTACACCCGAATTCTTTTACACCTAATTTCTGATTTTATCATAAATTTAACAGAAACGTAATATTCGCAAAAAGAATTCTTCTGAAAAATATTACCGAATTGAAACGGAATGTTTGCGATCGCATATTTATTGACGGACCGGCTTTTCTACATCTTCTTTTCTATACTTTTGCTTTGTTGCTTCTCCGCCTCTTAAATGACGAATAGACTTATGATAATCAAGAATTTCTTTCACTTCATTTGCGAGCTCTGGATTAATTTCTGGTAGACGTTCCGTTAAATCTTTATGGACTGTACTCTTTGATACCCCAAATTCCTTTGCAATGACACGCACTGTCTTTCTTGTCTCCACGATATACTTACCAATCTTGATAGTTCTCTCTTTGATGTAATCGTGCACACCACTCGCCTCCCTAAATTGGATGTGAGAAGTGTGAAATGAGCCTCGCTGCATACGACTAAGAAGTAAGTGTGAGTGCTGTTTGTAAGCGTTAAACATTCTTGGATTTATAATGAAATGATTCACGATTTCTCACCTCAAACACTCTCTTTGCTTTGGTTTATACCATTGTATTGCCCGCACTACTGATATATGCTACATGTTCACTATTTTTGCGGACTAAGTTAAGAAAAATTACGTTTTTTTATGAGAAATACGTTAACATTGACTATTTTGACGAAAAAAAATGACACCTTGTATATAAGGCGTCATTCTTCTCGTTCCAATTCTTCTTCTAACAATTGATGGTGGGGAACCTCTTTCTTACCGGCAATATAATAATATAAAGTGAATAAAACAAACAATAAAATAATAGCAGTCGACAGAACAAACAAAAATGACACAGTATCCCCTCCCTTTTGTAATATATATTCGAGAATCTCGTCATATTTCCTTGTTATTGCAACTTTTTTCTCGAAATTGAGTATTTTTATATGAAAATGAAAAAATCAGCTCTCCTAGTGAGAACTGATTTTTTCACTTTCTTATTCTTGTGAAGAAGAACTGTTAGATGATTCTGTAGAACCATTTGTTGATTTTTCTTCTTTCTTCGGCTCTTCTTTTTTGTCACTAGTCGAACCGCTTGTTGATTTCTCTTCTTTTTGAGACTTGTCTTCTGTTTTATTTTCTGGTTTCGTGCTCGTTGACTTCTCTTCTTTTTGAGATTTGTCATCAGCTTTTTTACCAGAAGCATTCGTTGCTTTTGCAGCACCTGCATCAGCTTTAATTTCTGCTACTGACTTATTTAAGTAGCGCTCAGGGTTCACAGCCACGTTGTCTTTACGTACTTCAAAGTGAACGTGAGAACCTGCTTCTTTATTCATTGCACTTAGACCGGATTTTCCTAATACTTCACCTTGTACAACTCGTGCACCTTTTTCTACTTTCACACTGCCTAAGCTTTGATAAGAAGCTGCTACACCATTTCCACTATCAACTGTTACAACATAACCAAGAAGTGAATCTTTTTCAGCTTTCGTTACTGTACCACTTAAAGCAGCTGTAACATTGAATTCTTTTCCATTCTTCGCAGCAATGTCAATTCCTTTATTTGGGGAATATGTGTTGTTATAAAAGACAAGTGCTTTTTCTTGTTCCGCCTCAGTTGCTGCATCTTCATAGAATTTCTTCTGTACGACTACTTCCGCATTAGCGGCTGCTGGCATTTTCACTACTTCTGAAGATTTCGTTACTGGTACTGCTGGATCTTCCGATTGTGTATACGGTGTTGCTTGATCTTGGTTCGGAGTCTTCTTCGGATTAGCTCCTTGGAACCATAGCGCAACCATTAAAATTACCGCTGCACAAGCAATGTATAGTGCCGGAAACACCCATCTTTTTTGAAATAAATGTACTACCTTTTGCGACTTTTTATTATTTCTTCCTCGCATTCCATCATCACCTCAGCAATCATTTTGAACAATATCCACGTATCCTATACAACGTATAACTAATTACTTTTCGACAAAATCTGTAAAAATATGTATAGTAATTGTAAAATTTCCGAGGAAATGATAGAAAATAGAAAAAACTGAGCACTTTCGGCTCAGTTTTTAGTCTAATTGTTTCTTTTTATATACGATTAAACATGCAATAAGTGAAAGAACAAGCCACACTCCAACATTTAACATATGCCCACTAATACTACTGAACCCAGCACCCTCTACTAAGCTTTTAATTGCTTTTTCAAGATGAAATGTTGGAAGATAACTAATCATCGTCTTAATTACTTTATTTTCAACCATTGGCTCAAATTGTACAGCTAAATACATCGTCATTAATATCGGCATTCCGATTAGTGATGTTTGGGGGACAGACTCAGCTAGTAATCCAATCATTGTTCCAATTAAAGTAAATAGAATTGTTCCACATAAGAAAACAAATGCGAGTAATAAAAAATTTCCACTTAATTGATCTAAAATGAATAAGTTTACAATGGAAATACCTAACGTTAAACATGCTGTTAATATACTTTTCCCAAGAAGAACTTCCACAGAAGAAGCCGGTGATAGCATTAACACACGTAACGTATGTTTTTCTTTCTCTTCTGCAATTACCATTGATTGAACAAACCCTGCTACAAATAGAAAGGACATTAAAGTAATAATGCCAACTCCTGCCTGCCCTTCTCCAAATCGGCTAAATATAAATGCAAATATAATTGGTAAAGATGCCATTAACAAAACTTGTGAATTTGTCTTAAAATCCTGTACTTCTTTTCTAAAAATAGCTGATACACGTCTCATTGAAAATGTCATTATAATCCCCTCCCAGTAACTTCAATAAAGATATCGCCTAGCGTTGGTTCGTGTGAATGAATCGATAGTAATTCGCCCTTTTTCATCCATTCTGAAATACGTTTTGCACCTAATTCGTCTTTTTGCACGACTTCTTTTTGCTTATCTTTTAATACGACTTGTATTTGATCTTTCGCGTATTGTAAGCGAAGGTTTTCTGGTGTATCAAGCGCTACAATTTCTCCGCCGCATAGAAAGGCGATGCGATTACAAAGCGTCTCTGCTTCGTTCATATTGTGAGTCGTTAAGAAAATCGTTGTTCCTTCTTTATTTAAGTCTTTTAAGATTTTATGAATGTTTTGTACGTTTACTGGATCAAGTGCAGATGTTGGTTCATCTAAGAAGAGGATATCTGGTTTATGAAGGATTGCTCTAGCTAATGTAACGCGCTGCTTCATTCCTTTTGATAGTTTCTTTACTGGTGTTTTTTTATCATCTAATAGATTCACTTGCGCTAGTACTTCATCGATTCGTTCTTTTTTACAATCGTATAAGTCACAAAATAATAGTAAGTTATCATAAATGCTAAGTCTTTCATATAAACCGCTGTTGTCTGTTAAAATACCAATTCGTTTATAATCGATGCTGCTTGGTCCTGTAATATCTTTACCTAGTACCCTCACTGTTCCAACGCTATGCAGCAATTGAGAAGTTAAAATCTTTACTGTTGTTGTTTTTCCAGATCCACTCGGTCCAAGGAATCCAAAAATTTCTCCTTGCTTCACCTCAATATTTACATTTCGAAGTGCCGTTTTTTCGTTGAAACTTTTCATTACATCTTTCATTTCAATTGCCAATGTCATCTCGTCATCCCCTTTGTTTTTCTTTTTATAGATGAAAGTCGCTTTAGCGCTTTTCGTTTGTTTGTTTCGCTTTTCTTGACTCAATCATATGAAAAACAAAGGAGTTACGCAGTAAAATACCGGTAAAAGGAGTATTTTTACCGGTGAATGAATCGTATTTTAAGCTTATTGGAGCAATTTTTATAGCCCAATCACACCTTTTAATTCATCCATTCGTCCTTTCGATAACGGAATTGAACTTTTTCTTTCGTCATCCAAAATTAAACTAAAACTGTTACGAGTCCACGTAATCACTTCTCGCACTCTTTGTAAATTCACAAGGTACGAGCGATGACATCTAAAGAACCCGAATCCTGTTAATCTCGCTTCTAGTTCACTTAATGTTAATGCACATACGAAATCACCTTCACGCACATGAATATGTGTCACTCCGTTTTGCGTTTCGATGAAATGAATTTCCATCGGATCAAGTAAAATGATTTTATCGTTCACTTTCGCTGGAATTCTTTCAAGTTTCATTTGCGGAATCATTTGAACAACCTTTTCTTCATCCACCTCTTCAATTTCTTCTTGTTCGATTTCTATTTTCTTCACACCATCATTGTTTAATATGTATACATCTTCTGTTAACGAAAGGGCGTCCGATAAGAAAGATGACGTAATAAAGATTGCCTTTCCTTGCTCTTTCATTTTCATGATTGCTTTTCGAATAATAATCGTACTCTCTGTATCTACATTTTGCTCTGGCTCTTCCAAAATAACTAAGTCTGGATTATGAATCATAACACGCCCGATATGAAGGCGACGTTTCTCTGAAAATGATAGTTTTTCTATTTTAACGTTTAACTTATCTAAGAGGCCGACATATTGCACTACTTCTTCCGTGCTCATTTTTGATTCATAAAGCCCTATTAAGAACTTAAAGTATTCCTTTACCTTCAAACGGTCGTATGCTTCATCTTTCAAAAAACAAAAACCGATGTGAGAATACTTTTTCTTTCCAATCGATTCTCCCTCAAACAGCACGTTGCCAGTTGAAGCTTCTTCCTCACCAATAATAATGCGGTGCAACACTTTCGCTGTATGGTTATTACATTGCAAAACAACGCATTGTCCCTTCTCAACCTTCAGTTCAACTGCCGGTAACTGGTTCGTCTTCCCTAATTGTCTCAACTCGAGTAACGCCATTCTGTCTCCCCCAAATACTTTTTATCCTATTATACCAAACAGTTAATGGAAGATTTAGATATTTTATGAAGTATCATAAAAAGAAGGCTATCCAAATGAAAGGATAGCCTTCTTCTCTAATTTTTCATGCGGCACCGCCACAACAGATGCTTCTAACACTGTATCGTGAAACATTAAAGCATTTTCTAAATCTACGGAAGAGATCCATTCGCCTCCGCTTTTAATTCAGTCTTTCGTACGATCAGCAATCTTAATACATCCTTCCGAATCAACCGTGACAATGTCTCCTGTATAGAGCCAACCGTCTTTCATTGATTCTCTTCTGTACGTTCATCCTTATAATAGCTTCCAGCGATCCATGGGCCCTTTAAACAGAGTTCTGTCATCGCTGAACATTGACGATTTTTTTAATATATCAACGATTCGACAAGGAACCTATCCACTAACAAAAGAAAACCGTCCCAATATACCTCTTGGAACGGTTTCTTTTTCCCCTACTTCTTCACCATTAACTTTCCTTCATAATCATTCATCGACTTTATTTCGACACCTTTATAATAATGAGCAACGATATCTGTATATTTCTTACCTTCCGCTGCCATGCCATTTGCTCCGTATTGGCTCATGCCAACGCCGTGACCGAATCCCTTCGTTGTAACGACGATTTTATCCCCTTCTTGTTTCCACGTGAAGTCAGAAGAGCGTAAATCTAACTTTTCACGAACTTGCTTTCCTGTTAATGTTTTCCCTTGAAATGCTACATCTTTTACTCGCTTTCCTTCCGTAAGATCTTGAATATTTCCAACCTTCCCGTCTGCCAACACCTTCACACCGAGACGCTTTTGAAAGTCAGCTACTGTAAAGGTTTGCTCGCTCGTAAATTTTGGAGAGGCTTGATCCCACGGACTATCTACGCTCTTTAAATACGGATAATCATTTCCCCAATAATCAGCTGCATTTTCTGTCCGGCCATTACTCGTTGAGAAGAAGGATGCTGAGATTGGTTTTCCATCATACGTTAAAACTTGTCCTGCGGTTTTAGAAACGGCTTCTTCGATTTTCTTCAAATTATTTTCGTAGTTATTGCCCCATTGTTTCTTCAATTCTTCTTTACTTTTGTACACTTGATCTTTCACCGTATCGGTCACGTCCGCATTGTTTTTCTTACCTCCGCTTAGCATACGCTGTACCACAAATGTTCTCGCTGCTAATGCCTGCGCCTTTAGCGCCTCTATTTCAAAACTGGCATTCATCTCAGAAGCTACTACACCGGTCACATACTCCTCCATAGGTAATGTTTCTACCTTCTTTTGCCGATCACGATATACAGCAACTTGAACCGCTGTATCCACTTTCCCTGGAGCTGGTATACTTTCTATCGCTGGAGGAGTTTTAGAAGCTGCTTCTTCCCCTACTTTTGCTTTCGCAAACGGAATAACAAGAGCAGCAGGTACAATGATAACGAGCGCTATTAGAAGCGCTACTGTGATAAAAAGTGGCTTTGAAAATTTCATCTTATTTCCCCCAATATCCAAAAGCTTTACTCCATTCATTCTTATGGAACAACTCTTTCTTTTAGAACATACTTAAGGGGAACCAGCTAAAACGAAAATTTTCTAAATATTTTTACTGGTACGTGCATAAGTATAGAATTTATTGACTATAACAGTAATAACCCAAAAAAATAGTCCCTACGTCAAAAGACGTAGAGACTATTTCAATTAAGCGTGAAGATCAGAAACTTCTTGTTCTTTCACTTCTTCTACTTTTTCGTTTACACGTTCAATAGTTGCACCTAATGCAGCTAATTTCTTATGGAAATCTACATAACCACGGTCAAGATGCTTTAACTCAGTTACACGAGTGTAACCTTCAGATACTAAACCAGCTAAGATTAATGCAGCAGCAGCACGTAAGTCAGTTGCGCCTACTTCAGCACCTTGTAAGCTATTTGGACCGTTCATAATAACAGAACGACCTTCGATTTTAATATCAGCATTCATACGACGGAATTCTTCAACGTGCATAAAGCGGTTTTCGAATACCGTTTCTGTAATCATACTTGTTCCATCAGCTTGTAGTAATAATGCCATCATTTGTGATTGCATGTCTGTTGGGAAACCTGGGTGAGGCATAGTTTTAATATCAACCGCTTTTAACTTATCTGGGCCGATAACACGTACACCTTCATTTTCCTCAATAACTTTAACACCCATTTCTTCCATTTTCGCTGTAATTGAGCGTAAATGTTCAGGTACAGCATTTTCAATTAAGATGTCTCCACCAGTAATTGCCGCTGCAACCATGAATGTTCCCGCTTCAATACGGTCAGGAATAATAGAGTGGTTTCCACCATATAATTTATCAACGCCTTCGATACGAATCGTTCCAGTTCCAGCTCCGCGTACTTTCGCTCCCATCGCATTTAAGAAGTTAGCTAAGTCAACGATTTCTGGTTCTTTCGCTGCGTTTTCAAGGATTGTTGTCCCTTTTGCTAATGTAGCTGCAGACATAATGTTTTCTGTCGCGCCCACGCTTGGGAAGTCTAAATAAATTTTAGCTCCTTTTAGTTCTCCCTCAACGTATGCCTCAACAAAACCATTACCAACCTGTACTTTTGCTCCCATTGCTTCGAAGCCTTTTAAATGTTGGTCAATTGGACGTGAACCAATTGCACATCCACCAGGAAGTGCAATACGAGCACGGCCGTTACGTGCAAGTAATGGTCCCATTACTTGAACAGATGCACGCATTTTACGTACATATTCAAATGGTGCTTCAATGTTTAGTTCTTTAGAAGCATCGATTGTTACTTGGTTATTTTCAAATACGACTTCAGCATTTAAATGACGTAATACCTCATTAATTGTGTATACATCAGACAAAACTGGTACTTCAGATAGTACATTCTTTCCATCACTCGCTAATAGGGCTGCAGCGATTATAGGTAATACAGCATTTTTTGCGCCCTCAACACGCACTGTGCCGTTTAACCGCTTTCCGCCACGGACGATGATCTTTTCCAAATTATTCCCCTCCGTGTCCTTTTTTCAGTATCTATTCACTCAATACTCAGAAGTTATGATCGGTGTGCCAACCACAATTGTATCTTTGTTGTCTGTAGAACGTATTGCTATTTGCACATTTATTTTCTCTCTATTTGTTGAAAGAGCGTCATCCCACTTTTTATTGTATGCGGAGACTGATACAAATGCTCTTTCTTCTATCTGTTCGATCGCTCTTGCTGAAAGATCTTTCAAAAACTGATTGGTTTTATTTTGCAAAACACCTTCAATCTTATCATTCAGTACACCTTGAACACAAGTGTAAATTATAGGTTTTTCACTAAAAATTTTATTTGTTTTCTGAATGTACTTCGGGTCCCATTTCGCCCCGCTTACTTCAAAAATAATGAAAGTGTTTTCTTTAGTATTTTCCTTACTCCATGTTACTACTACTCGTTCTTCATAAGAAGAAAACTTTTTATAGGATGTAGCTTTATATCCATCTGGAGATTGCTCTAATTCCCACTTTTGAATATTCGCCTTGTCTTTCACATCGTTTAACAACTTTTGAAACATATGTATATTAGAAATTGTTTTTGTTTCTCGCGCTAACCATGACCACTTCTCTACTTTAGCATCATTTTTCTCTAAAGTTGCAATCATGCTCTCCATTTTCTGTTCATCGCTGATCGGTTTCATCTCTCTATATCCAACCAAAAATAAAACAACACTTATCACAACAATAAGAATGGCTTTAAGCTTCAATTTCATCCCCTCCTATCCCCATTGTTAACGGAGATATGAGGTTCTATACACTTACTTTACTAAATACGTTAAACTCTTTGAATAGCCTAAATAATCAAGGAAAAAGTTACTTACAGATGTCCCAATTGCAATTGTAATTAGGATGAGTAACACTCGCGTCTGCATCACCTTTCCAGACTTCATTAAACGCTCAATGTGAACACCTTGTAAGGCCCACCACGTAATGGTAATAAACAATAAATGCGAAACAATGGCAATCAGTGCTTGTTGCCCTAAAAGATGTGCCAAAAAATCGACCCCTTTTTACCCAGCTACTACTTACGAAATACTATAAAAACGATACCATAATAAGTAGGAGCCACACTTTTTCAAATACAAATAAGCATCTTACATTTTACATCATAATTTGCTCTCAAAAAACATATACCTACATGCATTTTCAATTATAATTCACACAAAATAAAAAGCGCAGAGTAACAACTCCACACCTTTTATTTTCACTATTGTACCACGTTCCCTAAGAAGAAGAAATCCTTCATTAATGGAAAATATTCATAAAAGAAATTGTATCCAATCATCGGCATAATCCCTAGTATTACAATCGAGATTGCACAAAGGCTCATAACAACCTTTATATTCAATGGCAAACGAATTTTCTCTTCCACTCCTCCCGTCCGGAAAAACATTTGCTGTAGAATACGGAAATAATATACGAATGAGATGACTGTCGTCCCCATCATAATAGAAGCTAGTACGTAATGAGCTGGCTCTACATGCAGTGCACCTAAAAAGATGTTAATTTTCCCGATGAAACCAGCTGTTCCTGGTATCCCGGCCAACGATAATATAAAAATCGTCATCACTATCGCTGTAAATGGCGATCGCTTATATAATCCGGTAAAAATGGTAATGTTTTCTTTGTTACTTTGTAAGATTAAGCCGTGAATAATTGCAAATGCGCCTATATTCATAAGCATATACGCAAGCATGTAAAACCACATGCTATCCATCGTAAATGGTGATAATGCTACAAGCGGAACGAGTAAATACCCCGCATGCGCGATTCCCGAATAGGCAAATAGGCGTTTTACGTTATATTGCTTTAACGCTACTACGTTTCCAATAATCATCGTAATACTCGCTAGTACTGCAATGTATATGCTCATACGTCCGTATAAAGATTGCATGTCTCCTTGTACCGATACACTTGCAAAAACCATGAGAAACAGACGAATAATGAGTAAGAATCCAGCAATTTTAGAAATCGTCCCGAGAAAAGCAGTAACAGGCGTAGCCGCTCCCTCATACACATCTGGTGCCCACATATGAAACGGCACTGTCGCAATTTTAAACGAGAGTCCAACGAGTAATAGTAGAAATGCGAGAGCTAACAATAACTGAATACCACCAGCAAGCTCCCCTGCGAATACTTTTTGCATATCCACGATATTAGTTGATCCTGTAATACCGTATAAATAACTCATTCCAAAGAGCGTAATTGCCGTTCCAATTCCTCCGTTAATGACATATTTCATGGCCGCCTCGTTTGACGCACGGTTCCTTTTTCGTATTCCTACTAAAATATATGAAGAAAGTGAAAGCAATTCTAAACCGACGAAAAGTGTAATGAAGTCGATACTAGAAGCCATAAACATAGCCCCAAGAAGTGCCATTAAAAATAAGTAATAATATTCTCCCTTATCTTCAATTGGATTCTTCTTATCATCGCTCATGGCGGTGCATAAGATGAGGGCCGCTCCGCCTAATAACAACGTTTTAAACCCTTTTGAAAAACCATCTAACACAAACGATCCATTTAAAATATCTCCTGTCGGTTCACCGTATAGCGTGATTAACGACACGATTGCTAATATGACGGCTGCGATTGCACTAAGCGCTACATATCTATGATTCAACTTAAAAAACAAATCACATATGGAAAGAAGGATGGCAGCTCCGAGAATAATGAATTCTGGCACCATGAGATGCCATGATAAGCTAAGTAACGTATTCATATCCATCCTACTTCACCCCCAATGTTTTCAATGTATTTTGAAGCGGATCCCCTAGTATTTCTGGCATTACTCCAATTGCAATAATGCAGAAGATAAGTAGCAATATAGGCACATACTCCCATCCGTGTATATCAGCTTTCGCCTCCCACTCTTTCTTACCAAATGTTACTTGAAGTGTCGCTCTCAATACGTATACAGCGGTTAAAATGATGCCAAGTACACCGACTGCAGCAATGACTGGCTCCCCTTGGAATAAACCGAGAAAGGCAAGAAACTCACTAACAAATCCAGACATTCCTGGCAATCCAAGCGATGCCATTCCTCCTGCTAAGAAGAATCCGCTAAGTACCGGGACACTTTTTGCGAGTCCGCCAAGCGCTGTAATATCCGACGTTCCAAAGCGCTGTTCTATAACGCCCAGTAAGAAAAAGAGTAAGGCTGCAATTAAACCGTGAGAGACAACTTGGAATAGTGCCCCTTGTATACCTGGTGCATTTAACGCCGCAAGGCCCATTAATACGATGCCCATATGCGAAATACTAGAGTAAGCAAGCACCTTCCGAAAATCCGTTTGGATGAGCGCTAAGAAGGCTCCGTACAATAAATTGATGACTCCTAAAATCGCAATAAGCGTTGCAAACTCGCGAAAGTATTCCGGGAATAGCCCCTTTCCGAAACGAATCATACCGTATGCCCCAATCTTCAGTAAAACGCCCGCGTGAAGCATAACTACAGCCGGATGCGCTTCAATATGCACATTGACCATCCAGCGATGTAACGGGAAAACGGGTAGTTTAATCGCAAAAGCAATCATTATGGCAAGAAACAATCCGAACTGTAAGCTACTTGAGACAGCCATTCCTCCCCCAGCACCTACACTCGTTAATATTTCTTTAAGCTCTGTAATATTTGTTGTACCTGTTTTTGCAAATAAAACTGAGAAAACGATGAGTAAAATAGCGGAGCCAATACCGTTATATATTAAATAACTATAAGCAGCCTTTTCACTCGACAATTTCCCCCACTTTCCAATTAATAAAAACATTGGCGGCAACGTAATTTCAAAGAAGATAAAGAACAACATTAAATTTTGAGCAGCGAAGACGCCGAACATCCCTATTTCTAACATGAGTAGCAGCATATAAAAGGCTTTCAAGTTTCTTTTAATAGTAAATGCCGCAATTGCTGCAAGCATCGCTAGAAGGGCTGTCAGCACCATCATAACGAGCGATAAACCATCAATGCCGAGCTCGTAATAAATGGAAAACCATCTTTTATCCACCGCTGCAAAATCCCCAAATTTAATCCATTTCACTTTTTCATCGAATAGCGACAAACTCTTTCCAGAAGCATATGTACAAGCGAGGACGATAGCGATTCCAAATGGAAGCGCCGTCCCAAATAAACCAAGCGCTCGCACAGTACGCGATTCTTTTTTTGGCGTTAATACAAGTAAGAGAATTCCTAAAAGCGGGGAAAAAATGAAGAACGTTAATAACAAATCATTCATCGTAAATCCCCTCCCGTATAGAGCAAAATAATGACGAGTACTGCAAGCGAAACAGCTGTTACAGTGCCGTACACTTGTACATTTCCGTTTTGGAGTCTAGAACCGAGTCCGCTTATCCCTTTAACTAGACTCCCTATTAAAACGGCAATTCCTCCGACTACATACACCTCAAATAAGTGAAGCACATGAGCGATTCCCTTCGTAATAGGGAGTACTGTCATATTGTATAGTTCATCCACATAATATTTTTCTTTCAAAAGGTTATAAAGAGGTGTTCCATCGCCCCCAGCCCAATCTCTAGAAATAGATTTCTTACCATATATGAAATATGCGAGAGCGATTCCTGCAAATGAAACGATAGTCGCTACGATCATAATCCAAACTGGTCCGTGTGCCTCTCGCACTTTAAATGCTACATCTTTCGTAAGCCAATCCCCGAGAAACGTCCCAAACCACGGTGTATTTATATAACCTGCCACTACTGCAAGGACCCCGAGAACGATCATCGGATACGTCATAATGCGGGGCGATTCATGCACATCTTCCTTTGTCTTTGCTTCCCCAGTAAAGACAAGGAAGTAGAGCCGGAACATGTAGAATGCTGTTAAGAACGCTGCAATTACTGCTAATATGAATAAAACGTAATTGCCATTCATCCAAGTCACCGCTAAAATTTCATCTTTACTAAAGAAACCAGAAAGGAGCGGAACCCCACTAATTGCAAGTGTACCGATTAAAAATAGTGCACCCGTTACTTTCATCTTCTTCTGTAAACCGCCCATTTTATTAATGTCTTGCGTATGCACTGCATGAATGACACTTCCTGCCGCCAAAAATAGTAGCGCTTTAAAAAAGGCGTGTGTCGTTAAATGGAAAACACCAGCTACATAACCAGCAGATCCTAATGCGAGCATCATATAACCTAGCTGGCTAACCGTAGAATAAGCGAGCACTCTCTTTATATCCGTTTGTACAAGACCGATAGAAGCCGCAAAGATTGCGGTGAAAGCTCCAACGATTGCCACTGTCTGCATCGCCACCGCACTTGCTGAAAATAGCGGGAACATCGTCGCCACTAAATACACGCCAGCTGCGACCATCGTCGCCGCATGAATAAGTGCCGAAACAGGCGTCGGCCCCTCCATTGCATCTGGTAACCACGTATGAAGCGGGAACTGACCTGACTTCCCCATCGCCCCGATAAAAATTAATATCGCTGTTATTGTAATCATGGTAGGGGTAAGATCACCCGTACGAATCGCCCTAAATATTGCGTCATATTCAAAACTACCCGCGTGCCAAAAAAGTAAGATCATCCCTATAAATAAACCGACATCTCCAATACGAGTCATAATAAAAGCCTTTTTCGCAGCAGCCTTCGCTTCTTCTTTAAAGAAGTAAAAACCGATGAGTAGAAATGAACCGAGTCCTACTAACTCCCAAAATATATAAAGCTGTAATAAATTCGGCGATATAACAAGCCCGAGCATCGCAAATGTAAAGAGCCCTAAATAGGCATAAAAGGTTGGTAATCTTTCATCCCCTTTCATATAACCTTTCGAATACACATGTACAAGTAAACTCACAAGTGTAACGATAAACAGCATTAAAGCCCCTAATGCAGTCACTTCAAAGCCAAATGATATATCAATATCTCCCGTTCTAAGCCATACCCACTTATGCTTCAATCCTACTTTCGAAAACCGTTCTATTAATACAAGTACCGCAAATATAAAGGAGAGAAAGACGAGGAAAATACTAAGTACACTGCTTCCTTCTCTAATTTTCTTCCCGAATATAAGTAATAAAAAAAACGAAACAAGCGGGAAAAGCGGTATGAGCCATGCATAATCGATCATTGTTTCCTTCCCCCTTTTCGGTCACAATGTTATCCTTTGAGCGCATCCATTTCATCTACATGAACCGTCGTACGATTACGATACAAAGCAATTAAAATGGCGAGTCCTACCGCCGCCTCTGCTGCTGCTACAGCCATCGTAAACAGAGAGAAAATTTGCCCTGTTAAATTTGGGAACAAACCTAATTTACTAAACGCGACTAAATTTAAATTGGCCGCGTTTAGCATTAATTCAATACAAACTAATACAATCACTGTATTTCGCTTCGTTAAAGCTCCAAACAAACCGATGCAAAACAAAATAATCGCAAGCGTTAAATATGCAGAAGCTGGAACACTACTCATTGGAATCCTCCTCTTTCTCATCCTTCTTCGCAAGTATAATCGCGCCAACAAGTGCTACAAGTAAAATAACTGAGGTTAACTCAAATGGAATAATATATTTCGAATAGAGAAGTGTACCGATTTGAAGTGTGTTTTTTTCATGGAGAGGTAAACTTCCTTGTGTGCTTTCATTTGCAAAATCAATATTGTTAACAGCGAAATACATAACTGCCCCAAATGCTACAACCGCAAAGAAGATAATCCATTTTCGAAGAGTAAGACGCGATTCATTTTCTGCGTTATGTTGCGTTAACATAATGCCAAAAATCATAATAATTGTAATCGCACCGGAGTAAAGTAAAATTTGTGCAACTCCGATAAATTCGGCCGATAAAAGAAAGTACAAACCTGCGATACTAAGAAATGTCAGAACGAGAGCTAGCATCATATGCATGACTTTCGTTAAGTTCAACATAAGAACACCGCCGATAATTGCAGACAAGGATAGTATGAAGAATGCTACAAACTCGCCATTCATGCTTTATTCTCCTTCCTGACGTTTTCGTCGTTTTCGTCAAGCCATTGCAAATTTTTAAATAAATCATCACGTGAATATTCCGCGAGCTCAAAGTTATTTGTCATAACAATCGCCTCTGTCGGACAAACTTCTGTACATAAATCACACAGAATACAAATTTCAAAATTAATATCGTACGTGTCGATAATTTTTCCTTTTTTCGTAGGATCCGGATGTTTTTTTCCTGTTAACTGAATACAGTCTGTCGGACAAATGTTGGAGCATTGGTTACAAACAATACACTTTTCCGGATAAAACTTTTGAATACCTCGAAAGCGGTCTGGCAACGGCAACGGTTGATTCGGATAATCGTAAGTCACCTTCTTCTTACTCAAATTGCTTAATGTATATTTTAATCCTTTAAATAGTCCTTTCATCTCTTACTGGCACCCCCCTCATAGATTAGAAGAATAACTCCTTAATCAATGCCGTTAAGAAAATATTCGCAAGTGCAATTGGCAATAATACTTTCCAGCCAAACTCCATTAACTGGTCACCTCTTATACGCGGAAACGTAACGCGGAACCAAATTAATAGAAAGACTACACTGCTAAATTTCAAAGCAAACCATACCGATCCCGGGATAAATCCAAGGAACATAACTGGATTCCATCCGCCTAAAAAGAGCACTGTAATTAAAGATGACATTCCGAAGAAATATACGTACTCTGAAAGCATGAAAAACGCCCATCGAAACCCTGAGTATTCCGTATGATATCCAGAAACAAGTTCCGATTCTGCTTCTGGTAAATCAAACGGCGTCCTATTTAACTCTGCTACCGCCGCGATTAAGAAAACGACGAAACCGATTGGCTGCACGAAAATGTACCAAACATTCTCCTGTGCCGCTACAATTTCATTTAAATTCAGGCTACCAGCTAACAAAACGACGCCAATTACACTCATTACGAGCGGAATTTCATAAGAAATCATTTGCGCCGCCGCACGCATCCCTCCTAAAAGGGAATATTTATTATTGGATGCCCATCCTCCGGTTACGACACCAATCGTCGTAATGCCAGAAACAGCAATGTAATACAGTAAGCCTACGCCAATATCCGCGAACTGAAATTTATCAGTAAACGGGATGACTGCAAGCACCATAAATGCCGGTGCGAATGCAATGACAGGCGCTAATATAAACAACGGTTTATCTGCCGCTTTCGGAATACTATCTTCTTTCAATAATAGTTTTAAAACATCAGCTACCGTTTGCAGTAAACCGAACCGGCCCCCAACTTGGTTTGGTCCAATCCGCCCTTGCATAAAACCCATTACTTTCCGTTCTGCCAAAATACCATATGTAACGAAGCCAAGGACTGCAAATAATAGAAGCACCGCTAATCCGAAAAAAATGAAGAAATTCGTCCAGCTTGAAGGTGATTGTAAGAGCGTTTCAATCATTAGCCATCAACCTCCCCAAGTACAATATCAACTCCACCTAAAATCGTAATTAAATTGGCGATGTTTTCACCTTTCAATAACTTCGGTAAAATTTGCAAATTGTAAAAAGACGGCCTGCGAAACTTCAAGCGGTACGGCTCTTTCTTTCCATCACTAGCAATATAGCAACCAATCTCTCCTCGCGGCGATTCTATACGGACGAACGCTTCCCCTTTAGGCGCCTTAATGATTTTCGGCACTTTCGCTAGCACAGCTCCGTCTTTCGGGAACTGCTGGACAGCTTGCTCAACAATTTTTAATGACTCCTCAATCTCTTGCATGCGGCAAACGTAACGATCCCAAGCATCTCCCACACTCCCAACAGGAATATCGAAATCAAAACGATCATAAATGGAGTACGGTTCATCCTTGCGAAGATCCCAGTTTACTCCGGTACACCGCAAATTCGCTCCGCTTAAAGAATACGAAATCGCTTCTTCCGCGCTATATATACCAACGCCTTTTACGCGATTTAAGAAAATCTCATTACCGCTAACGAGATCATGATAACCTGCCAATTGTTCTCGCATATACGGAACAAACTCTTCCACTTTTTCAATCCAACCGTCCGGCGCATCCCACTTTACACCCCCGACTCTCATATAGTTAAAAGTAAGACGGGCACCGCATAATTCGTTTAATAAATTTATAATCATCTCTCGTTCACGAAAAGCGTATAAAAACGGGCTGACCGCTCCTATATCAAGAAGATTTGTCCCCCACCAAACGAGGTGGCTCGCAATCCTTCCAAGCTCCATTGCAAGTACTCGTAAGTATTCGGCCCGCTCCGGGATTTCAAGCCCCATCATCGTCTCTACAGCATGGCAAATGACGTAATTATTCGTCATGGCCGATAAATAGTCCATTCGATCTGTATAAGGGATAATTTGCGTATACTGTAAGCTCTCGGCAATCTTTTCGGTCCCGCGATGCAAATATCCAATAACTGGTGTAGCTTCTTTAATAATTTCCCCGTCAATCTTAATAACAAGCCTGAACACACCATGCGTACTCGGATGCTGAGGCCCTACATTCAAAAGCATTTCTTCCGTACGGATCATAAGCTACACCTCCACATCATACGGTTCATAATCTTTCCGAAGCGGATACCCTATCCAATCATCAGGCATTAAAATACGTGATAAATTCGGATGTCCCTTAAATACAATGCCGAGCAAATCATACGCTTCTCGCTCTGGCCAGTCCGCTCCTTTCCAAAGCGCTGCAACCGACTCTACTTCTGGTGCTTCCCTATCCAACTTCACCTTCACCGCTACTGACTGTTTCTTTCCATATGAAAATAAATGAACATATACTTCCATATGTGTCACAAAATCCGTCGCATGTAGCTCTGACATATAATCAAAAGCAAGTCCCTCATGGAATCGCAGTAACTCCATTACTTCATAATATTTTGAGGGCTCCACCACAAGAGTTGGCACATCTTTTGAAAGTTTATTAATGTAGGAATCTACTAACGTATCCTCTCCAATTTTCCCCTTAATAACTTCAACATACTGATTTAAATACGGCTGATTCACGGATGGCTCTTCCTGCTTCGGCTCCTCTTCCGCTTTACCTTCAGCGCCCTTTGTCTTCGCCCTTGCTGCCGCTTTTGCCTTCGCTGCTGCAATTGCCTTCGCCTTTTCATCTCCCGATTTCCCATCACCTAGCGAGGCCTTCTGCTTCGCTAAAGCCGCTGCCTTTGCCTTTGCTACCGCCACGGCCTTCGCCTTCGCTTTGGCCCTTTCTTCTTCCGTTACTTCTTCGGTTCCTTCTCTTTTTTGCTTCGCTAATGCTGCCACTTTTGCTTTTGCGGCTGCTGCTGCCTTCGCCTTCGCTTTTGCCTTTTCTTCTTCCGTTACTTCTCCGGTTCCTTCTCT
This sequence comes from Bacillus cereus group sp. N14, assembly GCF_016483555.1. NCBI lineage: Bacteria > Bacillati > Bacillota > Bacilli > Caryophanales > Bacillaceae > Bacillus > Bacillus cereus group sp. N14. The sequence continues at coordinate 155,214 of NZ_JAEHBQ010000011.1, forward strand.
TTTTTGCTTCGCTAACGCTGCCGCTTTTGCTTTTGCGGCTGCTGCTGCCTTCGCCTTCGCTTTGGCCCTTTCTTCTTCCGTTACTTCTTCGGTTCCTTCTCTTTTTTGCTTTGCTAACGCTGCCGCTTTTGCTTTCGCGGCTGCTGCTGCCTTCGCTTTCACTTTGGCCTTTTCTTCTTCCGTTACCTCTTCTGTTCCTTCTCTTTTTTGCTTTGCTAATGCTGCCGCTTTTGCTTTTGCGGCGGCTGCTGCTGCACGTCGTTTTACTTCTTCCACAGTCATACCATCACTTTTTGGTAGCGCTTTCTCTTTTTCTCGATTTTCTTCCTCAAGTTTACTTATTTCCGCATCATGTTTCGCAACGAGACGCTTTCTCGCCTCTTCTTTCGCATGCCTAGCCGCTTCTCTTTTCAAATCCTCTAGGTCTTTATTTGGATCACTCATTTATTCGTCACCTGCTTTCCCGTCTTTGCCTCGTAACGAATTTTTTCTTTCAATTTATTAATTCCATAAATTAAAGCAGCAGGATTGGGTGGGCAACCAGGAATATACACATCAACTGGTACAATTTGATCCACACCTTTCACAACAGCGTATGAATTTACATATGGGCCACCTGCTGTCGCACAAGATCCCATTGCAATCACCCATTTTGGTTCAGGCATTTGATCGTATAAACGCCGAACAATAGGAGCCATCTTCTTCGTTACTGTTCCCGACACAATCATAACGTCCGATTGCCTTGGCGATGTCCGAAAAAATGACCCAAATCGATCTAAATCGTAATGTGATGAACCTACTCCCATCATTTCAATTGCACAGCATGCCAGTCCGAATGTCATCGGCCATAAAGAATTGCTTCGTGCCCATCCTTTTAACTGCTCCAATGTAGAAAAAAAGATATTTCGTTCTAATTCCGCCCGCTCATTTGGATGTAATTCCTCAAAATTTATAACCATTGTAACACCTTCTTTTTCCAAGCATACGCTAATCCAACTAGCAACATTACAACAAAGATGAGCATTTCAATCAGTGCAAATAAACCGAGCTTGTCATATGCAACAGCCCATGGATATAAAAATAAAGTTTCTACATCAAAGATGACAAACAATAAAGCAAAAATATAATAACGAGCATGAAACCGAATATTTGCATCATGAAAAGGCTCAATCCCACTCTCATACGTCGTCGCTTTCGCTGCACTTGGTTTGTTTGGACGCAGCATCTTTCCTAATGTAAGAGCCACTACCGGCAGCAATATACCTAATAGCAAGAAAATCAAAACGATCATATAACTATTTTCATATACACTTGCCATTGTGAAACCCTCCCCCCTGAATTAAGAACAAGTTCACTTAGTAAACAATATGTCCTAGTTGCAGTAATTATTATTTTTAAATTTTTCTAAATAATGCAACTATTTTAATCATTATAGCAAACTTCAAATTCCTATGTCGATATATTGGGGACCGAAACGAGAATTATTGAAATCTATTTTTACAACTCGCTAAACCTGTGTAAAATAAGTATAGAAATTATATATATGTTTCAAGAAACAATAAAAAATAAAAAGAGGAATTTATATGTATATACCGTGGGTGAGATAAATGAAAAAACAAACACATGTAAGTATTCTTATAAGCATTATATTGTTATCTATAGCGATTCATTACGTGGCAATGCCTTTTCTATATGAATACTCATTTCCTTTTCAAATATTAATTGGAATGAGTACCTTATTCATTGATATTATCGCTTGTAGTTATATACTTTATTTTTCAAATAGGAAAGAAGGGTTACCTCGTTTATTTTGGACCATTTTATCTGTTGGAACCCTCTCTTATTTCATTGGTGATATGGTCGTTGCCTATCAACGTTTAATTTTAAAGGACTACTATACATTCGTTGATCCGTCCGATTTTTTTTACTTACTTTTTTTAATTAGCTTTGCATTTGCCTTTCTATATGAAATCATCTATAACCGCGATTTATTAGAAAAGCTTTTTATGATATGTGATATTTGTATTATTGTTACAGCACAATTCACTTTAAGTTACTACTTACTTATTGAACGCACCATTCACGTTTCTTCAACATCCTATATCGACATATTTGTTCAACTTACCTATCCAATGGCCGATTTGCTCTTTCTTCTCATAGGAATCAATCTGTTATTCAAGCCATTATCCTTATTATCCAAAAAAGTTGGTGCGCTTCTTGGCAGTGCTTTAATTTTATATGCTACTACAGATGCGATTTATGCTTATATCAAATACTTCACACCCGAGTATTCTATGTTTACAGTTACTCCTCTCTATCAAGTAACTTTAGTACTAGTGGCAATCGCCTGTATTCTGCATACAAAAGAACCTGAAAGACAAGAGCAAGTACTATTAACACCTAAACTTGGGGAATCGATCAGATTGTCATTACCTTATATTTCTGTAGTAATGCTTATTGTTTTTATACTAGTTGAATATGTTTTTGCACCTATTGTAGTAATCGGGCTTATAATAACTTTCTCCTTCGTTCTCATACGCCATAGTTTAGTTCGAAAACAAAATAAAATATTATTACTAGCCCAAATGCAATTCAACTCGGAACTCGAAAAACAAATTGAACTACGTACAGAAGATTTAGTAGAACAAAAAAATGAACTATATCATAACCAACAGATGTTTAAATCTTTATATGAGCATCATCCAGATCCAATCTTCACCTTAGATTTGTACGGTAATTTTCTCAAAGTGAATAACGCTGGTACTACTTTGCTCGGTTATCAAACGAATGAATTATTAAATCAACCTTACTATTCACTTATGTATGAAGAAGATTTGGAAGAAATCATTAGTGCCTTTCATCGGGTAAAAAAGGGGAAATCTATTTCTTTAGAAGTACGGGCATATCATAAAAATAGGGATATTTACTACTTGCATGTTACAGCAGTTCCTATCTTTTTAAAGGATCATATTTCTGGTGTTTATTTAATGATTAAAGATATTACGGAAAGCAAACAACAACAAGAACAAATTAATTTTCTAGCATATCATGATACTTTAACAGAGCTTGCAAATCGCCGTGCATTTCATCAATATGTAGAACAAGCAATTGCTCGATCCGAAATATCAAAAAGGCCTTTTGCTGTTATGTTTCTCGACCTAGACCGCTTTAAGGTTATTAATGATACCCTCGGTCATAGGGTAGGAGACCTTCTATTAATTGCCGTAGCAAAAAGACTAGAAAGACTATCGACACCAAATATGAAGCTCGCCCGGCTAGCTGGGGATGAGTTCACAATCCTTATCGAAAATTATAAAAAAAGACCCGATGTAAAAAAAATGGCTGATACGATTGTAGCAGCCATGAACGAACCATTCGAAATTGAAAGTCAACATTTACAAATCTCACCGAGCATCGGGATTGCAATATATCCTGAAGCAGGTGAAGATCCATTGTCCATTTTACAGCATGCTGATATGGCCATGTACGAAGCAAAAAATAAAGGAAAAAATGGTAGCTCTCTGTACACGAAAGAATTGTATAAAAAAATGGAACGAAAAGCTCGAATTGAAAAAGATTTACCACTCGCTTTAGTAAACGAAGAGTTTTATCTCGTCTATCAACCACAAATTGATATTACGACGAAAAAGATTATTGGTGCTGAAGCATTAATACGCTGGAAACACCCACTCCTAGGTGACATTCCGCCATGTGAGTTCATTCCAATTGTAGAAGAGACGCCACAAGTCGTTCCACTCGGTCATTGGGTATTAAAAGAATCTTGTCGCCAGTTAAAAATATGGCATACTTTCGGCTACACAGATTTAAAAATAAGTGTGAACTTATCTGCAAAAGAGTTCCAGCAAGAGAATTTAATCGAGAACATTTCACAAATACTAACAGACATTAAAGTCGATCCAAAGTATATAACACTTGAGTTAACAGAACGCATTGCAATGATTGATGAAAAAGAAACATTATCAAGACTAAAACAATTAAAGGAATATGGTATTCAAACGTCCATTGATGACTTCGGTACCGGCTATTCTTCTCTCGCTTATTTATCAATTTTCCCTATAGATACGTTAAAAGTACCGAGAGAATTTACACAACTAGCCGATCATCGGCCTGAGGAACGAGCTATTGTTTCCACTATCCTTTCCCTTGCAAATACTTTAAACCTTTCTGTCGTTGCTGAAGGAATTGAAACAGAAAAACAACTTAAGTTTCTACAAAAGAACAACTGTAAATATATGTAAGGCTACTATTTCAGTAAACCACTTACTAGTCATCAATTTATAAAATTTCTACAAAAAACACCCAGTATGAACCAATAGCTCATACTGGGTGTTTTTATAGTGTCGGAATTGTTTTCTCGTAATACTCCTCTGCAATTTCTTCATAAAAAGCTGCTGACGTCGTATAAAAATATGGAATTAGCCATAGGAATCCAATCCCGAGCGTAATACAACTTAATATAAACCAACCAATAAAGCTTAAACATAAAATGAAATACTCCATCTTATGTCCATCCATCATACGACGGCTTTCTGTAATAGCTTGATTTATGGAATACTCAGGATGATCATTTATTATGAAGTACGTCATCGCATAAGAAAATGATTTAATAATGCCTGGAATAATAAATAGTAAAAACCATAAGAAAATATAAATGTTCACTACTATATATAATAAAAATGACTTTATAAACTTACTTCCTTCTGTAAACCATCTGAATATATGCCCAATACGTGCTTCCTTTTCATGAATGATATGTAGCGCTAAATGATAACCACCTAGCGTTAATGGACCTACCATCAATATTGTAATAACGTCTACTGAAAGTGAGTTATTTACTTCTTTCCAATCCCAAAATTGAGAGAAAATGAAATCAATACTAAAGCTAAAAGCTAAAATAAGAATCGAAATCAGTAATGTTGCCCCGACAGCTAATCCCCATTTCCCTTCTAATGAATCTAACGCTTCTCCTTTTAAATCACTAATCATATTGTTCCTCCTATACGTAATAACTCTATTAGTATAGCATGTTCCTACTACAATTCGTCTTTTGAAAGATAACGATAAAAATGCGCTGTCGTTGTACTCATATACGGGCTAAGCCAAAGAAAACCAATTCCAAGTGTAAGAATTGCTAAAATACCCCATCCTATAAAACTAAGCCATAAAAGAAACAAATCTAACTTATGTCCCTTCATAAGATGCTTACTTTCTTTCATTGCTCGTGACACACTATACTCTGGATTTTCAATCATTACATAGTACGTCATCGCATAAGAAAAATACATCACAATCATAACAACGATTGAAATAGCTAATAGTACAAAGAAAGCGATAGTAAACGACGTATTTCCTTCTTCACCGAAAAATGCGAATAAGGCTACTAGCAACATTGGAATCCATGTACCTGTATATAATAAAATCGCAAGCATTGCCCACATCGTTTTCATCATTCTTTTAAAGCCACGAAATCCTTCGAATAAGTGATCTATTTTAGCACCTTCTCGTTTACTAATCTGTAAAAATACATTTGTATAACCGTATGATGTAATTCCATACGATGCGTTACTCAAAATTATTATGATGCAATAAAAAATACCAAATGTAATACCTGCTCCGATTGACATCGTTTCCTCTTCAACTGATCCAGTTAAGCTAACAACTAAGAAAAATATAATAATTCCTGGAATTAACATTATAAGCATTGCAGCCATTGAAACAACATAACTTAAAATAAAATATAAAATCGTTGATCCAACACCTAGCCCCCATTTTCCCTTTAAAGAGTGCAACGCTTCTCGTTTCATTTCACCGATCATTTATTCATCCCCTTTATAAATTGTTGTACATTCTCTACTTATACAAGCATCAATATAAGTATACCATTTTTGTAAAATTATCCATGAACTACACAAAAAAATCCGTAAAGGCAAAGCCTTTACGGATTTTTTATTTCATATCGGAAACGTTTAAACGGTTCACAGCACGTTGTAATGCCATTTCTGCACGTCTAAAGTCAACATGTGCTTGTTTATCTTGCATACGTTGTTCAGCGCGACGCTTCGCTTCATTTGCACGATGGATATCGATATGGTTTGCTTCTTCAGCAGATGATGATAATACAGTTACTTTATCTGGACGAACTTCGATAAAGCCACCGCTTACTGCTACATAATCAGTGTGTCCACCATGTTTCAGACGAACTGCACTAATTTTTAATGGTGCAACAGTTGGAATGTGACCCGGTAAGATCCCCATTTCCCCACTCTCTGCTTTTACGCTTACCATTTCTACTTCTTTTTCGTAAACCGGTCCATCAGGAGTTACAATACTGACTGGAAATGTCTTCATAATTCGTCCCTCCTAAGGCCTTACGCCATCATTTTCTTCGCGTTTTCAATAACTTCTTCAATACCACCTACAAGACGGAATGCATCTTCTGGAAGGTCATCATATTTTCCTTCTAGAATTTCTTTAAATCCGCTAACTGTATTTTTTACAGGTACGTAAGAACCTTTTTGACCTGTAAACTGCTCAGCTACGTGGAAGTTTTGAGATAAGAAGAATTGAATACGACGAGCACGATGTACAACTAACTTATCTTCTTCAGATAACTCATCCATACCTAAGATAGCGATGATATCTTGAAGCTCTTTATAACGCTGTAAAGTTTGCTGTACTTGACGAGCTACTTCATAATGCTCTTCTCCTACGATTTCTGGAGAAAGTGCACGAGATGTAGATGCTAATGGATCTACGGCTGGGTAAATACCCATTTGTGTTAAACGACGCTCTAAGTTTGTTGTTGCATCTAAGTGAGCGAACGTTGTAGCTGGTGCTGGATCCGTATAGTCATCGGCTGGTACATATACCGCTTGGATAGACGTGATAGACCCTTTATTTGTAGATGTAATACGCTCTTGTAATTGACCCATTTCTGTTGCAAGTGTCGGTTGGTAACCTACCGCAGATGGCATACGACCAAGAAGGGCAGATACTTCAGAACCTGCTTGCGTGAAACGGAAGATATTATCGATGAACAATAGTACGTCTTGTCCTTGCTCATCACGGAAATGTTCAGCCATTGTTAAACCTGTTAATGCAACACGTTGACGTGCTCCAGGTGGCTCATTCATTTGTCCGAATACCATCGCAGTTTTCTTAATTACGCCAGAATCGCTCATTTCGTGGTATAAATCGTTACCCTCACGAGTACGCTCACCTACACCAGCGAATACAGAGATACCACCGTGTTCTTGTGCGATGTTGTTAATTAATTCCTGAATTAATACAGTTTTACCTACACCGGCACCACCGAATAGACCGATCTTACCACCCTTAATATAAGGAGCAAGTAAGTCTACTACTTTAATACCAGTTTCAAGAATTTCTACTTTAGTAGATAATTCTTCGAATGCAGGTGCTTGACGGTGAATTGGATCACGACGTACATCCGCAGGAACTTCACCATCTAAGTCAATTGCATCACCTAATACGTTAAATACGCGACCAAGTGTTACATCACCAACTGGTACAGAGATTGCTTTACCAGTATCTTCTACTTCTGTGCCACGAACAAGTCCATCTGTGGAAGACATTGCAACTGTACGAACTGTATCATCACCTAAATGAAGTGCAACTTCAAATGTTAAGTTAATGCTTGTTCCGTTTTCGTTGCTTTGTTTTACCGTAAGGGCGTTGTAGATTTCTGGTAGCTTTCCGCCATCAAACTTAACGTCTACAACCGGACCCATGATTTGCGTAACGCGCCCTTTATTCATCGGGTTCCCTCCTAGCTTTCTTTTAATTAGCCAGCTTTCTAAGAGAAGTCGGCTTTTAATTTTTTATTAGTGTAGCTTTCGCAGTTCTCCTGAAAGAACCACTTCCGCTTTTTAATACTATTCTAACGCTGCTGCTCCACCAACGATTTCCGTAATCTCTTGCGTAATCGCTGCTTGACGCGCACGGTTGAATGAAAGTGTAAGTGAATCGATAACTTCCATTGCGTTGTCTGTAGCACTCTTCATTGCTGTCATACGCGCTGCGTGTTCACTTGCTTTACCGTCTAGTAATGCACCGTACACTAAGCTTTCTGCGTATTGTGGCAATAATACTTTTAAAATTTCTTCTTCAGAAGGTTCGAATTCATAAGCTGTCGTCGGTTTGTCAGACGCCACATCAGTAAGCGGTAAAATTTTATTTTCCGTTACTTCTTGTGAAATTTTACTTACGTAATGGTTGTAGTAAATATACAGCTCATCATAAGCACCATCTGCGAACATCGCAATTGCTCGAGAAGCAAGGTCTTTAATATCAGTAAATGATGGGTGGTCAGATAATCCAACTACTTCATCAATGATGTTAAAGCCGCGACGTTTTAAATAATCACGTCCTAGTCGGCCAAGCACAATAATTGAATATTGGTTTGAATCCATATTATGCCGTTCACGAATTACGTTACTTACTGTACGTAATACGTTACTGTTATAACCACCTGCTAGTCCGCGATCAGATGTAATAACGATGTACCCTGTACGCTTTACAGGGCGCGAATTTAGCATTGGGTGATTAATCCCTTTACTTCCTTGCGCAATGCTCGCTACTACTTCTTGAATCTTTTCCATATACGGAACGAAAGATTTAGCATTTTGCTCTGCACGGTTTAACTTAGATGCAGATACCATCTCCATCGCTTTCGTAATTTGGCTCGTTTTCTTTGTCGAGGTAATCTTCGCTTTTATATCGCGTAAAGATGCCACAGGTTTTCACCACCTTTTTTCCAGAAGTTGGCACGATTAGTAAGAATCCTCTTCCTAATCTACGTTGCAAGATATTCTTGCTCATGATTGAAGGAAAAGAATAGGTGCACCTACTCTTTTCCTTTACATAACCGTCAGCAATCTCAAATCTTGAGATGCCTTTTATATATTATCTAGCTCCAGCGGCTTGAATGTTCGGTGGCTTCACTTCTTCCTACGAGGCAAAGACCGCCTCTTCGTCAGAAGCTCCCCCCCCCTCACATTCAGGACGAGCCGCTTCCGCTTTTATTATTCAGAAGCTACGAATACTTTTTTAAATCCATTAATAGCTGCTGCAAATTTGTCGTCATCCGCAAGTTTCTTAGTTGTGCGGATTTCTTCTAATAAGTCAGTCGCATTAGAATCTAACCAAGCATGGAATTCTTCTTCGAAACGAGTGATATCTACTACCGGGATATCATCTAGGAATCCACGTGTTAAAGCGTAAAGAATGATAACTTGTTTCTCTACACGTAATGGTTTGTGTAATCCTTGTTTTAATACCTCAACAGTACGAGCACCACGGTTTAGTTTCGCTTGAGTTGCTTTATCAAGGTCAGAACCGAACTGAGCGAACGCTTCTAACTCACGGTAAGATGCAAGGTCAAGACGAAGTGTACCTGATACTTTACTCATTGCTTTAATCTGAGCAGATCCACCTACACGAGATACAGAAGTACCCGCATCGATCGCTGGACGTACGCCAGAGAAGAATAGGTCAGATTGTAAGAAGATTTGTCCATCCGTAATAGAAATTACGTTTGTTGGGATGTAAGCTGATACGTCCCCTGCTTGTGTTTCGATGAAAGGTAGTGCAGTTAAAGAACCGCCGCCTTTTGCATCACTTAATTTTGCTGCACGCTCTAATAAGCGAGAATGTAAGTAGAACACATCCCCTGGATATGCTTCACGACCTGGAGGACGACGTAATAGTAATGAAAGCTCACGGTAAGCCGCTGCTTGTTTTGATAAGTCATCATATACTACTAATACGTGTTTACCATTGTACATGAACTCTTCACCCATTGTTACACCAGCATAAGCAGCTAAGTATAATAATGGAGCTGGTTGAGAAGCTGATGCAGTTACAACGATTGTGTAATCTAATGCACCGTGCTTACGTAGTGTTTCTACTACGTTACGTACAGTTGATTCTTTTTGTCCGATAGCTACATAGATACAAATCATATCTTCATCTTTTTGGTTAATGATTGTATCAAGTGCAACTGCTGTTTTACCTGTTTGACGGTCACCAATGATTAACTCACGTTGACCACGGCCAATTGGTACAAGAGCATCGATCGCTTTAATACCTGTTTGAAGTGGCTCATGAACAGATTTACGATCCATTACACCTGGTGCTGGACTTTCGATTGGACGAGTGTTTGTTGTATTGATTGGGCCTAAACCATCAACTGGTTGACCTAATGGGTTTACAACACGACCGATTAGTTCTTTTCCTACTGGTACTTGCATGATGCGACCAGTACGACGAACTTCGTCACCTTCACGAATTTCTGTGTAAGGTCCTAAAATAATGATACCTACGTTGTTTTCCTCTAAGTTTTGTGCTAGCCCCATAACGCCGTTAGAGAACTCTACAAGTTCACCAGCCATAACGTTATCAAGACCATGAGCACGCGCAATACCGTCACCAACTTGGATAACTGTACCAACATCACTAACTTCGATTTCAGACTGATAGTTCTCGATTTGTTGCTTTATCAGTGCGCTAATTTCTTCAGCTCTGATGCTCATGTGCTTCACCCCTATCTATTCTTCATTAATTCACGCTGAATACGTGCTAATTTTCCTTGTAAGCTTCCATCGTAAATGCGATTTCCAATACGTACTTTAATGCCGCCTAGTAAATCTTCATCTACAACATTTTTTACGCGAATTGCATCTTTTCCCGTTCTCTTTGCAAATGCTTCTGCAATGTTAAGCTTCTCTTCTTCTGATAGAAGACGAGTAGAATATACAGTTGCGTCGGCTACGTTACGTTCTTCATTAGCAAGAACAACATATTCATCTGCAATTTCAGGTAAAATATCAATGCGTTTGTTATCAATTAAAATATATAACGTATTTAAAATAGATTCAGAAACAGATCCGAATACGTTTGCAAGAAACGTTTTCTTTTGTTCCTTTGAAATGTTCGGTTGCGTTAAAAAGCTATGTAGGTCTTCGTTCTTTACATAAACGTTTTGTACAAGGCGTAATTCCTCTTCAAACATTTCTAATACGTGTTTTTCTTTTGCAATTTTAAAAAGAGCGACAGCATAACGTTTTGCTACAATCCCATTGCTCATCGCGCTTCTCCTACTTCTTTAATATAATCGCGAATTAGCTTAACTTGATCTTCTTCTTTTAACTCTTTTTCAATTACTTTAGAAGCAATTTGAACAGATAAAGAAGCGACTTGTTCTTGTAAAGCAGCAATCGCTTGCTCTTTTTCGCGTTGAATTTCTTGTACAGCAGATGCTTTAATTGATTCTGCTTCTTCTTTCGCAGCAGCAACAATAACATCCTTTTGATCTACAGCTTGTTTTTTCGCTCTTTCGATTAACTCTTGTGCTTCAACACGCGATTGTTTTAACATTTCACGTTGTTCTTCTACTAATTTCTTCGCTTCAGCATTACTTCTTTCTGCAGCGTCGATTTCATTAGTAACATGCTCTTCACGTTCTTTCATAATTCCCATTAAAGGACCCCACGCGAATTTGCGTAGCATTACTAATAGAAGTAAGAAAATGAACAATGTATAAGCAATCGTTCCAAATGGAATGGAAGCCCCTAATAATAAAGTTGGCACAAGGATTCACTCCCTTCAAAATATCTAAATTGATCATATGAAAAAAAAAGACATACGTTTCGTTCATAAAGCAATGGCGAAGAAAGTTCGGAAAAACACTCTTCGCCATCTATGTAAGGGGAGTCTCCCTTATTTGTTCATTACGATGAATGCAATAACTACACCGATGATTGGAAGTGCCTCAACTAAAGCAACCCCGATGAACATAATTGTTTGAAGTGCGCCTTTTAATTCTGGTTGACGAGCAACACCTTCGATTGTACGTGATACGATAAGACCGTTACCAATACCTGCACCTAATGCTGATAAACCAATTGCAATTGCAGCTGCGATTACACCTAAACTCATTTAATTTGTCCTCCTTTGTATTATAAAAAAATAAATTTTTTCTTACTTAAATTATATTAATGGTCATGGCTTACTTTATGAGCCATATAAACCATCGTTAACATAACGAAAATAAATGACTGGATTGATCCAACGAACACACTGAATCCCATCCATGCTAACATTGGTACAAGCGCACCTAATGCTCCAAGGAATGATGCTCCGCCTAACTTAGCAAGTAATCCTAATAAGATCTCACCTGCATAAATGTTACCGAATAAACGAAGACCTAACGTTAATGTGTTAGCAAACTCCTCAATAACCTTTAATGGGAATAAGAATTTCATAGGTTGGAAATAACCTTTTACGTATTCTTTCGTACCCTTCATCTTAATTCCATAATAATGGGTGAGGGTAACTACCATCACGGCTAATGTTAATGCAACTGCTGGATCAGACGTTGGTGATCTCCACCATGCAATATGTTCGCCAGCCTCAACTGTTGAATACATGAATGGTAAACCAAGGAAGTTCGATACGATGATAAACATGATAAGCGTAACGCCAAGCGTTAAGAAACGTCCACCTGTTTTCCAATCCATCGTACTATTGATAATCCCTTTCACGAAGTCAAACACCCATTCCATGAAGTTTTGCATCCCGGTTGGGCGAAGGGCTAAACTGCGAGTTCCGATAACAGCGATTAAGAAAACAATAACTGCTGCTACAGTAACCATCATAACTGATGACAAATCGAACGTTAAACCTAGAAATTCAACTAATTTACCGTGTTCCACTAGTAATTCACCTCTCTTCCCTGCTCTTATACTCTAAATAAAGAAAATCTATGATCATGACAAGATATCCTGTCAGCAATCCTACACCTAGGCCCCACATCGCAATTAACTCTTGATATTTGGCTGCAAATAAAATTAATAACCCAATCGTGGCGAATCTCGAATATGTACTTACCGCTGTCGCCTTAAACTTCACGTTTTCTCCATTTGTTACGCGATCCAACAGCTTGTCTGTTCTACGTGCAATGATGCGCAAACTAAGAAAACTGAAAATCGTTCCGATAATCAGTCCAAGAAATACATCCTTGTAAGAGGTGAATCCCCATCCTAGCACTAGAAGCGCAAGCAAGTAGTACATATATTTCTTTTGTCTTTGGACAAGTCCATGTACGTCTATCATCATTGCTCTCCCGAATAGTAATGTCGAATGAGTCGAATCATTGCGTATATCCCTGTTCCTAATCCGAGTAATAACCCTATAATAAGAAACAATGGAAACGTTCCAACCTTACTATCAATCCACTGCCCACCAAAGATTCCAATAAGAATAGAACCGACTAACTGAGCAAGAATACCTGACATTAAAGCATAAGCTTTTATATGGCTGCGATCGTTTTTTTGCAAGGATTCATCCCTCCAATATGTAACCCTCATTCACGATGTGTTAATAATAACTCATTTTTTTGCATAAATCCTATACAAAATAAAAAGTTTACATTTTCGTCACGGAATAGATGTATTTTTGTCACTGAAAGCCCTACCATCTATCCCCGTTGTTAGCATACAATAGGGTATTAACAGTGTCAACGAGAAATCGTAAAAAATCAAAAAATTTGAGTATCAGGTATTTCCTCCCAAAAATGAAAACGTTACCCTTCTAAATACTGGTTATAGATATGCAATTTCTAACAGTTTTCTATTTATAATAGAAGATAATGTTCACAAGTTTGTCACTATTATATTTTTAAAATATAACGCTCCCCTTCCATATATAGTGTTTGCTAGACGTAAGACTTCTATATTATATGTGGTGTGTATACAACTTATGTTGTATATAGCCTGTATATTTATCTCCCTCCCCTACTTACTCGGAACAAAAAAAAACGAGAGGGGAATCCCCTCTCGTCAGTTGTCTTACTTCGTTCCGAATAAACGGTCACCAGCATCACCAAGACCTGGTACTACATATCCGTGGTCATTTAATTTCTCATCTAATGCTGCTACATAAATATCAACATCAGGATGTTCTTCTTGTACTACTTTTACTCCTTCTGGAGCTGCAACGATACACATTAATTTAATTTGTTTTGCACCGCGCTTTTTCAGAGAATTAATTGCTTCAGCTGCAGAACCACCTGTTGCTAGCATCGGATCTAGTACGATAAAGTCACGTTCTTCTACATCCGTTGGAAGTTTCACATAGTATTCTACCGGTTGCAACGTTTTAGGGTCACGGTATAAACCAACGTGTCCTACTTTTGCTGCTGGAATTAATTTCAGAATTCCATCAACCATTCCTAAACCTGCACGTAAAATCGGAATTAAACCAAGCTTTTTACCAGCGATCACTTTTGTTGTCGCTTTGCTTACAGGTGTTTCAATTTCAATGTCTTTAAGTGGAAGATCGCGAGTAATTTCGAAAGCCATTAAACTTGCTACTTCGTCCACTAATTCACGAAAATCTTTCGTACCTGTATTCTTATCGCGAATATATGTAATCTTATGTTGAATTAACGGGTGATCAAATACATACAGTTTTCCCATGTGAATCTCTCCTTTAGATGATATTCATGCGTTTGCACGCTTTTTTACACTATTTACGATTGTAAAGAAAACGCTACTAATATTCAAGGGCAAATTTGGCAAAATCATGATTTTACGATGAATCTATCTAGTATCTTTACCAATTATGGGAGCTGTATCCTTCATTATATCGCCAAAATTTATTCATCATTTGTATACATACTTAAAGAACAATATATGTCCAAAAAAAAACTGCCAAAACAATTACGTCTCAGCAGTCTTCTTTAATCTATTATAGGTCTGTGTACATTGGAAATTTGCTCGTTAACGCTTCTACACGCTTACTTGCTTCTTCTAATGCAGCTTCATTTTCATGATTTTTTAATGTGTAAGCAATAAGTGACGCAATTTCATCCATTTCTTCTAAACCGAAACCACGAGATGTTACAGCTGCCGTACCGATACGTACACCGCTTGTTACAAATGGGCTTGCTGTTTCAAATGGAATTGTATTTTTGTTCACTGTAATACCAACTTCATCTAATACGTGCTCTGCTACTTTACCTGTGATTTCTAAGTTACGAACATCAATCAGGATTAAATGATTGTCTGTTCCACCAGAAACAAGTGTAAGTCCTTCTTTTTGAAGACCTTCAGCTAAGCGGTTCGCATTATTAATGATATTTTGTGCATATGTTTTAAAATCATCTTGTAGCGTCTCACCAAATGCAACAGCTTTTGCGGCAATTACGTGCATAAGTGGACCACCTTGAATACCAGGGAAGATTGATTTATCAATTTGTTTTGCAAATTGCTCTTCACATAAAATCATACCACCACGTGGACCACGTAATGTTTTATGTGTTGTCGTTGTAACGAAATGTGCGTGTGGTACTGGGTTTGGATGTAAACCAGCAGCTACTAAACCAGCGATATGTGCCATATCAACCATAAAGTATGCACCCACTTCATCTGCAATCTCACGGAATCGTTTGAAATCGATAACACGAGGATATGCACTTGCACCTGCAACGATTAATTTTGGTTTATGTTCTTTCGCTTTTGCTAATACATCATCGTAATTAATACGGTGAGATTCAGCATCCACGCCATATTCTACGAAATTATATTGTACTCCACTGAAGTTAACAGGGCTTCCGTGTGTTAAGTGACCACCATGAGATAAATTCATACCAAGTACTGTATCGCCTTGCTCTAAAATCGTAAAGTATACTGCCATGTTCGCTTGTGCACCAGAATGTGGTTGAACATTTACATGCTCTGCACCAAAAATTTCTTTCGCGCGATCACGTGCGATATCTTCCACTACGTCTACGTGCTCACAGCCACCATAGTAGCGTTTTCCAGGATATCCTTCAGCATACTTATTCGTTAAAACAGAACCTTGCGCCTCCATTACTGCTTCACTTACGAAGTTTTCCGAAGCAATTAACTCAATCTTTGAACGCTGTCTTCCTAGTTCTGCCTCAATTGCAGCAAATACCTTTTCATCTTGACGTTTTAAATGATCCACCAAAATCCCCCTTTTCTGAACGAATTACATCGATTCCCAATAGTTTTTTCTCATTTATTCAGAAAAAACGAAAATTCAGGTTGTAATTCTTTCGAACCTTCATGTTTTCAACTACATTCTAACATGACTTTCTATATCATAAAAGAAAAAAAAGACCGAAAATCGGTCTTTTCTTTCTTCTATTATAAAGTCAGACTACATACCTTTTATCTCTCGATATAAAGCTATTATGCGACTTTATAATTTTTCATGTCTAACGGCAAGTTATAGTCTCTTCCTTCGCCGCATAAACAGCACGTGCTCCACCAATTAGTTTTCCACGTGTTGTTGCCATCGTTACATGCGCACTTCCAATTTCCTTCACACCTGTACGAACCGGAACAGCTACATGCTTTAAATGCATACCGATAAATGTATCACCAATATCCATTCCTGCATCTGCTTTAATAAACTCAATTACTACCGGATCTTTCAAATTGTGATACGCATATGTTGCTAATGCACCACCTGCTGATCTAACAGGCGTAACTGTTACAATTTCAAATTGATATTTCATCGCCAACTCTCTCTCAACTACTAAAGCACGGTTTAAATGCTCACAACATTGAAACGCCAACTCAATACCTGTTTGCTCTTGAAATTGTTTTAACTCAGAAAAAATCGCCTCTGCTACTTCCATCGTTCCTGATGTCCCAATTCTTTCTCCTAGCACTTCGCTCGTGCTACACCCCACTACAAAAATTTGACCACTTTGTAATGAAGCTTGTTCTTGGAAATCAGCAAGCGAAATTTGTAACTGTTCTCTTACCTTTACGATTTCTGTCATTACGCCTCTTCCTTTCACAGGTTGGTTCACCAAATTATATTTCATACTACTTCTAGTTAGAATCTATTACTTTGTTTCGTATGTTTTAATTTTTCCTACGCGGTTTTCATGACGACCACCTTCATAGTCAGTTGTTAACCAAATTTTTGCGATGTCACGTGCTAGACCTGCACCAATTACACGCTCGCCCATTGCTAACATGTTTGTATCATTATGCTCTCTCGTTGCTTTCGCACTGAAAGTATCATGAACTAATGCACAACGAATACCATTTACTTTGTTTGCTGCAATTGACATACCGATGCCCGTCCCACAAACTAAAATACCACGATCTACTTCACCATTCGCTACCATTTCCGCTGCTGGAAACGCAAAATCAGGGTAATCAACAGAACCAGCTTCACATTCACAACCTAAATCAATATATTCAATATTTAACTCTTCTAATAAACTTACAAGTTCTTTACGGATATTCATACCGCCGTGATCAGATGCTACTACTACTTTCATTTTTACCCCTCCAAAGTTTCAATCAATTATCTTCATTTCTCACTCGTTACCTTAACGGAACGAAGTAATCTCCAATATCGTATTATACACGAAACATCAACCTTCTGAATGTTTTTTCAGTAAAGTTTGTACAAGTTTTTCCATCTCTTCTAACGTTTCTTTATAAATAGAAAGTGAACCGCCAAATGGATCTGAAATATCCTTACTTATCCCCTCAGTTACTCCATATAATGTATCCACTTTCTTTTCAACACTCGGATAATGCCCAAGTACAATTTGCTTATGGTTTTCCGTCATTGTTACTACAATATCTGCCCAATCAATCAAAGCTTCATTTATCTGTTGCGAAGCATGATCGATTGTAATTCCCTTTTCAGCTAAAGCTTCCTTTGCATATATCGACGCATCACTTCCAGGATAGGCGAAAACACCAGCAGATTGCACTTCAAACTTCCCTTCTCCATGATGACGAAGTAACGCCTCAGCCATCGGGCTACGGCATGTATTTCCAGTGCAAATAAATAACACTCGTTCCATCCAAACCCACCCCTTTTCTTCTTTTTCCTATCTTTCATCATAACGTACATAAGAATAGAACAAAAGAAATGTGAATATACGAAAGGCGCATTTCTCTTATATTTTTTCTAAGAAAAATGCGCCTTATCCACATATATGTGAAACCCTATTTCCAAGTGCCTAGAGTATTTTAACATACATAGCAAGCCTACTACAAAACAAAAGAAGGAATCCATTTCATATGAAACGGATTCCTCTTATACAATAATTATTTCATTGTAACTTTCATTACTTCTGTTGAACCTTTTGTAGCTGTTACACCTACAGTTGTTTTAATAGACTCAGCTGCATCTGTGTTTGTAATAACAATTGGGGTAATTGTACTTTTCGCTTTTTCACGGATTAATTCTAAGTCGAATGAGATTAATTTATCTCCAGCTTTTACAGCTTGGCCTTCAGAAACGTGAGCTTCGAAACCTTCGCCTTCCATTTTTACAGTTTCTAATCCAACGTGGATTAAAATTTCTGTACCGTTTTTCGCTTTAATTCCTACAGCATGTTTTGTGTGGAATAACTGTACGATTTCACCATCAACTGGAGATACAACTACACCTTCAGTAGGATCGATTGCAACACCTTCACCCATCATACGACCAGCGAATACTGGATCTGGTACTTCTTCAATATTTTTCACTGCTCCAGTTAATGGAGCTACGATTGTTTCTTCATTTGTTTTTGAACCAAAACCGAATAATTTTTTAAACATAGGATAGTCCTCCTCATAATTTACCTAAAAGTTTATAGGGCAATCCCTAGTAAAACTCGGGATACATGTAAGACTTCATACTTCGAATATTATACTGTAAAAACGCTTTCGAAATAAATTACGTCATTACTAATAGACTCTTATTGTAGCTCTTTGCAAAATTCCAGTCAATTCTGATTGTCTGAATAACAATAAGAAGTTAACTTCTACTTATATTTTCTCTTTTTTTACCCAACTTGTCTAGAGGTCTTTACTACATTTTGTTTTTTGTTTTTAATTTGTAAAATTTTTTTCAAACTTTTTTCAAAATCCGCTTGACTAAAGTAAGTAACTATTTTATTATTACTTACATAAGGTAAGTTAATAACTTTTAGGAGGTTTCAAAAATGATGGATTTCGGTCTTCTTATTATTCGTCTTATTATAGGTATTACATTCATGGGTCATGGTGCTCAAAAATTATTTGGTTGGTTCGGTGGTTACGGTTTAAAAGGAACAGGTGGCTGGATGGAATCAATCGGTTTACGCCCTGGTGTATTTATGGCATTTATGGCTGGCGCAACTGAATTATTAGGTGGTTTCTTATTCGCATCAGGTATTTTCACTGCAATCGGTTCATTATTTATCGTCGGAACAATGTTAATGGCAATCTTCACTGTTCACGGGAAAAATGGTTACTGGGTAACCCAAAACGGATATGAATACAACTTAATGTTAATCGCCGTTGCTATCGGGGTAGCTTTAATCGGACCTGGTGCATACGTTTTATTATAATTTTTATCTTGAATTCGAGATTATTTAGACGGAACTTACTTCAATCACAATGAAGTAAGTTCTTTTTATGTAATAAAAATATTATTTTCAGCAGGAGTTTTCCACTAACATCTTGTAAACAAACAATAAGTCGTCATATTTAGAAAGGGGATTTTACGCATGTTATCCATTAATCCAAATGAACAAACGGAAAAAGAGAATTACAAATTATTAACGGGAAGTATCATTCCACGCCCTGTCGCATTCGTTACTTCTGTAACAAAAGACGGCGTATTAAACGGAGCACCGTATAGCTATTTCAATATTGTCGCTGCTAATCCACCACTTATCTCAGTTTCTGTACAACGAAAAGCCGGAGAAAGAAAGGACACTTCCCGAAACGCAATTGAAAAAGGTGAATTTGTCGTACATATCTCTGATGAATCTTACGTAGAAGCAATTAACGAAACAGCGGCTAACCTCCCGCCAAATGAAAGTGAAATTGAACTAGCAAAACTAACACCAATTGAAAGTGATGTCATCTCCGTTCCAGGTGTGAAAGAAGCTAATATTCGAATGGAATGCGTACTAGAACGCGCAATCCCTCTTGGCGGAACAGAAGACTCACCAGCTTGCGATCTACTAATCGGACGCGTCGTTCGTTTCCACGTCGCAGAACACCTATACGAAAACGGCCGCATTCATGCAGAAGGACTAAAACCAGTAAGCCGCCTAGCAGGACACAACTACGCTAAACTAGGCGAACAATTCGAGTTGGTAAGACCAGTTTAAAAGCGGAAGCGGCTCGATTCCTTCCATCACTCAAACATAAAATCCCCTGCTATTTAGCAAGGGATTTTATCATTGTAATTCTTCCTTTTTTTCCTCTAAAGTAGGTACTTTCTCTTTTTTCGGTTTCCCAAGCTTAATTACTAAGAAATATAGGGAAAGCAATGTAATAAGAAAAACGATTATAAACGGATATGGAGAATAAAAGGCACGCGCTGCCTCCGTTTTTCCCGCCACAAACTTCAATGACTCAATATCTAAAAACTCAGCAAACATTTGTACACCGAGCATACTAAACCAAAAAACAAAAAAACTAATAATAATACCAAAAACTTGCTTCAATCTCGTCATTTATCTCATCCTTTCTATATCTATAATTTTTTAGTGTAATCAGTATATAGTATAAATAAAACTATGCACAGAAAGGAACTATCTTACCATTCGCGAATTAACTTCATCCAACCTAAAATTGAAATTTGCAAAATAATACCCCAAATAACAAGCCGTCTTAACCACCTAGGGAAAAAAGTTAAAAATCGAATATACCATTCCAATAATTTATTCATAACTCCCTCCTATTTAAAATTATATAGGAAAAAGGAGATATAATCCAAATCCAACCAAAATGATACCACCTACTATCTCACCATATGTACCGAGCATATCTTTTGCATGTCTACCAATTAATAAACCAATCCACGCTAATAACATACTAACAAATCCAAAAAGTAATATCGTAATAATTGTCTGCGCCCCGTAAATACCAAGACTAAGGCCTACTGAAAAACTATCTATACTAACGCCAAATGCAAATACGAATAAACTAATTCCAATAGGGGCCGTTCTAGTCTCTTCATTCTCCAAAATAGATGAATATATAATATAGAATCCTAGTCCAATTAATAAAATAGCACCTGCAAAATGCGCAATGTCTCCATACTGTTCTGATAAAAAGCGACCTAATATCATTCCTATAAATGGCATGATAATATGAAATATCCCTATCGTCATACCGATATACAGAATTTGTCTTACCTTTAAGGTCATCATTCCCATACCAAGACTCACCGAGAACGCATCCATCCCTAAGGCGAATGCCATAATTGTTAAAGGTATTAGCTGTTCAAACGTCATTCATGTCCCTCCTCGGACGTGCTACTTCAAAATATGCTTATCCGAGGAGAAATATTCTGTTTGCTAATCGTACCTTATGATTCAGTAATAATCTGATGTCCTGCTGCTTTCGTTAAGCGATTCATAATGGCATTCCCTATTCCTTCATTTGGAAATGATTCACTAAAAATAACATCCACTTCACTTGCATCAAATGTTCTAAGTACATCATATAATTTAGTCGCCACACTAGCTAAATCGCTTCGAACACCACAAGATAATACAACATCCGCGCTATATACATGCTGATACTCTTCTGTCGTTAATAAACCCACTTTGAATCCTTCTTCCTTCTTCTCATCCACAAGGCGCTGAATAAACTCACGTGATCCTTCAACAATGCTAAGCGGCGCTTTCGGTGCATAATGTGTATATTTCATTCCAGGTGATTTCGGTTTTTCCTTCTCGTCCTTTAAAGCCGGATCTAAAGAAACAGTACCAATTACCGCTTCTAATTGTTCTTTCGTAATTCCACCTGGGCGTAATATCGTTGGAACCTCGCTCGTACAATCAATTACAGTCGATTCAACACCTACTCCCGTCGCACCACCATCTACAATACCTGCAATTTTCTCATTTAAATCTTCATATACGTGAGAAGCTAGTGTCGGACTTGGGCGACCAGAGCGATTCGCACTCGGTGCTGCAACAGGTACATTTGCCTCTTCAATAAGAGCAAGCGCTACTGGATGATCAGGCATTCTTACTCCAACCGTATTAAGTCCTGCCGTCACCTTCTCTGAAATCCCTTCTTTTCTAGGTAAAATAATTGTTAACGGGCCTGGCCAAAAATGCTCCATTAACTTCTCTGCAACTGGCGGGATTTCTTTCACAATCCCATCTAACTGTGATTTTGTACCGATGTGGACAATAAGTGGATTATCACTCGGTCTTCCTTTCGCTTCAAAAATTTTCGCGATTGCTTCATCATTCATCGCGTTTGCACCTAGTCCATATACCGTTTCTGTAGGGAAGGCAATCGCCTCGTTTTCCCTTAATAATTTTGCTGCTTCTTGTAACTGTGGATAATATTTTTTTCTTTCCACAACATTATCCACAACCCACATATTTGTATGCATTTTTTCCCACGTCCTTTTCTACCCTGAAATACTTGTCTATTTTTAGTTTACTATGAGATTTATCCAAAAGACAAACAAGGTTTATCCACAAAATGTGGATAAACCTAATTAATCCGTGGATAACTTTGTGAATAGCTGACAATTTAGTATTATTGCATTTGGCTCTTTTATATTTTTACAAAAGTGTTCTAACTGTCGAATTCCCTCTGGTACGTTTTCTTTCTCTATAGTAACAAAGTCAAAAAACTGAAAGATTGTTATAGATTGTGGATGATTTGTTAGTAAGTACAATTGTCGAATATTTTTTTCTTTCATATACTGCAAAAACATTTCAAAAAAATATAAGAAAGTCTGTTTATCCACATTAGGTGTGAATAAACAAGAACGAATCAGTGCGTGTTCTTCACTTTGTTCATATCCGATGACAGCCCGTATTTCTTCCGCCTCTTCCAAAATCATAAATTGCGCGTACAACTCATTTATTTTATCATCTTTTTTATTAGCTTGTCCGAAAAAAGAATGCAATCTTTCCACATCTGCTTTCGTAGCAAAATATACTTTCTTCATAGTAAATCCCTCCTCTTTGTTATATATGAGAAGGGATTTACGAATAGTACTATTTAGAGAATAAAGATGTAAAAGCTTCTACAATAAATAACTTAACTTCTGGCTTTTCTTCTTCCTCCTCTACTTTTACATACTCATTTTGTTTTTCTTGTTTTTGTTCCACAGGTTTCTCCACTTTTTCCACAGTTTTTGTTTCCTCTTTACTTACAGGTTGTTCTTCTACTTTCGTTTCATTTTTTACTACTTTCTTTTCAGAAGCTGTTACTTTTTTTGCGACTTCCTGCTTTACAGCTTTCTTTTCTTTCACCTCATCCTCTTTTTTCTCTTCTGTATTTACTACTTCTTCATCATCTATTTGTTTTACTTGCTCCTCTTCAGGAGATTCAGCCTTCACAACATGTTCTTCTTTCCTTACAGCTGTACCACTTGAAAAATCTAAGAAACACATCGGTGGAAATAATACACACCACCAGTTTGCCCCTTCCCCTTCCCCAATTGTAATCAATACCGCCTCATATTCCCCTGCTGGATAAATAAAATTACCATATACCTTTGTAGGGAACTTTACATTCTTACTAAATTTCACTTGAAATGAATCTTTACTTCCTTCTTTTTTCAACGTATTTGCCACTGTTTTTTCGATTTCTGGAATATGACTTTGAATGACTTTACGTGCCTCTTCAAATGAAGTTAAATCTGCTACCCATCCATCAATTTGTGCTTTTACTTCATCACGCACTTTGCGCTTTAAAGCCTGATCTTTATCTGAATCACTATTTGCTAAAATCCGTAATCGAACGGCCTCTTTCGGAATAACTGAAGGCCCTTTCGCATCAGCTTTCATATATCCAAACTGCACAAGCAACTGTGCACCAATTAATAATAGAAGAAGATAAGCAATAACTTGTTTTTTCATTTCCTCCACCGTCCCTTCTACAAACAGTGTGGACAGACTTTTATCTTTCTAAACTATTAAATTCAAAATCTATATAAATTTTTCCACAAAAAAATAGAGTAAGGTGTGAACCTTACTCCATCTCTGCAAATACCATACGATCTTTTCCATTAATATCAAAAACAACCTCAACATGAGCATGTGGAAAAGCTTGTTGTAACAACCATTTTACATCCTCACCTTGCCCTACTCCAATTTCAAATGCCACAATTGCTTTCTTCTGCAACACATTCGGCAACTCTTCCATAAAACGGCGATAGAAATCTAATCCGTCTTCACCGCCAACAAGTGCTCTCTTTGGCTCATGCTCTTTCACCACAGGAGAAAGGCCACGCCAATCCTCTTCCGGTATATATGGAGGGTTTGAAACAACAACATCTAACTTTTGACCTGTTTTATAAAATGGTGACAATAAATCACCATGATAGAACGTTACTTCTGCGCCTAAAGTTTTTGCATTTTCTTTTGCAACTTCAATCGACTCTTGTGCAATATCTACCGTATACACATGAAGATTTTTATTTTCTAAAGCAAGCGTAATAGAAATCGCTCCACTACCTGTACCAATGTCCGCCACATGTAGTTTCTCATCGCCAAAATGACGCTCGATTCTTTCTAACACTCCCACTATAAGCTCTTCTGTTTCCGGTCTTGGTATTAATACTTCTTCATTCACAAAGAACGACCGTCCATAAAACATTTCATAACCAATCATATATTGAATAGGAATACCTTCTACATGCTTGTGAATAAACTCCGTAAAACTTGTTTCTTGTTCCACAGTTATTTCTTCACGCATATTCATGAGCATTCCGGTTCTGTTCGTCTTTAATACATGACAAAGGACAAGTTCTCCCGCATTTTCATCTCGTCCATTTTCCTGTAAAAAAGAAGAAGCCCATTTCAGGGCTTCATAGACACGCATTACTCAGCTGCCTCCATCTTTTGAGCCTGATCTTCCATCACTAAGGCATTGATGAAATCATCTAACTTACCTTGTAAGATTTGATCTAGCTTTTGAATCGTTAAACCGATTCGATGGTCTGTAACGCGGTTTTGCGGGAAATTATACGTACGAATACGCTCTGAACGATCACCCGTACCAACAGCTTGTTTACGGTTTTGATCATACTCAGCTTGCGCTTCTTGTCTAAACTTATCATAAACACGTGCGCGTAATACTTTCATCGCTTTTTCTTTATTCTTGATTTGTGATTTCTCATCCTGACACGATACAACTACACCAGTCGGTAAATGCGTTAAACGTACCGCTGACATCGTTGTATTAACACTTTGTCCACCAGGACCACTAGAAGCAAACGTATCAACACGAACATCTTTTTCATGAATACTAATTTCTACTTCTTCTGCCTCTGGTAATACAGCTACAGTTGCTGTAGATGTATGAATACGTCCACCAGATTCCGTTTCAGGAACACGTTGTACACGGTGAGCACCATTCTCGAATTTCAGCTTCGCGAAAGCACCTTTACCGTTAATCATAAAGATAATCTCTTTATATCCACCTAACTCTGTATAGCTCGCTTCGATAATTTCAGTTTTCCAACCTTGTACCTCAGCATAACGGCTATACATACGATATAAATCACCAGCAAATAAAGCGGCCTCGTCACCACCAGCAGCACCACGAACCTCAACGATAACGTTTTTATCATCATTAGGGTCTTTTGGAACAAGTAAAATTTTCAGACGCTCTGACAATTCTTTATCTTGTCCTTCTAATTCAGAAACCTCTTCTTTTACCATGTCACGCATATCAGCGTCTAACTTATCTTCTAACATTGCTTTTGCATCTCTTAATTGCTCACGAACATCTTTATACTCACGGTACACCTCTACCGTTTCCTGCATATCAGATTGTTCCTTTGAATACTCACGAAGCTTATTCGTATCGCTAATAACCTCTGGATCACTTAACAATTCATTTAACTTCTCATAACGATCTTCTACAGCCTGCAAACGATCTAACACACCATTCACCTCTACATCCTAGTATCTAATACAAATAGTATATGGTACTTAATCAAAAAAACGCAAATTATATTTAAAAGTGGAGGTGGCTCACTCAGCTCTGACTGGCTAAGGTTCTCTCGCACAGAAGACGCTTTTTGTCTTCTCGTGCGGGAGGTTCTTAGACACGAAGAGCTAGCCACCGGAACTAGATATATTTAAAAGCGTAAGCGGCTTGCTCAGAACGGGAGGAGGTTGGAGCTTCTGACAGAGAGGCGCTCTTTGCCTCGCAGGAAGAAGCGAAACCACCGATCATTCTAGCCGCTGGAGCTAGATAATATTTAAAAGCGTAAGCGGCTTGCTCAGCTCTGACTGCCTAAAGTTCTTAGCTGTACGAAGAGCCGGCCACCAATCTTCATCTATTTTCGAAAAAAACCCGCTCTACATAGCGAGTTTCATTTATCTTTGTTTTGTAGGTACTGCATGACAATGACGACAACGTGGTTCATACGATTCTGAAGCCCCAACTAAAATAATTGGATCATCAAATGCCGCTGGTTCTCCATCGATTAAACGTTGCGTACGACTTGCAGGAGATCCGCATGCAGAACACACTGCCTGCAACTTAGTTACATGTTCAGCAATCGCCATCAGCTGAGGAACTTGTCCAAATGGTAGACCACGGAAATCTTGGTCTAATCCAGCTACAATGACACGATAGCCACGATTTGCCAATACTTGCACCACTTCCACAATGTCCCCATCAAAAAATTGTACCTCATCGATTGCAATAACATCCATTTCTTCTGCTACATGGTTAAATATATCTTTTGAAGCTGAAACAGGAACTGCTTTAACCTTTAATCCATTATGTGATACAACATCTTCTTCACTATAACGATTATCAATACATGGTTTAAATACAATCGCATGTTGTTTCGCAAATTGCGTACGGCGTATACGGCGGATGAGCTCTTCTGATTTTCCAGAAAACATACTCCCGCAAATCACTTCAATCCAACCATTTTGATTCATTAAGTACATTGAGCTCTCCTTTCATCTACTTTCCTAATCCAAAGTAGGGTAAAGGTTTAATATTTTTGCAAAAAAAACAGACAAGCGAATACATACACTTGCCTGTTTTATGTTCTTTATTACTTGATACCGTATTTCTTATTGAAGCGGTCAACACGTCCGTCTGCAGTAGCAAACTTCTGACGTCCAGTGTAGAATGGGTGAGAATCAGAACTGATCTCAATTTTTAGTAATGGATAAGTGTTACCATCTTCCCACTCAACAGTTTCGCTAGAGCCTTTAGTAGACCCGCTTAAGAATTTGAAGCCTGTGTTCGTGTCCATAAATACAACTTTATTGTAATTTGGATGGATTCCTGCTTTCATTCTTTTCATCTCCTTCCGCCCTGAATCATTTTCGAAACAGAGTTTTTCATCTTCAGCTGCTTACACAACTATATTGATGAAACACATATGATGAAATTATAACAAGGCTAACTCCATTTTGCAACTACCTGTTTTTGTCTTTTTAAAATTTAAAAGCGCAAGCGGCTCGTTCAGAATCGCAGGACATTGGAGCTCTCGACCAAGAAGCGCTTTTTGCTTCGACCGAGAGAGCGAAATGGCCGGAGATTCTAGCCGCTGAAGCTGGATATAATTAAAAGCGCAAACGGCTCGCTCAGAATGGGAGGGGGATGGAGCTTCTGAC
>NZ_JAEHBQ010000109.1:0-247 GCF_016483555.1 Bacillus cereus group sp. N14
GGCGACTGATGGGAATCGAACCCACGAATGCCGGAGCCACAATCCGGTGCGTTAACCACTTCGCCACAACCGCCATGTTGTGTAAATATATTTGGCAGGGGCAGTAGGAATCGAACCCACACTGGAGGTTTTGGAGACCTCAGTTCTACCTTTAAACTATGCCCCTATGTAAATGGTGGAGGGGGGCAGATTCGAACTGCCGAACCCGAAGGAGCGGATTTACAGTCCGCCGCGTTTAGCCACTTCG
>NZ_JAEHBQ010000110.1:0-247 GCF_016483555.1 Bacillus cereus group sp. N14
CGGTGACAGTGCGCGGCCGTAGGACGACGTCCTCACCAGCACGCACCTTGGCGTAGGCCCGCCGGCCGTTACCCTTGATCGCGCTGACGGCAGCGGGAACCTGTTGGCTCTCTCCGGTCTGACGCGCCATCGCGGCGTGAATGGCCCTGTCTTCGATTGCGGAAGCGTCGGTGGTCACAGTGACGTCCCCCTCCGCGTCATCAGTGACGGTGCCCACCCCTAGCCTCATGGTGGCGGTGTAGTCCTT
>NZ_JAEHBQ010000111.1:0-246 GCF_016483555.1 Bacillus cereus group sp. N14
GTGATTTCGTTACGGAAGCTCTTACCGAATTGGCCAATACCAAATGGAAGGTTTTTACGCATAGAGCGTTGTACGGTTTTACAGTTTACGAAAATACCTTGTGCGGTTTCAGGACGAAGGAAGATTTCGTTCGTGCTAGACTCTGTAACACCTTGGAAGGTTTTGAACATTAAGTTGAACTGACGGATTTCAGTGAACGCTTCACTACCACAATCAGGACATTTTACTTCATGTTCTTTCATTAGG
>NZ_JAEHBQ010000112.1:0-246 GCF_016483555.1 Bacillus cereus group sp. N14
GATGAAGATGGTCCTTGGACAAACTGGGATTTATATCACTTAGCTTATGAAACAGAAAAATCGTTACTTGTTCCTACTTTTGATGGACTACAAGCACCGAAACATTTATCCCATTTCACGCCGCTTCCGCATCAATTAGAAGTCGCTCAAAATGTGATTGAACAAATGAATGGTAAAGCGATTCTAGCAGATGAAGTAGGTCTTGGAAAAACAATCGAAGCTGGACTTATTTTGAAAGAATACATG
>NZ_JAEHBQ010000113.1:0-246 GCF_016483555.1 Bacillus cereus group sp. N14
CCCCCCCCCCCCTTTTTTTTTTTTTATTGATTGTGCGCCCACCGCGACCTACCCGCGTTAGAGCGTCGGCAGCGGCTGATGTGTATTAGAGACAGGAGCACCAGTAGCCCCAGTAGCCCCAGTAGCGCCAGCCGGTCCTTGAGGTCCAGTACTGGCTCTTGGACCCAGCTCCGCGCCCGCGCGACCGTCCTAGTGCGCGTCTGGCGTCGTCGGCGGGACAGCAGAGCGGGGGGGGGGGGGGGGGGG
>NZ_JAEHBQ010000114.1:0-246 GCF_016483555.1 Bacillus cereus group sp. N14
CCTCCTGTCCCTCATTGACCTCACGGAACCACTGGCCCTACTGGTGCTACTGGACCTCAAGGTAACACGGGCGCTACCGGGCCTACGGGACCTCAAGGTAACACGGGCGCTACCGGGCCTCAGGGTATTCAAGGTAACACGGGCGCTACTGGACCTCAGGGTGCTCAAGGTGTCACTGGCGCAACACGACGACCCCGAGCTCAAGGACACGCGGGCGGAGCGGGGCGTCGGGGGGATAAAGGAGGG
>NZ_JAEHBQ010000115.1:0-245 GCF_016483555.1 Bacillus cereus group sp. N14
GGGCGGGGGGGGGGGTGGGGCGGTGGGGGGGTTTGGGGGGGAGGGTGGGGGGGGGGGGTGGGGGGTGGGGTGGGGGGGGGGGGGGGTGGGGTGTGGGGGGGGGGGGGGGGGGGGGGGGGGGGGGGGGGGGGGTGGGGGGGGGGGGGGGTGGGAGGAGGAAGCAGGGGGGGGAGTGGGGGGAGGGGGGTAGGGGGGGGAGGGAGAGTCGAGGGGGAACGGCGGGCGGGGACGACGGAAGGGCAGGG
>NZ_JAEHBQ010000116.1:0-246 GCF_016483555.1 Bacillus cereus group sp. N14
CTCCGTCACAACCAGAATACGCCGGGCACTCCGGCGAATATATCCGTTTGGTACCGGCCGGTGAAATCATCTATCTTCTGCTCGCCCAGGAAAAGCAAATGACCGAGCTCATGGCAGCGGTGACCGAAAGCCAGTACGCGTATCGGTATGGTGCAGGAAAATGGACGCTGACAGAAGGCGGGGGCCACATTGCAGACTCAGAACCCGTCATGACCTACCGCCTGCTCCGGTTCGCAAGAGGGGATC
>NZ_JAEHBQ010000117.1:0-245 GCF_016483555.1 Bacillus cereus group sp. N14
GGATTCTTTACTTGCAGATAGTATGGAGACGCCTCTTCAATAATATCATAACAATGGGTATGGTGCACTATGCTTATTAGAGGTAATGGAGGAGTTTAAGGTAGATACGTTTATTTTCTCTTCTCCTGCGGCAACGTATGGTGAGGTAGATGTATAACTTATTACTGAGGAAACGATTAAAAATCCTACGATTACGTATGGAGAGACTAAGTTAGCAATCGAGAATATGCTTCATTGGTTTAGCC
>NZ_JAEHBQ010000118.1:0-245 GCF_016483555.1 Bacillus cereus group sp. N14
GGAGGCGGTGTCGGCGGGTGTCGTTCTGTGTAGGCGGCCGGGGGGGTTTGGGCCGGGGCAAGTTTCCGGGGCGCGTGGCGGTGATGGGCGGGGAGTGGTGGGCCGGGGGGTGGGGGGAGGGCCGTGGGGGCAGGCATGGTATTTCGCGGTGCGGGTTGTAGATGGCCGGAGTGAATTCGGAGTGGTGGGTCTGGGGAGCATGGGGGCGCTGGGGCAGCGTGGGTGTGGGGGGGGGTGTGTGGTGG
>NZ_JAEHBQ010000012.1:0-179176 GCF_016483555.1 Bacillus cereus group sp. N14
CCGAACACGGAAGTTAAGCTCTCTAGCGCCGATGGTAGTTGGGACCTTGTCCCTGTGAGAGTAGGACGTTGCCAGGCAAATGGAGGATTAGCTCAGCTGGGAGAGCACCTGCCTTACAAGCAGGGGGTCGGCGGTTCGATCCCGTCATCCTCCACCATTTAGCCGACTTAGCTCAATTGGTAGAGCAACTGACTTGTAATCAGTAGGTTGGGGGTTCAAGTCCTCTAGTCGGCACCAGAAAATCATGGCGGTTGTGGCGAAGTGGTTAACGCACCGGATTGTGGCTCCGGCATTCGTGGGTTCGATTCCCATCAGTCGCCCCATTTTTCTTTGAATAATTAATATGCGGGTGTGGCGGAATTGGCAGACGCACTAGACTTAGGATCTAGCGCCTTTGGCGTGGGGGTTCGACTCCCTTCACCCGCACTTTTAATAAAATAACTCAAACATGTCTTGCGGAAGTAGTTCAGTGGTAGAATACAACCTTGCCAAGGTTGGGGTCGCGGGTTCGAATCCCGTCTTCCGCTCCAATTTTCAATATGACATGCCGGGGTGGCGGAACAGGCAGACGCACAGGACTTAAAATCCTGCGGTGGGTGACCACCGTGCGGGTTCGACCCCCGCCCTCGGCACCATATGCGCCCGTAGCTCAATTGGATAGAGCGTTTGACTACGGATCAAGAGGTTAGGGGTTCGACTCCTCTCGGGCGCGCTTTTATTAACGGGAAGTGGCTCAGCTTGGTAGAGCACCTGGTTTGGGACCAGGGGGTCGCAGGTTCAAATCCTGTCTTCCCGATTTTCCAAAAACACGGGGCCTTAGCTCAGCTGGGAGAGCGCCTGCCTTGCACGCAGGAGGTCAGCGGTTCGATCCCGCTAGGCTCCACTTATTTTAATATCTTTTATGGCGGTGTAGCTCAGCTGGCTAGAGCGTACGGTTCATACCCGTGAGGTCGGGGGTTCGATCCCCTCCGCCGCTACCATAAAGGACCTTTAGCTCAGCTGGTTAGAGCAGACGGCTCATAACCGTCCGGTCGTAGGTTCGAGTCCTACAAGGTCCACCACTAAAGCTTTATATCTCGGAGGTATACCCAAGTTCGGCTGAAGGGATCGGTCTTGAAAACCGACAGGCGGCGAGAGTCGCGCGGGGGTTCGAATCCCTCTACCTCCTCCATTTTTTTAAAAAACATTATATTGTCGCGGGGTGGAGCAGCACGGTAGCTCGTCGGGCTCATAACCCGAAGGTCGCAGGTTCAAATCCTGTCCCCGCAACCAAATGGTCCCGTGGTGTAGTGGTTAACATGCCTGCCTGTCACGCAGGAGATCGCCGGTTCGACCCCGGTCGGGACCGCCATTTATGTTGGCTCGGTAGCTCAGTCGGTAGAGCAGAGGACTGAAAATCCTCGTGTCGGCGGTTCGATTCCGTCCCGAGCCACCATTTTTTTATGCCGACTTAGCTCAATTGGTAGAGCAACTGACTTGTAATCAGTAGGTTGGGGGTTCAAGTCCTCTAGTCGGCATCCTTTAGGGGCATAGTTTAAAGGTAGAACTGAGGTCTCCAAAACCTCCAGTGTGGGTTCGATTCCTACTGCCCCTGTAAAAGTGTATGGGCCTATAGCTCAGCTGGTTAGAGCGCACGCCTGATAAGCGTGAGGTCGATGGTTCGAGTCCATTTAGGCCCACCATATATTATTCCGCAGTAGCTCAGTGGTAGAGCTATCGGCTGTTAACCGATCGGTCGTAGGTTCGAGTCCTACCTGCGGAGCCATGGCCCGTTGGTCAAGTGGTTAAGACACCGCCCTTTCACGGCGGTAACACGGGTTCGAATCCCGTACGGGTCATAAAAAAAGAGTCAGCAATATGCTGGCTCTTTTTTATTTTGTGGAATCCTCCTTTATCAACTGATTTTCCTGAAATAAATAAAGGGATTTAGGAAAAGCTATGGTATGTATAAAAAGGAGGAGACAAAAATGACACGAGTGAGAGACTTTATGAGTACTCATGTTGTACATTGCACACCGCTAGACAATGTATATGAGGCTGCTGTAAAGATGAAAGAAGAATCGATTGGATTGATTCCAGTTGTTGAAAATGAGCAAGTTGTTGGGCTTGTTACGGACCGAGATTTAGTTGTTCGTGGGATTGCTGAGAAACATCCTGGATCTAATAAAATTACAAATGTAATGACAACAAACATTGTTTCAGTTTCTCCAGATGATTCTATTGAAAAAGCTACAGAGTTAATGGCACAGTATCAAATTAGACGATTACCAGTAGTTGAGGGTGGTCAACTCGTTGGGATGCTAGCACTAGGTGATTTAGCTATAAGAGAATTGGCAGATGATCAAGCGGGATTCGCTTTAAGTGAAATCTCGGAGCATACGGAATGAAGAGAGATTTTTATTAGTGGGATAAGTTACGTATAAAAATCAGATGCATTATTCTAGTATATATGGATTAAACTAATATGTTAGCATGATGTATCTGAGACATTATATAATAAATATATGGTTAGTAATTTCGACATTTTTTTTTGAATTTGTCATTCTTAATTTTTAATAAGAGAAAAAATGATATACTGATAGATATAAGCATTATGAAAGATTTCGAATATAACAATATTCATCGTTAATGATGTGATAATGGATTAATATTTCCTATGTAGACAAAAGGGAAGGGGAATTATATGAGGGCTGTACAGCGCGATCCAAATTGGAATTTGGTTACAGATACATATATAGAACCAAATAATTTCGCTGAATTATTTTCTTTGCTTGTACCTTGTCATCCAAAAGGCGAAGGGAAAGAACGAACTATATTAGTGTGGAAAGAAAAAGAATTTTATAAAGAAGAAAATTTAGCGGCATTTATCGTATATGGAATGGATAAAGTAAAGAATTTGCCGCAGTTTCATAAAGATGAAATTCCAACTCTAGTACGTATTCTTCGCTTATGCCAAGAGATTGGTTGGTATAAAGAAGCAAATACTTTTATGATAACTCAGGGACTTGCTGAGTTTGTTCACACTTCATTGGAATATGAAACGTGGGATCTTTTGACGCAAGCGGTTGCTTTAAACTATTTAATTATTAAATATCGTATTGGTGAATTGACTGATGGGGATGTAGAAATTTGGGATAGGGTTAAATTTAATGAGAAATGTATAACGGATTGTAAACATCTATTATCTCATAAAGAAGTATTAGAATTTACATTCTTTTATATGTGTAAGAGAGCTAAATTACTATCAAAAGAGCAATTAAATAGTGATATGATGAGCCTAGCGATGTATTGTAATACGTTTGTGTATGACTTATACACACATGACTTATTACGAAAATATCATAAGTGTACAGACTTCCTATCATATTATGGACCTAGTCAAGCGGTGTTAGCTTGTCAAAGAGCTGTACTTTCTCAAATTTCAGATCGATTAGACCCATTGAAAACTACTCATGTAGATGATTATTTATATGTAATGAAAGAAATGATGGAGCATATGACGATAGGAATAATGGATCGATATGATCATTTTATCGGGAAGTTATTATCATATGTGCCATTTTTCGAAATGATTCAAGTTCCACAACATGCATATTATTGTGAAGAATTGCTGTATATTTGTAAGGGCATTGAATATAAAGAAGAAATATTACGCAATTATATATTTATACAATTACATGATTGTTTACCATCATTCTTTAAACTATTTCTTAAAAATAAGCGTTATGCAACAATTCATGATATTCTGTTCTATTGGTGTGATGATGAACAAAGAATGAGCTTAGAGAAAAAATATAATCTTAGCTTTATTTATGAAAAATATGCTTGTGGATAAAAAGCATTTTCTATATAAAAAATTTATATAAATTAAAAAGGATCTCAAGTTTATGTGAGATCCTTTTTTTATTAGTAAAGCAAGGAGAACGCAATTAAGACGAGAAATAACATTCCATAAAGGAGAAATTGTGCCGTATTACTTCCTTGTATACCAAAAAAAGTATTTATTTTTGTGTATAAATTCAATATATATTTTAGCGGATTATCTTTGAAAGATCGGTACACAGTGTCTCCTCTTTCTAAGCTTTTTGTTCGTGTTTTTTGTTAGTAGGGACATGAATGTATCTAGCTATGAATAATAAAACAGCCATAAAGAATACAGGAAATACGGTAGATAAATAAAAACCAATACTAATAATATTTGTTATTAGGGCACTTAATAGAAAGATGGCATTATATATATGGGCAATTTTTTGTTTTAGTTGTACTTGAAAGGATTCCATCATAATTTCTAAAGCCACAAAAGCAATGATAATAGATAAAAATACAGTGTTTGTATTGTAAATGATTAAACAACAGATTAAACCTAAAAAGGCTAAATATTCAATTAAGAGAGGTATATTGATATTGCGTTGCATACAATTTACCTAACTAAATATGGCAGTGGGTTTACTGCATTTGTTTTTTCAAAATTCCATTCTCCATTGTGTAACTCAAAATGAAGATGTTGCCCGTATGAATGACCTGTGTTGCCCATATGACCTACTAATTGTCCAGCTTGTACTTGATCACCAGCTTGTACAGTGCGATCTTTCATGTGAGCATAGACTGTCGTATATAATTTCCCGTTTATTTGATGGGCGATGAACACAACATTGCCATAGCTAGCTGAATAATATGATTTCACAACTTTACCTGCAGCCGCCGCCTGGATAGAGACATTACCTTGAGCTGCAATATCTATACCATAATGCATTTGTTCCCAGCGTATATCAAAGGTTGAGCTAATTCTTCCTTGAGTAGGGAATTTGAAAACTGCTGGAATGGAAGTAGTTTGAGCCGTTTGAGCTTGTGATTGATTTTGCATCACATAATGTTTTGCTACGTATCCGTATCCTGTGCCAAAACGAATTTTATACCAAGTTCCTACAGTTTCCACTACTTGTATTTGTGTACCATTTTGTAATGAACCAAGTAGTGCACTACTTGTACTAGCGTTGCCACGTACATTAAGTTTAGGTGTTGCAACTGTGTATTTCGTATTATTTTGAACTGTGATGCCTTTTACTAAAGGTTGTGAACCATTAGACACGAATGCTTTTTGTACGTAACCTGTTTTGCCATTATGTAAAATTTTATACCACTCGCCTTGTTCTTCTTGAATGGTAACGAATTTTCCATTTGGTAATACATCTAAAATTGAAGATTCTAAATTAGGTTCAGAACGAACGTTTAATGCATTGGCATTAACGATGTATTGATTATTAGATTGGAGTTTGTTTTTTAGTAGAATAGCATCTTTTTGTACGTAACCTACTTTATTATTAACAGATACTTTATACCAGCCATTAGTTGTTTCAAGTATGTTTACTTTCGTATTAAAGCGAATTGTATCAATTGATGAGCTATTTGCGTTATCTTTTGTATGTAAGGCTACTTGATCGACTTTGACATATCCAGTTTTCACATTAGATAATTGTTCAGCGTTGGCTGTTTGTACATTTGTTTCTCCCATAGAAGGAAGTAAAGAGGCAATTGCGACAGTAGTTGCTGTTAAAGCAGTAGCTTTCATATTCATATAATAGAGACCTCCTCTAGTTGTATAGTTGTAATTTTATTATAGTATAAAGATATAATATAGTGGGTGTATTCACATAAATGTAATATGAAATCAATATAAAAATAAATTTTTTGAGGATAATGATTCCTTTTTATCCAATTAATTAGGATAATAATTTCTAACATAGAATATAAGTATTATATAGTTTTGTTATTTTGTTGACAATTGAGAAAATTAAAATAGTTGATGATGTCTTATTACGGTGTTATACTGACAGTGTTAATTTCATAGTTTGCTAGGAGAGCTGGTGTTGCCAGCTGAGAGTAGGCCGTAAGCCTTTGATCCTTTTCATTACCTGATCTAGATTATGCTAGCGTAGGGAAGCAATACGGACACTAATAATGAGTCCCCGTTTCTTTGCGTATAGAAACGGGGCTTTTTTGTTTGAAAATTTCATATTGAAACCACTAGGGGTGCTTGTTGTGCTGAGAGAGGAATAATCCTTAACCCTTACAGACCTGATCTAGGTAATACTAGCGAAGGGAAGTGGAGCAACGAATAAATTATAATTTTATTTGCTGTAACCACTTCTTATTTAGAAGTGGTTTTTTATTTAGATATATAAATTGAAAGGGGATAGCGAAATGAAATTTTGCGATAGATTATTAGAAACTGTACAACCAGTTTGGGAGATGAGTCATAATCATCCGTTTGTAGTAGGTATGGGAGATGGCACATTAGAAAAAGATAAGTTTCAGTATTATATTATTCAAGATTATTTATATTTGTTAGATTATGCAAAGCTATATGCGATTGGTGTTGTAAAAGCAACGAATCCACAAGTAATGGGGAAATTTGCTGAACAAATTGATGGCATATTAAATGGAGAAATGACGATCCATAAACAATATGCAAAAAGACTTGGTATTTCTATAGAGGAGATAGAATCTGCAAAACCATCTGCTAAAAATTTAGCTTATACAAATTACATGATGTCTGTATCTCAAAATGGCACACTTGCGGAATTAATAGCAGCACTTCTTCCATGTATGTGGAGCTACTGGGAAATTGGAAAGCGTTTAAACGATATTCCTGGAGCAAGAGATCATGAGTTCTTTGGTGAGTGGATTCAAGGATATAGTTCGGAAGAATACGGTAGCCTTTGTATTTGGTTAATCGATTTATTAAATGAAATGGCAGTTGGAAAGTCTGACAAAGAGCTAGATCGATTAGAGGAGATATTCCTATATTCCAGTCGATTTGAATATTTATTCTGGGATATGTCCTATCGTAAGGAGATGTGGGGATTTGAGGAGCAAGAACATACTACAGTTTCATAATGTTTCTTTTCATTATGATGAGAAACCAATCATCAATGAATTAAATGCTTCTATACAAGATAAAGAGTTTGTAAGTATTATTGGACCGAGTGGATGCGGCAAAAGTACTCTATTTCGCCTTATTACAGGTTTAGAAGAAGCAAGTACGGGACAGATAGAGCTGACAGAAATAAAGAGCCATCCTGTAGGGTATATGCCCCAAAAAGATATGCTCCTGCCATGGAGAACGATTATTGAGAATGCTGCCCTACCGCTAGAGTGCCAAGGTGTACAGAAGAAAGAAGCACAAATAAAGGCAAAGGAACTGTTACATAAATTTGGCTTACAAGGGTATGAGACAAAATATCCGAAAGATTTATCTGGTGGTATGAGACAACGCGTATCTTTTATTCGAACTTTATTAACAGGCGGGGAGATATTGTTGTTAGATGAACCGTTTAGCGCGTTGGACGCTTTAACGAAGGCATCTTTGCAAGAATGGCTGTTTGAACAATGGAAAGAGTGGGAAAAAACAATTTTATTTATCACTCATGATGTGGAAGAAGCGTTGTTTCTTTCTAATCGAATTTTAGTAGTAGAGCAGCAACCGATAACTACTTTAACCGAGAGGGTCGTACCACTTGATCGTAATCGAACAAGAAAAGATTTATATAAGCCTGAAGTGTTAGCGCTTAAAGATGAGCTTCTTAGTATGTTACAAAGGCAGGTACTCGTATGATGAACCGGTTGAAGGAGCTATTACCTGCCCTTACACTTACTAGTATTTTACTTGCCTTTTGGGAAGTAGGCGCAAGAATCGTAGACGAAATGTACATTTTACCGTCACCGTCTGCAATTGTGATGAAGATCTGGAAACTAAAAGATATATTATTTACGGTTCATTTGCCGGCAACCTTATACGTCGTTTTAATAGGGGTGGCTATTTCTATCGTACTTGGGGTAGGGCTAGCGATGTTAATGAATGCGAGTAATTGGATGGAGAGAGCATTTTATCCACTATTAGTTGCCTCACAAACGATTCCGATTACAGCGCTTGCTCCGCTCTTTGTTTTATGGTTTGGATATACGATCTGGAGTAAGGTTGTTGTTACTGTTTTAATTACGTTTTTCCCAATTGCGGTCAATACGTATGATGGACTACGCAGTACGAAAAAAGAATGGGAGGAGCTATTAGTTACGTATGGGGCAACGAAAAAAGATGTTTTTCTTAAATTAAAATTGCCGTCTGCTCTTCCTTATTTTTTCTCAGCTTTAAAAATTGCAGTTCCGCTTAGTGTAATTGGGGCAGCAATCGGTGAATGGCTCGGTGCACAAGCTGGGCTTGGATATTTCAGTAAAAGAATGATGACGCAGTTAGACGGAGCAGGTGTATTTGCACCCATTGTATTGTTATCATTATTAGCTATTTTCTTCGTCATACTTATCTCAGTATTAGAAAAGAAATTTATTAGTTGGAGGAAGTATTCATGAAATTTTTAAAACGCATCTTTGTGTTGACATTATTAGTTGCAATGATTACTGGATGTTCTAGTAATTCTGCATCAGATAAGAATAAAAAAGAAAAAGAAATAACGGTCATGCTTGATTGGTACCCAAATGCGGTACATAGCTTTATTTATGCGGCGATTGAAAAAGGCTACTTTAAAGAAGAAGGAGTAAAGGTGAATATTAAATTCCCTTCCAATCCGACTGACCCATTAACTTTAGCAGCTGCAGGAAAAGTAACGGTTGGCTTATATTATCAGCCAGACGTTGTCATGGCAAAAGCAAATGAACAAATTCCAGTGAAATCAATTGGAGCTATCGTACGTTCACCATTAAATCATGTTGTATCGCTGAAATCAGCAGGTATTCAATCGCCAAAAGATTTAGAGGGGAAAACAGTTGGCTATTCTGGAACACCTTTAAGTGAGATGTATTTAAAAACGATGGTAAAAGAAGCTGGTGGTAATCCAGATACAGTGAAAGTAGTCGATGTTGGCTTTGATTTAGTACCGGCACTAATTACGAAAAAAGTGGATGCGGTAACAGGGGCATATATTAACCATGAAGTACCTGTTATGCGTCATGAAGGTCATGAACCAGCATACTTTAATCCAGCTGATTACGGTGTACCAAACTATCATGAGCTTGTATTGGTAACAGGTGATAAAACGTTGAAAAAAGATAAAGAAGCGTTGCAAGCCTTCTTACGTGGTACGAAAAAAGGCTATGATTTCATGAAGAAAAATCCGGATGAAGCATTAAATATTTTATTAAATCATCAAGAAAAAGAAAACTTCCCGCTTGTACCAGAAGTTGAAAAAGAAAGTATGAAAATTTTATTAGAGAAGATGGAAACGAAAGATGAGCCATTCTTATCGGATTCAAAAGAGTCATGGGAGAAACAAAATAAATGGCTGAAAGATAAAGGAATGACGAAAGAAATCATTCCGGCTGAGGAATTATTCGAAAACATTTTAAAGTAGGCGAATGAATATGAAAAATGAGCTTCATGTAATCTCAAATGGTCACATGTCATTCGAAGAGTTAGTGAATGTAGCGATGCAAATTGAAAGTGAGATTGATTATTTGCATATTCGTGAACGTGAGAAAAGTACGAAGGAATTGTATGAAGGTGTGGAAAGTCTTTTGAAGAAAGGCTTTACGGCATCGAAAATAGTGATAAATGATCGAATTGATATTGCTATTTTATTAAACATTCCGCGCGTGCAGCTAGGATATCGAAGCGCAAATGTAAGGTCAGTGAAAGAAAAGTTTTCTTATTTGCATGTCGGTTATTCTGTGCATTCCTTAGAAGAGGCAATCGATGCATTTAAGAATGGAGCGGATTCACTCGTCTATGGTCATGTATTTCCGACAGATTGTAAAAAAGGTGTGCCAGCGAGAGGGCTTGAAGAAGTTTCAGACATTGCAAAGTGTTTATCCATACCGATTACAGCAATTGGAGGAATCACCACGGAAAACACCGGGGATGTTCTTACTAACGGTGTCAGTGGTATTGCTGTTATGTCTGGGATTATAAGTAGTAGTAATCCATATAGCAAAGCAAAATCTTATAAGGAATCAATAAGAAAGTGGGCGGAAAAACATGTGTAAGAAGTATGATGTAGCGATTATTGGCGGAGGTGTAATTGGTAGTTCAGTTGCACATTTTCTAGCAGAAAGAGGACATAAAGTAGCGATTGTAGAGAAGCAAAGAATTGCATCTGAAGCCTCGAAAGCAGCCGCTGGTTTACTTGGGGTTCAGGCAGAATGGGATGCGTATGACCCACTATTTGAACTTGCTAGAGAAAGCCGTGCTATATTTCCACAACTTGCAGAAGTTTTACGTGAAAAAACAGGCATCGATATTGGGTATGAAGAGAAAGGCATTTATCGCATTGCCCAAAATGAAGATGAGAAGGAAAGAATTCTTCACATTATGGATTGGCAGCAGAAAACAGGTGAAGATTCTTATTTTCTAACAGGCGACCTTTTACGAGAGAAAGAGCCGTTTCTATCTGAGTCAATTATAGGTGCTGTATATTATCCAAAAGACGGTCATGTTATTGCACCAGAGCTTACGAAAGCATTCGCACATTCCGCGTCATTCTCGGGTGCTGATATATATGAACAGACAGAAGTGTTTGATATTCGTATTGAAAATAATAAAGTGACTGGGATTGTTACAGGCGAAGGTATTATCGCGTGCGAGAAGGTTGTGATTGCGGGTGGTTCATGGAGCACGAAGTTACTAGGTTATTTTCACCGCGAATGGGGTACATATCCAGTTAAAGGAGAAGTAGTAGCGGTAAGAAGTAGAAAACCACTTTTAAAGGCGCCTATTTTCCAAGAAAGATTTTACATTGCCCCAAAGCGTGGTGGACGTTACGTAATTGGAGCAACGATGAAGCCTCATACGTTTAATAAAACAGTGCAACCAGAAAGTATTACTTCTATATTAGAGCGTGCTTATACAATATTGCCAGCTTTAAAAGAAGCAGAGTGGGAAAGCACATGGGCAGGATTAAGGCCACAATCAAATCATGAAGCTCCTTATATGGGAGAGCATGAAGAAATAAAAGGTTTATATGCTTGTACTGGACATTATCGAAATGGCATTTTATTAAGCCCGGTTTCTGGTCAGTATATGGCTGATTTAATAGAAGGAAAGCAGGAGAATCACTTGCTAGATTCATTGCTTTCTAAACCGGTTTAGAAAGGGGATGGAAGTTTGAATTTAAAAATTAATGGTAATCAAATGGAAGTGCCAGAGAGTGTAAAAACAGTGGCTGAGCTACTTACACATTTAGAGTTAGATAACAGAATTGTAGTAGTAGAGCGTAATAAAGATATTTTACAAAAAGATGATCATACAGATACATCTGTTTTTGATGGAGACCAAATTGAGATTGTAACTTTCGTAGGAGGCGGTTGATTATGTTAAACATTGGACCATTTTCATTTCATTCTAGACTTTTATTAGGAACAGGGAAATTCCCTGATTTTGATGTACAGCAAAAGGCAATTGATGTATCTGAGGCTGAGGTTTTAACGTTCGCAGTACGTCGTATGGATATATTTGATGCAAAGCAGCCTAATTTATTAGAGAAACTTGATGTGAAAAAATATAAGTTATTACCGAATACAGCTGGAGCAAAAAATGCTGAAGAAGCTGTTCGTATTGCAAAATTAGCAAAAGCTTCGGGGCTTTGCGATATGATCAAAGTAGAAGTTATTGGTGATGATAGAACGTTATTACCTGATCCAGTAGAAACGTTAAAGGCATCTGAAATGTTACTAGAGGAAGGATTTATCGTTCTTCCGTATACATCTGATGATGTTGTATTAGCACGTAAATTACAAGAACTAGGTGTGCATGCAATTATGCCAGGAGCATCACCAATCGGTTCAGGGCTTGGTATTGTAAATCCATTAAATTTAAGTTTCATTATTGAACAAGCGACAGTGCCAGTTATCGTTGACGCTGGTATCGGTAGCCCAGCTGATGCGGCATTTGCGATGGAATTAGGAGCGGATGGTGTGTTATTAAATACGGCTGTATCGGGAGCAAAAGATCCAATAAAAATGGCACAAGCAATGAAATTAAGTATTGAAGCAGGACGATTAGGATTTGAAGCGGGGCGTATTGCACGTAAACGTTGTGCAACAGCAAGCAGTCCTTTAGAAGGAATGAGCGTAGTTGAATAATCGATATTCTCGCCAAGAATTATTTTCTCCAATTGGAGAAGATGGGCAACGAAAGATAAGAGAAAAGCATGTACTCATTATCGGTGCAGGTGCATTAGGTAGTGCAAATGCAGAGATGTTTGTAAGAGCAGGTGTTGGCACAGTAACGATTGTTGACCGAGATTATGTCGATTGGAGTAATTTACAAAGGCAACAATTGTACGCAGAGAGTGATGTAGAAAATAATCTTCCGAAGGCTGTAGCGGCAAAAAAACGTCTAGCAGAGATCAATCGTGAAGTAAGAGTAGAGGCTCTCGTTCAAGATGTAACAGCTGAGGAATTAGAAGAGCTTGTTACAAACGTAGATGTAATGATTGATGCAACTGATAATTTCGAAACACGTTTTATTGTGAATGATATAGCGCAAAAACATTCTATTCCATGGATTTACGGAGCATGTGTAGGGAGTTACGGCCTTTCTTACACAATTCTCCCTAGTAAAACGCCATGTTTATCTTGTTTATTACAATCGATTCCGCTTGGCGGGGCGACATGTGATACAGCGGGCATTATATCACCTGCTGTATCTCTCGTCGTTTCTCATCAAGTAACGGAAGCTCTTAAATTGTTAGTGGAAGATTATGAATCACTTCGAGATGGACTTGTGTCGTTTGATGTGTGGAAGAATGAATATTCATGTATGAATGTGCAAAAGCTTCGTAAGCATAATTGTCCTTCGTGCGGAGAGAGTGCGATATACCCGTATTTAAATAAAGAAAACACATCGAAAACAGCAGTTTTATGCGGGAGAAATACAGTTCAAATTAGGCCACCTCATAAAGAAGAAATGGATTTTGAACGATACAAAGAGCTGCTGAAAGATCGCGTAAATGATTTAAATGTAAATCCATATTTATTATCATTTTCAGTTGAAGAAAAGAGATTAGTTGCTTTCAAAGATGGACGTGTACTCGTACATGGAACGAAAGATATAAGCGAAGCAAAAACAATTTATCATCGCTATTTTGGATAGAAAAGGATGAGTGGGATGAAAGTAAATAAAGCTTTAACAATTGCAGGATCTGATAGTGGAGGCGGTGCCGGCATTCAAGCAGATTTAAAAACATTCCAAGAGCTTGGTGTGTATGGGATGACGGCTATTACGGCAATTACTGCTCAAAATACGCTGGGCGTTCAAGGGGTATATCCAGTTCCGTTAGAAGGTATTACGGAACAGCTGAATTCAATTGGTACGGATTTAACACCAGATGCTGTGAAACTAGGAATGTTATTTAGCAGTGAAATTATTCAAATTGTAGCAGAACATATTAATAAATTTGGGTGGAATAATATTGTACTAGATCCTGTTATGATTGCTAAGGGCGGTGCATCATTATTACAACAAGAAGCAGTACAAGCATTAAAGGAATATTTATTACCAGTAGCAACAGTTGTAACGCCGAATGTTCCTGAAGCAGAAGTGTTAACTGGGATGGAAATTCATAATGTTGAAGATAGTAAGGAAGCTGCGAAAGTACTGCATGAATTAGGTGCGAAATACGTACTTATGAAGGGCGGCCATGCAGAGTATCAAGGTAATGAAGTAATTGATTTACTCTTTGATGGGAAAACGTTTATCGAATTTAGAAGTGAACGAATTCCTTCAAAGCAAACGCACGGAAGCGGGTGTACATTTGCTTCAGCGGTTACAGCAGGACTTGCGAAAGGATACTCGATTGAACAGGCAGTTCAAGAAGCTAAACGATTTATTAGTATAGCAATTGAAGAGCCTTTGAATATTGGAAGTGGTCATGGGCCGACGAATCATTTTGCATATAAAGTGAATAAAACGCGTGTATAAGTAAGGGGAAAGTCAGTTTTGTAACTGGCTTTTTTTCTGTTTACTTTTTCCAATTACAGGAGTAATATATCAGCCGGAATACATTTTTTGTAATACGCTGAGTCCAATTGTATGGAGCGGAGGAACCAATTTGTGCATTGTCACTCGGGGTGAATCTTTCAATTTTGAAAGTAGGGCTACTCTCAAAGTCCGAATCCGACAGCTAACTTCGTAAGCGTCTTGAGAGGGGACGGTGCCATGATGGATACATCACTTCATCGATCTGATTAGTATAGGAGAATATCAATCTATGTTTGAGTTCTTTTATGCTAAGGAGGATGAGGTACATGGAACTAACACTTATTTGTGTTGGAGGAGAAAGTAAGGTAAATAGTTTAAGAGATTTAGTTGCATTTCAACATGAGTTAATTATTTTTACAGCAAATGAAGAGATAGCGGCTGAAGTTAGGGATTGTGGGTTTGATTGGACTTATAGCTGTAGTAAGGCGCAAGAT
The DNA here is from genome assembly GCF_016483555.1 of Bacillus cereus group sp. N14. Classification (NCBI taxonomy): domain Bacteria; kingdom Bacillati; phylum Bacillota; class Bacilli; order Caryophanales; family Bacillaceae; genus Bacillus; species Bacillus cereus group sp. N14. Next base: position 14,425 of record NZ_JAEHBQ010000012.1, read on the forward strand.
TTTACTAGTATTTGTGAGTGTATTAAGAAGGTGATTTTACTAGGGGATGAGCTTCCAATCATTAGTTTCTTCACAGAACACATTCGCTATTCTGTTCAAGCACCTATTACTGTTGTTACAAGGAATAAACGATATCCAGCGAGGCTCTATGAAACAATTGGAGCTACATTTGTTGTGTTTACGAATTGTGATAATATTTCTTTTTTATTTTTTGAATAGGGCGGAGGAGAAGAAGATGAAAGTGTTGTTACTAGGAGATATAGCGAACCGTTGGGCGGTATCAGTAGAGCGAGTTCAAGAATTGATCCAGATTGATCCTCTGTTTCCACGGCCATATATTATATTACCATCAAAGGATAATTTATATTTAGAGACGGATATTAACGAATATGAACAGTTACATGTAGAATTAGCACAAGTTTATATTCGTGGGAGAAATTTACGTACTTTTTTACGAGGAGAATAAATAGTGAATGAAAAAGAGCGAATGCTGAGTGCAACAAGCTATGCACTTCATGTCATTCGCTCTTTTTATTTCGTATTTAAAAGGTTATTTCTGTGAAAAAGAAAGAAAAGACGAGAAAACAGATGAAATCATATTAATAACACTCAATGTAAGCGTTTAAATAGATGGATATTTTCTTATTTTCAGTAATTTCCCTCTTTACAAGTTAAATATAGAGGAGTATATTTACTCTCATAAATCATTCATAAAATTTCCAAAAAAACCTAAAATCGCTGAGTTCCAGAAATGGAGCGGGGGAACCAATTTTGTGCATCGTCACTTGGGGTGAATCTTTCAGTTTTGAAAGTAGGGCTACTCTTTAGGCCCGAATCCGACAGCTAACCTCGTAAGCGTTTAGAGAGGAGGTTTACTTTGTGTTGTTCATTTCGAACACTAAGTAGAGCTTAGTGTTCTTTTTTTGATAATTTAATGGTAAATTTTTACAGGAAAGAGGAGTGGCTATGTTAGATGTTGTAATGATCGGGATTTTTGTTGTGTTAGTCGCATCGATGGTAAGTCTTGCAAGTTGGTCAGATAAAGTTGTGAAAGAAGGGAAGCAATCATGACGGTTGCCTTATCAGTTATTGTTGCAGCAATTACGGTGTACTTAGTGTATGCATTATTAAATCCAGAAAAGTTTTAATTAGGGGGAATCATTCATTATGATTTGGGTCGCAGTTGTTATTACCATGCTGTTGTTTATTCTTGTGGCAAAGCCAATGGGGATTTATTTAGAGAAAGCCTTTCAAGGTAGTAAAAAGTTAGATAAAGTATTCGGGCCTTTTGAAAAACTTATTTTTAAAATTACGGGTGTAAAAGAATACAATCAAACGTGGAAACAGTACGCATTGTCATTAGTTTTATTAAATGGATTTATGATTGTTGTCGTATATTTCATTTTCAGACTACAAGGAGTATTGCCATTAAATCCAGCACACATTGAAGGGATGGAGCCTACGCTTGCTTTTAATACAGCAATTAGTTTTATGGCTGATACAAACTTACAGCATTATAGCGGTGAAAATGGTTTATCTTATTTATCACAATTAATCGGAATTACATTTTTAATGTTTGCAGCACCAGCAACGACGTTAGCACTTGTAATGGCGTTTATAAGAGGGCTTGCTGGGAAGGAACTCGGTAACTTTTTCGTTGATTTTACGAGAGCACTAACGAGAGTATTTCTTCCTATCGCATTTATTGCGGCACTAGTCTTTGTCGCACTTGGTGTACCACAAACGTTAGACGGGGCCGTTACAGCACAAACAATCGATGGGGCAAAGCAAAGTATATTACGTGGGCCTGTTGCATCATTCGTGTCCATTAAGGAACTCGGAAATAACGGCGGTGGATTTTTCGGAGCAAACTCTACACATCCTTTTGAAAATCCAGGACAAATGAGTAATATTTTGCAAATGATGCTTATGATGCTATTGCCAACAGCACTTCCATTTACGTACGGACGAATGGTAGGGAATAAAAAACAAGGTCGTATCCTTTTCGTATCACTATTTATGGTGTTTTTACTTGGATTTATAACGATTACGACATCGGAATTACATGGAAATCCAGCGTTAAATGGAATGGGTATCGAACATGTACAAGGAAGTACAGAAGGAAAAGAAGTCCGATTTGGAACAGTATTTTCTTCTCTTTATGCGACTGTAACGACAGCTGCTGAAACAGGGGCTGTTAATACGATGCATGATACATTAACACCAATTGGCGGTCTAGTTCCACTCGTAAATATGATGTTAAACACAGTATATGGCGGTGTTGGAGCAGGTTTTGTAAACATTATTATGTATGCCATTATTGCAGTATTTATATCTGGCTTAATGGTTGGACGGACACCGGAGTTTTTAGGTAAGAAAATTGAAGGTAAGGAAATGAAATTAATTGCGGTAACGATTTTATTCCATCCATTGCTTATTTTAGGATTTTCAGCATTAGCTCTTTCAACAAGTTTAGGAACAGATGCTATCTCACATTCCGGTTTCCACGGTTTAACGCAAGTTGTATATGAATACACATCGTCAGCTGCGAATAACGGATCTGGATTTGAAGGTTTAGCAGATAATACACCGTTTTGGAATATTACAACTGGTTTAGTTATGTTTTTAGGACGCTATTTCAGTTTAATTACGATGTTAGCTGTGGCAGCTTCATTGAAAGAGAAGACGGTAGTACCAGAAACAGTCGGAACGTTCCGTACAGATAATGGTTTATTTGGTGGCATCTTCATCGGAACGATTGTAATTGTCGGTGCGTTAACATTCTTCCCGATGTTAGTACTTGGCCCAATTGCAGAATTTCTTACATTGAAGTAATGGAGGGTAAATGATGAGACCGGTAGTAGTAAAAGAAAAACAAGTAAATCAGTCACAAATACATGCTATAGAAGATGAGGTTAGACAAGCGAAAACGATGGATCGTGATATCGTAACACATGCGATGAAACAATCTTTTGCGAAATTGAATCCGAAAGTCATGATAAAGAATCCGATTATGTTCGTTGTGGAAATTGGATTTATCATTACGTTCATTTTATCGTTTCTTCCAAGTAGTGCTAGTAGTGTACCAGGGTGGTTTAATATAACAGTTTCTCTCATTCTCTTATTTACAGTTTTATTTGCTAACTTTGCAGAGGCGTTAGCAGAAGGGCGGGGGAAAGCGCAAGCCGATTCTTTAAAACAGTCGAAGAAAGATGTGTTTGCAAATGTGGTGAAAGAAAATGGGGACATTGTTCAAGTTTCAGCAACTGATTTGAGAAAAGGTGACGTTGTTATTGTAAAGCAAGGTGAGATGATCCCAAGTGATGGTGAAGTAATGAAAGGGTTAGCTTCTGTAGATGAATCTGCGATTACAGGTGAATCAGCTCCTGTAATAAAAGAAGCGGGCGGTGATTTTTGTTCCGTAACAGGCGGAACGATGGTCGTAAGTGATGAGATTACAATTGTCATTACGAGTAATCCTGGTGAATCATTTATTGATAAAATGATTTCGTTAGTAGAAGGCGCTGCTCGTCAAAAAACGCCGAATGAAATTGCTTTAAATACAGTATTAACGAGCTTAACGCTTATTTTCTTAATCGTTGTTGTGACGTTGCCGATCTTTACAAACTATTTAGGGTTTCAAATTGATACAGCTGTACTTGTCGCATTGTTAGTTTGTTTAATTCCAACGACAATTGGTGGGTTGTTATCAGCAATTGGTATTGCTGGGATGGACCGGGTGACAAAGTTCAATGTGTTAGCGATGTCGGGTAAAGCAGTAGAAGCTGCAGGTGATATTAATACAATTATTTTAGATAAAACAGGTACGATTACTTTCGGGAACCGAATGGCACATACATTACTTCCTGTAGGAAATGAAACGATTGAGCAAGTAGGAAAATGGGCTGCGATTAGTTCAGTTTTAGATGAAACACCAGAAGGTCGATCAGTTATAGAATATGTAAAAACGAAGTCTATATCATATAATCGAGAAATTGCAGAACAAGGTGAATTTGTTCCATTTAAAGCAGAAACGAGAATGAGTGGTGTTGATTTACAGGACGGAACGAAAGTGAGGAAAGGTGCTGTAGGTAGCGTTATTGAATGGGTTCAGTCACAAGGTGGAACGATTCCGAAAGATGTAAATCAAAAAGCAGATTTCATTTCAAAAGAGGGCGGGACACCACTTGTAGTTGCAGTGGATAATCGTATTTACGGTTTAATTTATTTAAAGGATACAGTAAAACCTGGTATGCGTGAGCGTTTTGAACAATTGCGTCAAATGGGGATTAAAACAGTTATGTGTACAGGCGATAACCCATTAACAGCAGCGACAATTGCAAAAGAAGCAGGGGTAGATGAATTCGTTGCTGAGTGTAAACCAGAAGATAAAATTGCGGTTATTAAAGCAGAGCAAGATAAAGGGAAACTTGTAGCGATGACAGGTGATGGTACAAATGATGCGCCGGCACTAGCGCAGGCTGACGTTGGATTAGCAATGAATAGTGGTACGACAGCTGCGAAAGAAGCAGCGAATATGATTGATTTAGATTCGAACCCGACAAAAATTATTGAGGTTGTAGGAATCGGTAAGCAATTGTTAATGACGCGTGGTGCGTTAACGACGTTTAGTATTGCGAATGATATCGCAAAATATTTTGCAATCATTCCAGCGATGTTTACACTTGCGATTCCGCAAATGGAAGCATTAAACATTATGAAACTAACATCACCACTGTCAGCGATTTTATCAGCACTAATATTTAATGCTGTTATTATTCCGTTACTCATTCCGTTAGCGATGAAAGGTATTGCATATAAACCGATGAGTTCGAATGCACTACTTGGCCGAAACCTATTTATTTATGGGCTTGGCGGAGTTATTGTACCGTTCATTGGAATTAAAGTAATCGATATAATTGTCGGCTTGTTTATATAAGGAAGAGGGGAAAAAGATGGCGAAGAAACAAAGTATACTATCACCGATTGTCCGTATTACTTTTACATTTTTAGTGTTGTGCGGACTTGTATATCCGCTTATTGTTACTGGTATTGCACAAGCAGTAATGAAGGAGAATGCGGATGGAAGTCTAATATATAATGATAAAAATGAAGTGATTGGTTCTAAGTTAATTGGCCAAAATTTCACAGATCCACGTTATTTTCATGGGCGTGTCTCTAGTATTGAATATAAAGCAGAAGCATCTGGTTCAAATAACTATGCACCGTCTAATCCAGATTTAGAGAAACGAGTAGAGAAAAGTATGGAAGACTGGAAGAAACAAAACCGGGCTGTTCCAGTTACAGAAGTGCCGATCGATTTAGTGACAAATTCAGGTTCAGGGCTTGATCCTGACATTAGTCCGAAGGCAGCTTCCGTACAGGTAGAGCGCATTTCGAAATTAACGAAAATCCCGAAAGAAACGCTAGATCAATTGATTAAAAATCAAACGGAAGGTGCTGCACTTGGTTTATTTGGAGAAGATCGTGTGAACGTCTTAAAGTTAAATGTAGAATTACAGAAACTAATGAAATAGTAACAGTGCTACCTCAATCTAACGGATTGAGGTAGCGTTGTTTTGAAAGAAAGGTTGTGAGTGTTTTGTATGCGGATGACTATAAACCAACTTTTCAAAGGCGAACACCAGAAGAGTATTTAGAATATATTCGTCAGCAAAATCGAGGAAAGTTAAAGCTATATGTAGGAGCGGCTCCAGGAGTAGGGAAAAGTTATAAAATGCTATTTGATGCAAGAGAAATGCAAAAAGATGGTATGGATATTGTAATTGGTTTAATTGAAACACACGGGAGAAAAGAAACGGAAGACGCAATTGCTGATTTAGAAAAAGTTCCTTTAAAAGAAATTGATTATAAAGGGAAAGTATTTTATGAACTCGATGTGGAAGGAATTATAAAACGTGCACCACAAATTGTTGTTGTGGATGAACTTGCGCATAGTAATATTCCCGGGTCGAAAAATAAGAAACGTTATATGGATGTACAGGAATTGCTAGATGCTGGTATATCTGTATTATCAGCGTTTAATATTCAACATTTAGAAAGCGTTCATGATATTGTAGCTCAAATTACGAATGTTAAAGTGCGAGAACGTATTCCAGATTTTATTTTGCAAAAAGCAAATGAAATTCAGCTTGTTGATGCAACGCCGGAAGTATTAAGGAAGAGATTAATAGACGGGAAGATATATAAGGAAGAAAAAATAGAGCAAAGCTTACAAAACTTCTTTACGCTTAATAATTTAGGAGCACTAAGGGAATTATCGCTTCGTGAAGTTGCAGATGATATGGATGAGAAAATTAGCCAAACCGTTATAGAACCGATTGGTGTGAAAGAAAAAATTCTTGTTTGTGTACAATACAGTTCAACAGCAGAGAAATTAATAAGACGGGGATGGCGCATGGCGGATCGGTTAAACGCTGAATTGTATGTATTAAATGTTGAAAGAGAAAATATAGAGTCCCTTTCAGCAGGGAAAAAGCAAACGATTGAAGAGTGGAAGTTGCTAACGAATCAATTTGATGCGAGTTTTGTTTTAGAAGAGGCAAAAGGAAGAAAGCCAGCGGATGTTATTATTGAAGTCGCGAAAAGACTACAAGTAACACAAATTTTACTCGGACAATCGGCAAGAACACGTTGGGAAGAAATACGAAAAGGTTCAATTGTAAATGAAATTATGAGAGAAACGAAGTATATTGATATTCATATCGTTGCAGATCAAAGAGTTTAGAATAGAGACCATCTATAGGTCTCTATTTTGCTTTTTGTACAGCCTGAAAACATATCATTTTCATTGCGCATAAAATGATAAATAGAAATGTAATTGCACCTAGGAAGAAAATCCAAAAGTAATTTTGATTAAATACAAGAAATCCACCTACAAGTGGCCCTGTGCCCATACCGAGATAGCGGATGAAGTTGTACATACCGATGGCTGTTGCGCGTTCTTGTACGAATTCTTCCGTTAATAAAGTAGTGTGAGTTGGCATAGAAAGTCCCATGCTAAAACCGTATAAAGAGGTGCCGATAATGATGAATGGGATGTTGATGCTATATGTGAAAGAGAATAAAGTGACACATATAATATTGAAGAAACTAGTAGTGAATAAAGCTTGCTTTGTCGTGAGGCGTTTTTGCAAAAACTTGTAGCAATAACTTCCTAACATGATGGAAAGGGACATTGGTACAAATATAAGACCAATTTTACTTATAGTTAAGTGAAATAAATTTGTTAAAATACTCGGTAAAAAAACGAGGAAGCAAAAGTAAATACAAAATTGAATGAAGCCAATAAGAGTAATAGAAAATCCAGTTTTATTTTTTAAGATAAACCAGTACTTCTTTTTTGCTTGCGGTTGCTTAATTACAGTTGGTTTTGTTTCTGGAAGTAGTGAAATGTTTATAATTAATAAGAGAATGCCAAGTGTAGATAAAAACAGAAATACGGATACGTGGCCATTTATACTGCCGAGATAACCACCAATGAGAGGGCCAATCGCAGGTGCGAGAGCAAGTAACATTTGATAAAGGCTCATTGCTTCTCCGCGTTCTTTTCCTTCAAATAAATCGCCTATAATTGTTGCTGCGACTACAGGTATAGCCGCTATTCCTATAGCTTGAACAGTTCTAAAAAATAGAAATAAATAAATGTTCGCCGAAAAAGCACATCCGATTGAACCAATTGTACTAATGATTAAACTAGGGATAAGGATAGATTTTCTCCCTTTTGTATCAATTAAAGGTCCATATATGAGCTGCATAATTGCAAGAACGAATGTGAAAAGTGAAACTGTTAAATTTATAAGATAAAGAGAAGTGTGAAAAGAATCTTGAATCATAGGCAAAATAGGTGTGTAAATATTTTGAGCGAAGGAACCGAGTAAGGCACTCATACAGACAACATATAAAATGAAATTTAGTTTGGATTTTTTCATCATGTTAACCTCCTTATAATTTAGTTTCCTCGGAAACTAAATTCATTTTAACATAATTTTCTCACTTGTAAATATGAAAAAATGATTTTAAAATGGTATATAGTTAAATTGTTTCTTTGGAAACCTAGGGGGCGAACGGATTGGAACGTACAATGAAACAAGTGGAAATACTTTCGGACATTCGTACACTTTTGCATAAAAAAGAAGAACATTTGAAAGGGCAAAATGAGAAGTTTCTTCGTGAAACAGGTATAAATGGTATGTCTTTATCTGAACTACATGTGATCGAGTGTATCGGAAAAAATGCTTTGATGAATGTAACTGCTATTACGACAGAAATGGGAATGACGAAGGGGGCAATCTCTAAAATTTGTACAAAGTTGTTTCAAAAGCAATTCGTTGAGAAGATGCAAATGTTAGATAATCAAAAAGAAATTTTCTTCCGCTTAACGGAAAGCGGAAATGAAATATATAAAGCTCATGATAAATTGCATAAACAAGCTGAAGAAAAGTGGCTGTTACTTTTAGATGGATATACGAAAGAAGAGCAAGATTTTATTCAAAGGTTTATAAAGGATGTCTCCGGTCATTTGGAAATATAATTGGAAGAAAAAACTCCTTCATTTCAAGACTTTTGAATATAATTTCTAAAAGAACTCATATATAATAGAAAAAGATACTTAACATGGTGAATAATTAAAGAGTCAATATATAAAGAGGAGAGAATAACATGCTTGAAAATACGGGGTTAGTATTAGAAGGCGGCGGTATGCGTGGTGTATATACGGGTGGGATATTAGAATACTTTATGGAACAAGATTTATATTTTCCATATGTAATCGGTGTATCAGCTGGTGCTTGTCATGCAGCGTCGTATCTTTCCAGACAAAGAAATAGAAATAAAACGGTCAATATTGATTATGCATCACACCCACAATATTTATCATATAAAAACTTATGGAGAAAACGTCAGCTATTTGATATGGATTTCATTTTTCATGAGATTCCAGAAAAGCATGTACCGTTTGATTTTGAAACATACTTTAATAGCCCAGAGCGTTTCCTTGTAGGGACGACGGATTGTGAAACAGGAAGGTCTATTTATTTTGAAAAAGAAGGAACGAATGATGATGCACTAAATTTATTACAAGCATCTAGTTCATTACCTTTCATTGCACCAGTAGTAAATTACCGAGGTAAGCAATTGTTAGATGGCGGGATTTCTGATCCGATTCCAGTTCGTAAAGCACAGGAAGATGGGTTTGAAAAGTCAGTCGTTATCTTGACGAGAAACCATGGTTATGCGAAGAAAAAATCAAAATTTGGCTGGATTGCATCGAAAGCTTATAAAAAATATCCGAACCTTGTTAACACGATGTTGAATCGTTATGAAGTGTATAATGAAACACTTCACTACATTGAAAAAGAAGAACAAGCTGGGAATTTATTTGTTATTCGTCCGGAAGTGCCGCTTCAAGTAGATCGTATGGAAAAAGATACAGCAAAACTACAAAATCTATATGAGCAAGGCTATGAAGATGCAAAGAGACAGTTTGCAGATTTACAGTCGTTTTTACAAAAATAAGTATGAGGCTGTGGAGAAGATTTTCTCCGCAGCCTTTTTATATTGCTGCTTATACGTTACTTTTTAAAAATGTATTAATGTTTAAGTGTTTAAAGAGTTTGTAAAACATCGGGTTTCTTATTGAGGAGAATTTATTTGAAGGATATTATGATGATGTAGCGCTACTAAACTATTAAATTTATGAGGTGATTGTTAATGAAAGGAAAAGTTTTTTCAATTACGACTTTAGTAATATTAGCAACATCAATCTCAACAAGTGCATTCTATCCAACTCTAAGCGGTCACAAAAGCGGTAACCTACTATCCTACAGAGCTCAAACTACTATGAATCAAAATGCATCTCGTTGTTCAGTAGCAATTTCTTTTATTAAATCAAATGGAAATAATTCATATATTGAAAGCGCTTCAGACAAATTAGGATCCCATGAATCTGGAAGAGCATTAAACGCAACTGTGAGTAATGGTGCATATAACGCCTTTGGTGCAAAAGGACTATACTCTGAGCATTATGCTAATGAGAATAATGACTATCAAGAAGATACACACAAAGGTACTTTTGATAGTAATGGTAACTTACGATTACAGTGGTAAAAAGCATTAAACAGTTGTCTTTATAAATATTTGGATAAGGAGAAGGGGATGTTTATCATCTCCTTCTTATCTAAAAGGAGCAGAGACATGTATTTAGCTTTTAAAAATATAAAAAACAATAAACTGTTTTCAGTCATTCTTCTTATGGCATTTTTTATTTCTTTTCTTTCTATATCAATAGCCGCACTTTTAACAGAGTCTAAACGAAACTTTATATCTGCTTTTCAAATCGGTTTTCCAGAGAAGAATCAAATTTTAACTGTTCCGATAGCGAATGCAACTGAATTGGAAGAGGTAATTCCTTTCATACAAGATACTTTTGTTAGAAGTGATATTTACGTAGAGCATTTAAAAGCATTAAATAGTTCAGGGGCAACAAAGATCATAGCTGTGAACCTAAAAGATGATTATTATTGGAAGCCATATATTTCTGAAGGACAATATTTTCATCGTGAAAATGTAAGCGATATGGTTGTTGGCGATCAAACGAATGTAGAGGAGTTATATGAATTTGATGATACATATAAAAAAATAGGAACTATATCGAGAAAAGACAGTGACGTCGGTGTAGCAGGCATATACGTTCCACTTCAAAACTTACCTACTATATCTAAAAAAGGTATTATCGCGAGTAAACAATTACAATTAACAGTTGTTAATCCTACATCATCTATTCATAAAGAAATAAAAAAGTTTATGGATAGGAGTAAAGAAGTGCTTTCGGGAGATGTTCAAATACTGAATGAACGAGATCTTCAGGAACTACATGTGACACATATAGATTCAGCAAATAAGTATTATTATAAATTCATTCTTGTTGCAATTGTTTCTGGCATTTCTGCGGTTTTATTTTGGATTTATAAAAAAGAAAGAGAGATTTCATTAAAAAAAGCAGTAGGTGCTTCTAATATATCTATTTACTGCGAACTATATATTCAAATTTTGTTTATTTCTCTAGCAGCGATGTTCTTAGTTTTTATTACGTTAGAAATATTTTCGGGAACAATTCATACTTATTTTGAGACATACTTAGTAAAACCGTTAACACTATATGTATTGATATGCAATGTTGTTTTTATAATTTTTCTTACAATTTTTGTTACTGTAATTCCAATCAAGCACATTATAAATATATATCCCGGAAAACACTTAAGAACGTAGGAGGTCTTCATGTTTTTTATATTTGATTCTATACGGTCTGTGAAAAAACGGTTGTTACCAAGTTTGATTATAGTAATTTCTTTAATTATTGCATTTTCTTCAGCAATAGAATTTGTTAGTAATCTTTCGGGATATCGAAAAATGATGACGGTAGCAAATAATTTATCGACGCATAAAAATTTCTATGAACTTTATGCGACGCAAGATATAACATTGTTTAGCGAAGAAAAAGCGAAAAGTGATTATCAACATTTCATTCAAGGGTTATCGAATACGATACCAATAACAAATAAAACTAATTATCTGTTCCGTAACTATTCACTTAGTTTAAAAAAAGAAAATGGAACGATAAAGACTCTTATTGTTGATAAAGATATTAATAAATACTTTCATATACGAATTTCACAAGGAAGATATTTTGAGGAATCGGAATTTCATAAATCAGTATTTGATAGTAGACCTGTTATATTAGGGGCTAATTATAGAGGAAAGGCATCTATTGGTGATATCATACCATCTGGAAAAATGAAACTAAAAGTAATTGGCTTTTTAGAAAAAAATTCAGCATTTACATATCCTCGAAGCGGTGAAATATCAGATAATCGTATTACATTATTAGATGACATGGCGATTTTACCAATTGGAACAGAAGAAATAGAGTTCTATAGTGTAGACCTTTTATACAATGGGTTAATTATAGAAACAAATGAGAAGATAAATATAAATGAATTTCAAAAGAAAGTATTAAAGGTAACAGAAGGTAAGGGGTATTCGTATTATGTTACAAATCCGGATAAATTATTAGAAAATGAAAAGCAAGGTAGTGATAATATGTCATATCCCTTATTATTAAGCGGTACAGTCTTATCTTTTTCATTTATATCTATTTTATTAACATCAATGGCCACGCTTTATATGGAACGTAAAAATATTTCTATTAAATCAGCATTAGGAGCAAGTACTTTTCAACTATGTCTTCCGTTTGTTATTGAGTATATGTTGTTATTCGTTTTATCTATATGTATAGGAATTATGTATTTCCAATGGGAGAATAGCGGAGTAATTGAAATTCAGAAAGGGCTAGAAAATAGTATGTTATCTTTCTTTGGAACGTTAAAAGTCTCTATAGAATCATTGGTTGTTATAGGTACTTTATCACTTGTAATGATCCTCGTTATATATGCAATCATTTATTTCAATGTACTAAAAATAAAAAATACATATATGAAAGAGGTGTTATAGATGATTCAGCTCGCAAATGTGGCTAAGGGATACGGAAAGAGTAATTTTAGTGCTTTAAAAGATATTAATCTTACAATAGAAAAAGGCGAAATGATAGCCATTATGGGACCATCTGGTTCAGGGAAATCAACCTTACTTAATATTATTGGCTTAATTGATAACCCCTCTACTGGAAAGTATTTTTTAGATGGCATGGATACGAGTACATTAAAGTCAAACTATCATAAGTATAGAAATAAGGAAGTTGGATTTGTGTTTCAAAACTTTTCGCTATTAGATGATTATACAGTTATTGAAAATGTAATGCTCCCGCTTATATATAGAAAAATTTCTCATAAGAAACGTATACAAATATCAAAAGAAATGCTTGAGATGGTAGGGCTGGAGAGACATATTAATAAGTATCCCCACGAATTATCTGGAGGAGAACAGCAAAGGACAGCGATAGCGAGGGCATTAGCACAAGATACAAAAATTATACTTGCTGATGAACCGACTGGTGCTCTCGATCAAGAAAACGGAGAAAAAATTATGAGCATTTTAAAAGAGGTTCATAAACAAGGAAAAACGGTGCTAGTTGTTACACATGATCAAAAGGTAGCTGCATACTGCCAGAGGACAATATGTTTGCTTGATGGATATGTGGTGTAATATGGATAAAAGTATGTGGAGTGGTGATACAGATGGAAAATGTATATAAAGAGCTTAGACATACTGGATTTACTATGTTGCTTATTTTTGGCGGTGTATTTTTACTGTGCTGGTTCATTCATGATGAAATGCTATTGGATCAGCTTATTGGGTTGAGTGTAGGGATGGTAATGGTTATTTCATCAATTTTCATTCAAAAGTACAGTAAAGAATTACAAGTAAATGAGAAGTGTTAAAAGTAATTCGTATGATTGTTATAGAAGGAAAGTAGAGCATCTAATTTCGATGCTCTACTTTCCTTCTATAAATAAAAAATCCCTCTGTATGAGGGATTTTAATGTGGTAAGAAAATCAATTGATAAGCGAACAAGATTCCGAATACATACACAAGTGGGTGAACAGAACGGAATTTACCTTTTGCCACTTTCATAAGTGGGTATGAAATAAATCCAAGTGCGATACCTGTTGCGATACTTGATGTAAGTGGCATGCTTAAGATTACTAAGAATGCTGGGAATGCTTCATCAAATGCGTCCCAATCGATGTGGCGAACTGATCCCATCATAAGACTACCAACGATAATTAATGATGGTGCAGTAATAGCTGATACACCAGAAACGGCACTTACTAATGGTCCGAAGAATGCTGCTAGTGCAAATAGAACAGCTACTGTAACAGTTGTTAAACCAGTACGACCACCAGCTGCAACACCAGCAGATGATTCAATGTAAGCTGTTGATGGTGTTGTTCCGAACATAGAACCGATTGTTGCTGAGAATGAGTCAGATAGAAGAGCTCGTCCAGCTTTTGGAAGCTTTCCATCTTTCATAAATCCACCTTGTTGAGCAACGCCAAGTAATGTACCTGTTGTATCGAATAATGTAACAAGGAAGAATGAAAATACAACGCCGTACAATCCGTAGTTAATTACATCAGAAACAGCAGTAATTGGATTAGAAACGATAATTCCTTCTGGTAATCCAGGCATTGATGTAACACCGTTTGAGAATGTTAATTGTCCTGTGAAGTAAGCGATAATACCAGTTAATAGCATTCCGATAAATAGTGCACCATTTACATTTAAAGACATAAGGACAATTGTAATTCCAAGTCCAGCTAATGCTAGTAGTACTGGAGCAGAGTGAAGATCACCAAGTCCAACTAAGTTTGCTTCATTTTTTGTAACGATACCTGTTAAACGTAAACCGATAAAGGCGATGAAAAGACCGATACCAGCAGTAATTGCATGTTTTAAGTTTTCAGGAATTGCTTCCATTAATTTTGTACGGAAAGATGTGAATGATAACAAAATTAAAATCATACCTGCTACGAATACAGCAGAGAATGCAATTGCGAAAGTCATGCCTTCATGAGCTTTTACAACAGAGTAAGAGAAGTAAGCATTTAATCCCATACCTGGTGCAATTGCGATTGGTAAGTTTGTAAAGATCGCCATAAATAATGTTCCGACAACAGCAGCGATAATTGTTGCTGTAAATGCTTGTTCAAATGGAACTCCTGCATCCCCAAGGATGACAGGGTTTACGACAATGATATATGCCATTGTTAAGAAGGTAATAATACCTGCCATAATTTCAGTTTTAATAGAAGTTTTATGTTTTGAAAGGTTAAACATATAAACATCCTTTCTGTTTACGAATAATTTTCACAACAGTTATATATAATATTCGTTTTTTAACTATTTTGCAATAGTTTTGCATAAAAAGTTTACAACAATTCATATTTTGTGTCTTAAATTCGAATATTAATCGTAAAACGATGTGTGAATTTCAGTTTTTATTGTGCGCATATTATAAGGAAAAGGAGTTGAAAGAAGATATGCCGCAGCAAAAAAACTTTGTAACAATGCCTGCGCAACATCAAAATAAACAGCCTGGTATTGAATCATTAATGAATCCACTTCCGCAGTTTGAAGATCCAAATTATAAAGGAAGTGAAAAGTTAAAAGGAAAAAATATATTAATTACAGGAGGAGACAGTGGGATTGGAAGAGCTGTTTCCATCGCTTTTGCAAAAGAGGGAGCAAATATCGCGATTGCTTATTTAGATGAAGATGGAGATGCAAATGAGACGAAACAACATGTAGAACAAGAAGGGGTAAAGTGTGTGTTGTTGCCGGGTGATTTAAGTAATGAACAGCATTGTAAAGATATTGTAGAAGAGACCGTTCGGCAGCTAGGCAGTTTACATGTTTTAGTAAATAATGTCGCACAACAATATCCACAGCAAGGATTAGAGTATATTACAGCAGAACAGCTAGAAAAGACGTTTCGCATTAATATTTTTTCTTATTTTCACGTTACGAAAGCAGCACTTTCTCATTTAAAGCAAGGGGATGTCATTATAAATACGGCATCTATCGTTGCATATGAAGGAAATGAAACATTAATTGATTATTCCGCAACGAAAGGAGCAATCGTAGCTTTTACAAGATCACTTTCTCAGTCATTAGTGCAAAAAGGGATTCGTGTAAATGGTGTTGCACCGGGACCAATTTGGACGCCACTTATCCCATCGAGTTTTGATGAGAAGAAAGTCTCTCAGTTTGGGAGCAATGTTCCGATGCAAAGACCTGGTCAACCATATGAATTAGCGCCAGCATACGTATACTTAGCGTCTGGGGATTCATCCTATGTTACCGGGCAAATGATACATGTAAATGGAGGCGTTATTGTAAATGGATAGTTTTCATTGATAAGAGCAAAGTAAAGTTAATTCCAATTATTATATTGAGCGCTAGGGGAGGGATATAGATGAAAAAGTTATGTTTCGTCATACTATTATTTTTCATCCTACCGGTTAGTGCTTTTGCTGATACAGATCATTTAATATTAGTGAATCTTACGACAAACCAATTATCTTTTTTTGAAAATGGAAATTATACAAAGACATTCCCCGTAACAACTGGAAGAGACCGTACACCTACGCCTGAAGGTAATTTTTGTATTATAACTAAATTTAAAAATAAAGAATACCATCGAAAAAAAATAGCTGGGGGTGCACCGAATAATCCTCTCGGTACGCGTTGGTTAGGTTTGGATAAGAAGGAGTATGCCATTCATGGAACGAATCGGGAATGGACGATTGGAAGCCGCGAATCGAATGGCTGTATTCGCATGCATGACAGGGATATACAGTGGTTATATGATCGAGTCCAGTTACAAACAAAAGTAATCATTTCCCGTTTTCATACGAGCCCCGAATATGAAGCGAATAAGCTTGGTTACCGTGTTGTAAGTTGGAATGGTCGTAAAGTGGAAGAAGAGCAAATTGGCGTGCTTACGTTAGTAGACCGTGCCGATATATATTGGCAAGAACCAAATGGACAGTTAACGAAAGTGAAAACGTTATTGCCAAACGAAAGATATGCAGTGTATTCAAAACGAAAAGATGGAATATATTATATAGGAAACAATTTGTATATTGTGGATGAAACAGGAGAAAAAATTCGTTATGAGCAAATTCCTACTTCGACTTTAAGTAATATATATAAACGGAAATATAATATTCCGTAATAAGCTACCGTATTATAGACGGTAGCTTATTTCTACTTTGAGTTTAACTGCAACTATTGTATTTTGCTGAATATAATACAGTACAGATAGGGGGGCGGTTACATTATGAAAAGTGAATTTGCTTTTAAAATTTTCTTAGTAACGACCTGTTTATTTATCGTGTATTTGTATGCGTTTCTCGTTTTTTCTTTTTATGTTCCATATGTTGATTTAATATTGTTCTTCGGATTTATTTGGGCATTTGTGAAAGCAAGAGAAGGAGAGAAGAGTATATATCGGCGCATTACCTTATGTGGGACAGTTGTTCTCGTTATTTTGTACTTTTTTATGATGCATGATTTTTGGAGAGGAATGTAAAAAAGCACACGAGTAATCGTATGCTTTTTTTATTTAATATTTTGGCTTAAATGTATGACAACAAGTTTCTACACTTGTGGTTACAGAACTTTCTAGCGTCTCGTTTGTTAAAACCGCGCCTGTATACGAATCATTTGCATTTGAACCAGCCTCTTGAGCATCTGGTTGAACAACGATTGCACTTGCTTGACAAAAGTTACCTTGTCCCCAAAATGAGCAATTGGAAACAGAACATTTCACTTCTGGCATAAAACCCCCTCCTTATACATTAGTTTGGGATTTTACGCCCATTTCATGTGTAGAAGGAGTTTCCTTTTCTCGTTATTTTTTCGTTTGCTCAAGCCATTCTTTTAATTTGTCTTCCGGTTGTTCACCACTAATACGGCTTACTTCTTTGCCATCTTTAAAGTGAATGATTGTTGGAGTCCCTTTAATTTTATATTCATCCCAAGGAACATCTAGTTTTTCAATATCCATAACTTTCATATCAACGTTCAAGTCTTTAGCCATTGGTACTACGACAGGAGATAGCTTTTGACAATGAACGCAAGATGTTTGATAAAAGTATACTGTTTCTTCTTTTTTCTCTTTTAAATTCTTTTGAAGATCTGAAAGAGAGATTTTGTTTGTATAGTAGTCAGGGCCATTTGTCTTACTTTCAGTAGCATTATCAATTTTTTGGCTAGTAGCATTTTTTTCTTCCATTTGTGTGACAGCGAAAATTGCTGCAAACAGAGCGATAATAATACCACCAAATATAAGCATTTTTTTCATTGTTTCATCTCCTTATTTGTTTTTTATTACAATAAAACTACATACAGCGATTGTAATAAAGCCGATAAGTGCTAAAAACGGGATTGTAATAAAACCAAACCAGTTTATGAATTCTCCGGTGCAAGGTACACGGCCGCAAGCTGCCCCAGCAGCTGAAAATGCTGCGACTTTTTGAATTGCATAGTGATATAAAGAAATACAAGCACCGATACTTGCAATTGGTAAAGAATAACTTGCGATGCGATAATCTTTCTTTGCTACAGCGATACCAAGCCATAAAACGAATGGATACATAAAAATACGTTGATACCAACAAAGTACACAAGGCTCAAATTTCATGATTTCGGAAAAATAAAGACTTCCTAGTGTAGCGACAAAAGAAGCTCCCCATGCGGTAAGTAAAGCATATTCTTGCTTTTTTTCTCGTCCCATATTTTATACCTCTCTTATAATAGTTACATACTAAATTATAGTATGAAGTAGCACAGAAAAGAAAGAAAAAATATGTTTATCAATAAAAGTTTTATAAGAGGAAACTTTTATTGATATCAATATTTAAAAAAGCGCCATTCTCCTGAAGAGAATAGCGCTATATTTTACATTTGAATTTGTTCTACTTCTTCTATATGTGACTTTTGGGATGCATGGTCAATATATTGAAATAGGAGCTGCAATTGTTTATCAACTTCTGGCATTTCTTTACTGTATTGATAAGCGTGTAAAAAATGTTCAATACGCTTAGAAAATAGTTGATCGTTCGTTTGAACCATAAGAACGAGTAATTTATCCCAATTACAGCTATATGTGTAATAGAGAGCTTTGTCATAGTCGTTATATGTTTGCACTGTGTACCCTCCTTACTGAGGAGTTATATATAGTGTGTGACAAGTAAGGAGAAATACACTTGAAAGAATTTGTTAAGAAAAAAAGTGAATGAAACGAAAAAACGAGGTGTATCCTCGTTTTTAAGCTTTTGGCATTGGCGTAGGTGTTGGTTTTCCGTATCCTTCTTTATACTTATTGTCAATATAGTTGCGAATTTCCAGCGTTGATTTTCCTTTTTCTTTCATGGAAGCAGATTCAACTGCGATTTCTAGGCAATTGACGCAAGTCGTTGCATGGGAATCCCAAACAACTTCACCATTCTTTTTAATTTCACGAATAAAGCAATTTTTATTATTTTTATGTCCTACACTTTCACCGCAACCGCAGTAACATGGAATCCAATCTAATAACTCTGCATTTTGTCCAGCGACAGTGTAGATATCTTTCATTTGTGGATCAAGCTTGTCTAGGAAGGTAGGAAGTGTGTCGACTCCTTTTGTTTTTTCTTGAATGTCAGCTTGTTGAGTATGCGATGCGTGGTCATGCTCTTCTTTTGATTCAGGTGATTTTTTTTCATTTGTACCAGTAGCTCCGCATCCAACAAGAATTAAACTCAGTACTGCAAGTAAAGAAAATACATATTTCTTCATACGCTTGTCCCCTTTACAAATGTATTAATCAAATTGTATCAGAGATTATGGTGTATCGGTTGAAGATTTTTTCGACTGATTTTTGAAATGCCATCGTAGTGAATGGAATAAAAATAAAATCGGGATATAAGCGTATACAATATATAAGCCAGCCTGAGACAGCACGGTATTTAATACATTGATACTTTCTCGGTTTGTGAAAAATAAAGATGAAATAAATATGACTGCGATAAACAATGGCAGTGTAATTTTAAACGGTATGTGAAACGATCTTTTAGTAATGCAACAAGAAGACCAAATTGTTAAACAAAGATTAGGTAAAATAATCAGATACCATAGGAAAATAATAATGTACTCAAACCTTTGGATAAAAGGAACTTTAATAATTTTTAGCATTGTTAATGTTGGCCAAATGGTATGGTGGAGTTGTCCTTGGCTATAGTACATAAGAGAAACGATGGCTAGTATTACGTATAGAATCGTTGTAAAAGCAATACCACCATGTGCCCATTTATTTAACGATTTTCCTTTTCTAATAAATGGATAAAAAATAAGGATTGCTTCAAATCCAAGAAACTCTAATGCAGAAGCTTTAGATGCGGTTAGAATGCCTAAAGGTGAATGAGTAAGAATTGGAAAAATATTGCGAACATGTGCATATTTCATCGGGAAAACTAAGAAAAGTAGGACGAAAATCGGTATTATGACGCCCCAAAAACATATTCCTGTTACAGAACGAAAGCCGCCTCTAATTATGTAATAAGCTACAAGTAGAAATAGTAAAGTTAATTTCCACGGTTTAATTGTAGGAAAGACCCAAACTTGAATAACTTCAATATACGTACGAAGAACAGTTAGGCAAAATAATAGAAGGTATGCGGCAAAGCATACGGAAAAAAATGTTCCAATCCACTTTCCGAAACATGTCGTATGAATATTCATTAAATCATTATCTTTTTCTAACATTTTAAGCATACAAAATAACACGATATGAGTTGCAATGCCAGCAATGATAAGAGAAATCCAAGCATCATAACCGGCAAATTGTGCAATAATCCTTTGGT
Organism: Bacillus cereus group sp. N14; assembly: GCF_016483555.1. Taxonomy (NCBI): domain Bacteria; kingdom Bacillati; phylum Bacillota; class Bacilli; order Caryophanales; family Bacillaceae; genus Bacillus; species Bacillus cereus group sp. N14. Next base: position 34,813 of record NZ_JAEHBQ010000012.1, read on the forward strand.
ATCCTAGCACACCTACTCCAATTTGAAGAGAGTGTAATAGAAGGAATGTGAAATAAGGGGAAACAGTATGTGTTTTATCTTGTCTAGCCATGATAGCACCTCACTATTCTCCGATACCAGATTGTACGACATTAATTTTCACATTAACAGCAACGTCTACGTTAGGATACATGTCTTGAATTTGTTTCATGCTCCATTTTCTTGAATGACTACGAATTTCTTCACGTATACCGATTGGATCGATTTTTTTTTCTTGGAACTGTTTTATTAATTCGTTTAAATCCTTCTCAAGCGTTTTTTCTACATGTCTTTTTACGTAAGTTACATTTTCACTCTTTGATAAATCAAGCCAACTAGGAGCATTTTTTATGAGTCCATTTAATTTTAAGTGTATGTTAACTTTCGGAATATCACCGTTTGGTGAAAGAGAACATACACTTTTTCCAGATATGTTTTGAGTAGCAATCAATCCTTTATGTTTACCTTGACGTATCGGAACTTCGTAACGCCCATTTTTAGTTGGATTAATGAGTAATTTAAATAAAAAAGACCTTTTCTTATCTGTATACATAACCACTTTATCCTTTTTTAAAAATGCGAGCCCTTTAATGGAAGCAGATTTGTCTTCTGATACTTGAATGTAAGGAAGAAATGTATCGCATCCAGATGAATAGAAGTTATATAAAAAAATATGTAAAGCTGTCCGCGGGATTGTCTCATTTTTTATGTTTTGTTCCAGTAATTCAGATAGATATAGCGATCCATTTGTTTTGACATGTTTAAGTAATTCTTCTGTTGAACCATCTACAAGGGCTAGCTGCACATCTCGGCCAATGTTAGGGTCACGTTGTAAGTTGTTAATGACATTTCCGATTCCACGTTCACCAAATGATTTTCCAAATAGGACAACACGCATTTGACCTACAGCGATCGTATGTGGCGATTTGGCGTTTAGAAGGGAAGAGATTGTTTCAATGGTACCAGCAGTAGTGGATTGAGTTTCTGGTTTTGATTGCACTTCTTTTGTGTAATCTGGATAGAGAATCGTCCCACGAAATTTATTATCATTCGTTGTATCGAATCCACTTACATGAATCATTCGTTGTGTGTCTACTATATTCGTTTCTGTACAACCAGATTGAAAAATTAAAATGATAATGAAAAAGCATAATAAAATATTTTTCATTTTTCCTCACCGTCGTGTTTTTCTTTCGCTTTGTTTGGATCATAGCGCCATTTCTTTTTTGGTCTTAGAAAAGAAGCACGTCCTGCAGTTTGACTAAATGGAAGACGAAGGAGTCCTTCAGCTGTACCTAACCCGCGAAATGGATATAAAGGTAATAAATAAGGTGATCCAAGTGATTTTAGGCGAATTAAATGAGCTAATATGAATACAAATCCGACGATAAGACCAACCCCTCCAAATGCTCCCGCTAAAATGATGAGAGGGAATCTTAATATCCGGATAGTAGAAGACATTTTTACTGTTGGTGTTGTAAAAGAAGCGAGTGCAGACAATGCAACAGCAATTAATAAGATAGTACTTGTTAAAGCGGCCTCAACAGATGCCTGGCCAATGACAATCCCCCCAACAATACCAATCGTTTGGCCGACTTTAGTCGGTAAACGCGCTCCAGCTTCGCGTAGTAATTCAATTGTAATTTCTAAAAAGAGTGCTTCTAACATAGGTGGGAACGGTACGTTAGCTCTAGAATAAATAATAGGACCAAGTAAATCAGCTGGAATCATTTGATAGTGATACGTTAATACAGCTGTATAAATAGCTGAAGAGAACAGAGAGAATGCAGCTCCAAAAAAACGAACCAGTCTAAGAAATGATCCTGCTATCCATGGTAAATAATAATCTTCTGGAGAGACGAAAAAATCGAGCAATGTCGCTGGCCCGGCTAATGCATATGGTGAACCGTCTGTTAAAATGACAACCCCTCCATTAAGTAACGCATAAACGGAGCGATCTAAACGCTCTGTAGGTAGTAAAACAGGGAAGGGGGAGTTGCTATTATCGCTAATAAACTGTTCAACCATAGTTGCATCAAAAGGGTAATCAAAATCAATATCTTGTAGACGTTGCATTGCGGTGTTAATATGCTGTTCATTTGTAATTCCTTCGATATAAGCAACTACGATTTTTGTTTTGGACATAGAACCAACGCTAACCTCTTTGAAAATTAATTGTTCGGTCACAATATTTCGGCGCAATAAATGTATATTTATATCAACGTTTTCAACAAAACCGACTTTAGGGCCGATAACACTATATTCATTTTCTGTATCATTTACTAAACGAGTTCCTAAAACTGTACTTTCAGCGCGTAGGAGTGCATAAGCTGCTTGTTCGGAACCTTTTTTTAGCTGTAATAACACATACCCACTTAATAATTTTTCACGAATATCATCAATGGAAGGAGAGATAATAATCTCTTCAATAGATACAATATTTACAATGTCTTCAATGGTGTGAATCCTGTCCAATCCAATTTTTATAGGTGCTAAAATGAATCGCTTAATAACAAGGGATTCTACTGTGGATTTATAATAAAACAAACATAACGCCCCATCTTCTACAATGTTATAAGATGCAAAATCACTCGATTCTTTCATAGTGTGAATAAATTCCGGAATAGAACAGACTGTTTGTTTTTTCTTTTTAGATGATAAACGAAACATTTTCTCACCCCTGACATACATCATTTACTTGTGTTAGTTTTTGGGAAAGACGGGAATTTATACTTCAAAGTTGAAAGTTCATAAAGAAAAGGAAGAGTATTGAAAACCTCTTCCTTTTTGGCATGTTAATTTGTTTTCTTTTCCTTAATAGACTTCACTAATTTAATCATTTCTGCTCGTATATCTTCTTTTTTTACATTTAATTTTTCTGCAATTTGTTTAATATCCATTCCATCTTTTTTCATTTTCAGTACATCATCGAGAGGGGTATTACTTTTTTGAGAGATGATTGTTAATACCGTGAGCTGACGTAATCCGATATTATAATCTTTCATTTTTTGTTTTAGTCCGTCTGGTGTAGATTTTTGCATATTTGCTAATTCTTGCATTAGTGCTTTTTTTGTTTCTTTATTCATATGATGCTTTTTCAACATACTTGGATCTACACCGAAATGCTCGGCTGTTGTCTCCCAAGATTTATTTTGTTTATAGTAAGCTAAAACATCTTTCATTTCTTTTTTACTCATTTTTGCAATGTGGGCAGCTTTCCAAATTTCATGTTTGTTATAGCCGAGTTTTTCGAGCGACTGCATTTCTTCTTCTGAAATTGGTTTATGATGATGGAATGTTACTTCTTTTAGCGTGGCAGCGGAAGCAGGGAAGGTAGGTATCCCGCATAATAATGCTGCCATAGTCATACTTACTACGATTTTTTTGTACATGTAAATTCCTCCTAGATAGATAATGTGGAAAACTGTACACATATCATTTCCATAAAATGTGAAAAACTTGTGAACAAGCTAAGTTTTTTTATTCACAGTATAAAATGACGTTTTTGGAAGTTTTCCAACATAAAACATTGATTAATAGTAAAAAACTAGGGTATAATCGAAATTGAAAATCAATATCAATAATAAAAATAAACTTATACATATAGATAAAAATAAGGGAGAGAAAAATATGACTACATATACTTCCATCGCGAATGTAATTAAAGAAAGACGTTCTGTTCGTACATTTACAGATAAAGCAGTAGATAAAGAGTTATTAATTGAATTATTAAACGACGCAACGTGGGCACCGAATCATAAACACCGTGAACCATGGAATTGTAAATTATACATTGGAGAAGGCCGCCAGAAATTAGTAGATGCAGTATTAAACTCTTTCACAGAAGAAGAAAGAGCGAAACGCGGTAAAATTTTATCTGATCGCTTCTTAAGCACGCCTGCACAAATTGTTGTTTATATTAATGAAGATCCACGTCAAATTCAACGCGACGAAGATTACGCTGCAACATGTGCATTTATGCAAAACTTCCAACTGCTTGCTTGGGAACGTGGGTTAGGTTGTGTTTGGAAATCAGGCGGATTAAACTACAATCCATTATTTATAGAAGGACTTGGTTTAACAAGAGGTCAACGCATCGTTGGAATTCTTCACATTGGCTATTTCGATAAAGCACCAGAAGGAAAAGCTCGTACACCGATTACGGAGAAGATGGAGATTATTGAAGGTTAATAGATGAGACATTCTCGTTTTTATGAGGATGTCTTTTTATTATGCAATCAATCCTCATGAAAGCTTGTTTCCAATCATACACTTTCTTAAGGGAAAGTGTAAGGAGGGAAAATAATGAGAGCAAGTGACGATAAAGCACTGCAATATGCGATTGCGGAAATTACGGAAATTGCGACTGGATTTGGGCTTGATTTTTATCCGATGCGTTATGAAATATGTCCAGCAGAAATTATTTATACATTTGGTGCATATGGGATGCCGACGAGGTTTTCACATTGGAGTTTTGGAAAACAATTTTTCAGAATGAAATTACAATACGATTTAGGTCTTAGTAAAATATACGAACTCGTTATTAACTCTGATCCATGTTATGCCTTTTTATTAGATACGAACTCGTTAATTCAAAATAAATTAATTGTAGCGCACGTTTTAGCACACTGTGACTTCTTTAAAAATAATATTCGTTTTTCAAATACGAAGCGAGATATGGTAGAAAGTATGTCTGCAACAGCTGAACGTGTGAAAGCATATGAGCATAAGTATGGAAAGGCAGAAGTAGAGACATTTTTGGATGCCGTACTTGCTATTCAAGAGCATATTGATCCATCGCTTATGCGTCCGAAACTTGCGTGGAGTATTGAAGATTTAGAAGAGGATATAGAAAAGAAAAGGATATCACAGTACGATGATTTATGGAATTTAGATGATCGAAACAAAAAGAGAGAACGACCTAATATGCATAAAAAGAAGAAAATTCCGCCGCAACCAGAGAAAGATTTACTACTCTTTATTGAAGAATATAGCCGTGAGCTAGAAGATTGGCAGCGCGATATATTAACGATGATGCGCGAGGAAATGTTATATTTCTGGCCGCAGCTTGAAACGAAGATCATGAACGAAGGTTGGGCTTCGTATTGGCATCAACGCATACTCCGTGAAATGGACTTAACATCTTCTGAAGCGATTGAATTCGCAAAGCTTAATGCAGGTGTAGTTCAACCATCAAAAACAAGCATTAACCCATACTACCTCGGTATTAAAATGTTCGAAGATATTGAAGAACGCTACAATAACCCGACAGAAGAAATGAAGCGACGCGGTGTAAAACCAGGGTCTGGTCGTGATAAAATCTTTGAAGTACGCGAAATTGAATGGGACGTATCGTTCTTAAGAAACTACTTAAATAAAGACCTCGTAATGAGAGAAGATATGTACTTATTCCAGCGCCAAGGAAAAGAATATAAAGTAATAGATAAAGAGTGGGAACATGTACGTGACCAGCTCGTAAATATGCGTACAAATGGTGGCTTCCCGTACTTAGTAGTAGAAGACGGAGACTACTTAAAGAACGGAGAATTATACATTAAACATAGTTACGAAGGAATCGAGCTTGATTTAAAATACTTAGAAAAGGTATTACCATATCTTCATCAGCTGTGGGGAAGAACGGTGCATATGGAGTCCATTGTGGAGAGTAAGGGCGTTGTGTTTTCTTATGATGGGAAGATGGTGCATCGGAAGTATGTGTGATGAAAAGAACGGACATAGAATTTCTTGTCCGTTCTTTTTTATTTGGAACAAAGTCAAATATGCTATTCTTGAAAAAAGGGAGTTATATAGAGAAATGGAGCGATTCAAATGAGCAAAATAGGGGTTTGTAAGGTTGATATTACACCGCCTGTAGGTATTGATTTTGTCGGATACCATAGAGAGACAGGAATAAATAATATTGAAGAGCATATTTATGGGACGATTTTTGTATTTGAAAAAGATGAAGTGAAAACGGTGTTTATAAGTATTGATAATATTGGGATGTTAGTAGAAGATACGAATATGATTCGTGAGCGAGTAGCGAGTAGGCTTCATGTGCCATTTGAGCGAATTACAGTTGTTTATACACATACACACTCTGGTCCGGAAACTGTTGGTGAGCAACCTTTAGTAAAGTCGTATAAAACGATTTTAGTAAATAATGTAGTGCAAGGTGCTGTTACTGCGAATAACAATTTGAAGTTGTGCGAAGTTGGATGGGGTGTTACGACAGGTGATATCGGTGTCAACCGAAGAGAGAGAACATCTGATGGAAGAGCGAAGATGGGAACAAATATAGAGGGTGTTGTAGATAAACGAATTGGGATGTTAGCGATAAGGGATGCTGAAACGAGGGATTTATCTGGGATTGTAGTATTTTGTACGGCGCATCCGAATGTTTTAAAAGGTGATAGCGATGCATTATCAGCGGATTATCCAGGGATGACGAGAGAGATTCTTGAGAAGATCGTAAACTGTCCTGTTATTATTGTGCAAGGTGCTGCTGGAAATGTGAATGCGAAGTATCGTGGTTCTAAGGAAGCATTAACAAAAATGGCTTACATGCTTAGTGGACATGTATTAACGATGTTACCAACAGTTACATATAGCCCAATTGTAAATGTAAGAACAGTTTCGAGTACGATGCAAATGAAGTTGAAAGATATTCCTGAAATGGATGAGATACGAAGCATGGCTCAATTGGCGGAGAAGCAGTGGGGTGTGAATACGGATGAATGGCTTACTATCGTTTTAGAGAAATATAAGCAAGGTATTCGGCAGTTACGTATTGATTTAGAAGTTCAACTGTTCCAAATTAATGATGGTATGTTCTCTGGTATACCGATGGAACCTTTTTCAGAAACAGCTTTAGAAGTGAAAGAGCGTCTTCAAAATGAAATAGCTTTTTTAGGTGGATATACGAATGGATATATTGGTTATTTACCGACAAAAGAAGAGTTTGCATATGGTGGGTATGAAGTGGAGTTAAACCCTATTGTGTATGGAACGGTTACGAATTTATTGATGCCACCAGAGGAGAATACGGCAGAATTAGTCGTGCAGAGAGCTATGGAATTATATAATGCGTAAAATATAGACTCTTGCTGCACATTTGATATGAAATTTAAAAGAAGCAATAATTATTAATAAAACTGTAGAAAACGAATCCATTTTGAAAGGGACTGATCAAAATGGATTCGTTTTTATGTGGAGTTTTTGCTTACCAAACAGGTCGTATATTTGATGATAATTTCTCTGTATTTTCTTTAGTAACGAATGTTGTTAAATCTTCCTTGAGCATTTGCATTCGTTCAGTACCTATGTTTTCAATCCATCGTTGCTCTATTTCAGCTACTATTTCTTCTTTCGCTTTCATTACAGCTAAACCACGTTCGGTTAAAATAATGATTTTACCTCTTTTATCAGTAGGATGCTTTTTACGCATGACATAACCACTGTTTTCAAGAGAATCGATCATTTTGCTTACAGCTTGTTTAGAAACTCCTAAATACTCAGCTAGTTCTATACCTGTTGCTCCATTAGGAAGGATTCGTTTGAACATAAAACCGTGTGCTGGCCTAATATCTTCAAATCCTAATTCACTTAATCTGTCATGTAGTTCAGTAATTAATGTGCTGAACGATAATGATAAAAGTGAAGTGAGATCTAATTCGTTAAATGTTTGATGATCCATGTGTATAACCTCCGCACTTGTAGTCAATTAAGTTGACTATTGGTAAGGTCTATTGTACTATACATAATATAGTCAATCAAATTGACTATATTATGTTGGTAGAACAAATAATAATTTATATAAATAGAATCAACGGAGGTTTCACATGGTTAATATCGTAAAAATTAGAGGGAGTGTATTTGCACCGTATGCGTTGCTGAAGCCTATTAAGGATGCTGCAACAGGAAGAGTTTTTGAATACGCTGGAGATGCACGTGAATTTACACCATTCGCTGTAAATACAAAGCGTTCAAGATTAGAACAAGAAGTGATTGTTGATTTTTATAAAAGAGAAATTTTCACATATGTAGATGCTTGCATCGTTACTGTGAAAATTACAAATTCAGATGGTTCAATTGAATATCAAAAAGGAGAAACAAGTACAGAAAATATTGTATGTACTAATATCGTATGGGGCGAGGATGAAGTTTCATTTGAAATGAGAGCAAGTGCAAGTAATCCGTTAAATGCAGCGGCACCCGCAGCAGATTATTTTTTGGTTATAAGAGTTAATACAAGTGGCATTGTGCATATTGAAGGTTTACATGATGGTTTCCCTTGCTATGAATTTTATAAACAAATAGACTTTCGTTCATTTGAAAAAATATATACACATGATTTCAGAGAAACGAATGATACCCCAGCAGCACTAGCTGGAGAAATGGAATATAGCTTTAAAACGAAAATCTAGATATAAATATAGCGTCATTTTTAAGAAGGAAGTAGCCAACGTAAAAGAGAAAGATTTTAATTATGTGGCTGAAATGGTGTTTTTTTATTAAATAATGCAGTATATAAAACTAGAATTATAGAGGTGTTTCTTATGACTAATATCGTAAAAATTAGAGCCAGCGTATTTATTCCAATGTCTTGGACAGAACCGAGAAAGGATATGGAAACAGGAAAAGTAATTCAATTTGAAGGTGATTCGCGTGAATTTACACCACATGCGGTAAATACGATGCGCTCTAGAGTTGAGCAAGAGGTAGTAGTGGATTTTTATAAAGAAGAAGTGTTTTCATATGCGAACACGGGTATTACGACAGAGAAGGTTACGAATCCAGATGGTTCTGTGAATAAAAGAACAGGAAAAGCGAGTACTGAAAATATTGTGTGCACGAATATCGTATGGAATCCTGATGGTGTGCAATTTAAAATGAGTGCGAGTGCAAGTAATCCATTAAATATATATGCACCTCCTGTAGATTATGTATTACATGTATGTGTGAAAAAGGATGGTAGTATTGATATTCAAGGAGAGCATGATGGATTCCCTTGTTTTGAATTTTATAAGCAAGTAGATTTCGATTCATTTGAAAAAATATATACACATGATTTTAGAGAAACCGGTGATACAGCTGCAGCACTAGGTGGAGAAATGGATTATAGTTTTACAAGGAGTTTATAAGAAGTAAGATAATAATGCAGTGTAGTTGAGAAATGCAAAAGTCAATAAAATCAGTGGCTTTTGCATTTTTACTATACGTTAGAAAGGTTCAAAAAACAAAACGTTTTACAATATACCCTTGAGGGTATATGATATTATACAAAGTTACAAAGTAATGTATAATATAGTTATAAATACGGAGGTGGTCTACAGTGGAATATAATCAAGATATGAAAAATAGATTAAAACGTATTGAAGGTCAAGTTCGTGGTGTACTTCGTATGATGGAAGAAGGAAAAGATTGCCGAGAGGTTATTACACAATTAACGGCATCTCGTTCTGCACTTGATCGTACAATTGGACTTGTTGTTGGAACGAATTTAGAGCAATGTTTACGTGAGCAGTTTGAAAAAGGTAATGGTTCAAATGAAGAGTTAATTAAAGAAGCTGTTCAATTACTTGTAAAAAGCCGATAATCTGTCAAACATAAGTGTTGACAGATTTTCAAAAACATTTTAATATACCCATACAGGTATATGTATATTAATTATGGAGGAATCGACTATGAGTATAAAAGTGGATATGAGTCTAGATTGTAAAGGTTTGGCTTGTCCGATGCCGATTGTGAAGACGAAGAAGGCAATGGAAGGTTTGGCATCAGGGCAAGTGATTGAAGTTCAGGCAACAGATAAAGGGTCTACTGTAGATATACAAAGTTGGGCGAGTAAAGTAGGTCATCAATATATCGGGACGAAACACGAAGGTGATTTATTGATGCATTACGTTAGGAAAGCACACGAGCATGAAGTGAATGAAGTAGTGAAATATCCTCATACAATTACGAATGCGGAATTGCAAGAGATATTATTAAGCGGTGAAGAGTGTATTGTAGTAGATGTTCGCGAAGCAGCGGAATTCGCCTTTGGTCATATTACAGCGGCTATTTCAGTTCCATTAGGTGAACTAGACAGTGCAGCATTAGATCAGACGAAGCAAATATATGTTATTTGCCGAACTGGTAACCGTAGTGATGTAGCTTGCCAAATGTTGAAAGATAAAGGGTATTCAAATGTGAAAAATGTCATTCCAGGTATGTTAGAGTGGCAAGGGAATGTGGAAAAATAAAATTTTTTAAATAAAAATATACCTATGGGGGTAATTGGGTGAACATTAAACCGCTACAAGCAAAAGATGTTGCAGAGAAAGTTTTATTCGGAGAGTTGTTTATTTTAGATGTTCGTAATGAGACGGATTATGAAGATTGGAAAATTGAAGGGAGACAAATTTCTTCTATAAATAAACCGTATTTTGATTTGTTAGATGGTGTAGAGCATATTGTAAGTGAATTACCTAAAGATAAAGATGTTTTAGTAGTATGTGCAAAAGAAGGGTCTTCTATATTTGTGGCAGAGCAATTAACAGAGGCCGGATTAGAAAATATTTATTATTTAGCTGGCGGTATGAAAGCTTGGAGTGAATATGTGAAGCCGTTACAAGTAGGAGATGTACAGGGCGGAGGAAGTATATATCAATTTAACCGTCTTGGAAAAGGTTGTTTATCTTATATGGTCGTTTCAAACGGTGAGGCAGCAGTTATTGATGCGGTAAGAACAGTTGAAGCATATGAAGAGTTTGCGAAAGAGCATGGCGTTACGATTACGAATGTAATGGATACACATTTACATGCAGACCATATTTCTGGAGGCCGTAAGTTAGCTGACAGAGTAGGTGGCACGTATTGGTTACCGCCAAAAGATGCGGAGGAAGTTGTTTTCTCATATAAACCGCTCGTTGAAGGATCTGTTATTACGGTGGGGGGTACTAAAATTGAAATTGACGCATTATACTCACCGGGGCATACGATTGGAAGTACATCATTTATTGTAGATGATTCCTATTTATTATCAGGCGATATTTTATTTGTAGATTCAATCGGGCGTCCAGATCTTGCTGGAAAGGCTGAAGATTGGGTGAGTGATTTACGAGAAACTTTATATGATCGATATAAAGTACTATCTCAACAATTAATCGTGTTACCAGCTCATTATTCAAAAGTAAGTGAAATGGATGAGAATGGTGTTGTGAGCGCAAAGTTAAAAGATTTATTTACGTATAATGCAGGACTAAATATTGAGAGTGAGGGAGAGTTTCGTAAAGTTGTAACGGAGAATTTACCACCTCAGCCGAATGCTTACGAAGAAATTCGTCAAACGAATATGGGGAAGATTCATCCGAGTGTAGATAAAGAGCGTGAAATGGAGATTGGTCCAAATCGTTGTGCAGTTCACGAATAAGAAATAAATAAAAAATGGAGGAATAGATGATGAATGTAAAACAAGTATTAGATGCGAAAGGTTTAGCATGTCCGATGCCGATTGTAAGAACGAAGAAAGCGATGGATACTTTACAAACTGGAGAAGTGTTAGAAGTACATGTAACGGATAAAGGGTCAATTAAGGATATTCCGGCGTGGGCAAATAAAGGTGGTCATGACATCGTAAAGCATGTAGAAGAAGCTGATGTGCTAAAGTTTTGGATTAAGAAGGCGTAGCATGTTTATAAATGTAGAGAGGTTGGTTATATGAATACAATATTAAGTACGCTCTTTATTGTACTGGCTGCAGGATTTGTTATTTCACGTTTTTTACCGGTAAAAGGTGTTCAAAATATAAGTGGGAAAGAATTAAAGAGTATAGCAGGAAAAAAGGGAAAACAATTTATCGATGTTCGCACAGTAGGTGAATATAGAGGAAATCATATGAAAGGATTTCAAAATATCCCGCTAAATGAGCTAGCGAGTAAGGCAAATCAGTTAGATAAAAATAAAGAAGTAATCGTTATTTGTCAGAGCGGTATGAGAAGTAAGCAGGCTGCAAAAGTATTAAAAAAATTAGGGTTTCAGCACGTTATCAATGTTTCAGGTGGTATGAACGCTTTGTAAGAAAGGAATATCAAAATGAAAGAAATAACAGCGAAAGAAGTAGAGGAAAGATTATTACGAAATGAAGAGTTACATGTAATCGATGTTCGTGAAGTAGAAGAAGTGGCGGAAGGGAAAATTAAGGGAGTGCTTCCTATTAGGTTAGGACTACTAGAGTTTCGAATGCATGAGTTGGATAAGCATAAAGAATATATTATCGTTTGTCGCTCTGGCGGAAGAAGTGGAAGAGCAGTTCAGTTTTTAGAGAGCTACGGTTTTCAAGCAATCAATATGGTAGGTGGTATGTTAGCGTGGGAAGGGAAAGTCGTATAGTACAGAGATAAATGATTTGAGCCTTTTTATAAATAATAAAATACCCCTATAGGTAATTGGAGGGAGCACAACATGGAGCAACAGAAGAAAACAACAATTGTTTTATTTAGCGGAGATTATGATAAGGCGATGGCTGCTTATATTATTGCAAATGGTGCAGCGGCGTATGATCAAGAGGTAACTATTTTTCATACTTTTTGGGGATTAAATGCTTTAAGGAAAGATGAGCATGTGAAGGTGAAGAAAACTTTCATAGAAAAAGTATTTGGAAAAATGATGCCGCGTGGTGCAGACAAGATGGGATTATCGAAAATGAATTTTGCTGGTATGGGACAAAAGATGATTAAAGGTATTATGAAAAAACATAATGCTATGCCTTTACCAGATTTAATCGATTTGGCGAAAGAACAGGGGATTAAACTTGTAGCTTGTCAAATGACAGTAGATTTATTAGGGTTAAAAGAGGAAGAGATTATGGAAGGGGTAGAGTTTGCAGGAGTAGGAGCTTATTTAGCAGATGCTTCGGATGGGAATGTAAACTTATTCATTTAATTCACCTTCTTTTTAGAAGGGAGGGGATGTAAGATGAGCTTAGTCGTATTACTTTTTATAATTGGGTTTATAGGATCGTTTATATCAGGAATGGTTGGAATTGGCGGTGCGATTATTAATTATCCAATGATCCTATACATTCCGGTATTGCTAGGATTTACTAGTTATACGTCACATGAAGTAAGTGGTATTACAGCGGTTCAAGTATTCTTTGCAACTTTTGCAGGGGCATGGGCCTATCGGAAAAGTAATGATATGGATAAAACGCTAGTTGTGTATATGGGAGCTAGTATATTAATAGGAAGTTTCATAGGGAGTTTTGGTGCTAACGTATTAGCGGAACATACGGTCAATGTTGTTTATGCAGCGTTAGCAACAATAGCTGCTATTATGATGTTCGTACCGAAACGAAATAATAGTGGTGAAGTGACATATAATAAATGGTTAGCAAGCTTGTTAGCGTTTATTGTAGGAGGCGCATCAGGCATTATAGGTGCTGGAGGTTCTTTCTTATTAGTTCCTATTATGCTAGTTATTTTAAAATTGCCGATACGTACAACAATAGCAACATCTATCGCTATTACGTTTATTTCCTCAATAGGGATTACGACTGGAAAAGTGATAACTGGGCAAGTAGTTGTAATTCCAGCTCTTATTATTGCGATTGCAAGTATCTTTGCTGCGCCGCTTGGAGCACGAGTTGGGAAGAGGATCAATCAAAAAGCATTGCAATATATGTTATCGATTTTGATTGTAGGCACTGCTGTTAAGATGTGGATTGATATGTTATCGAAATAAAAGGATGGCGCTGCTTGCAGCCCATCCTTTTATTTATGCCCAAATAACTTTCATTAAGTTTTTATATTCGTCATTTGCTAATTTATATAGCATTCTCGTATGTTCAAAGACAAGTGCTGGATTGAAATTTGGTTCTGAGAATGCAAGTGATGCTGAAATATCAATTGCATTTTGCTTATTTAACGTGAATTTTGCAAATCGGTAAGATGTGTTTAATTCATTGATGACATGCAAAATATCATTTGTTGATGTTGCATCAGGTACGTGAGCAACATTGAAGCAGTATATATCCACAGTAGGATGTTCGTTTTGGAAAGCAGCGATTAGTTGGATTTTTGCGCCAGCTTCTGTCTCTAACCCTACTGAAAAATGAACAGAACCATCATTTTCATCTATATTTTCTTCCATGTATATATCGTTTGATTTTAAGTAGTCTTTAAAATCTGAGATGTTATGTTTTACTGCAGCTTTCATATGTATGAGCCCCCTGATAATTGGAATAGATTGCTACTATTTATTATAATTTAAAAATATTAAAAAAGATAGTTAGAAAGTTCTGATTTTTAATTATAGAGAAATAAAAAGAAGCAGTACTCTACCTCCATAGAGAACTGCTTCTTTTTTATTCATTGTCGTTAGACGATGTTTCTGTTTCTTCACTGCTATTTTTATTCTTATTTTTAGATTCGTTGTTACTTGATTCGCGTTCACTTGAATTTTCCGACTTAGATTCTTTTGTTTTCTCTGTGCTTGTTTTCTTTGAATCAGAGTCTGTTTTTGTATATGCAGGTAATCCAAGGTGAGTACGAAGTTCGTTTGTAACAGTTGCTAATTCTTTTTTATCTGGATTGTAGTAATACGTTCGGCCGCCACCAGCAGATTTGCTACATGTATCGTCACCTTTTTCCATATAGCAGTCTTCACCTTGAATTTGTAATTTCTCAATTTCCGAGTCCGATCCGTACTTGTAGAATGAAAGCATATCATCGAATGTTAAGTTAGTAACGAATTGTCCGTTAATATCATCAATGATGTTACCAACTTTTGTTACAGATCCAACGCTTGTTAGTTTCTTTAAAATGGCTTCAATAACGAGTTGTTGACGTTGTCCACGCATTGCATCACTATCGATGTGGCGCGTTCTAGCAAGAGCAAGAGCTTCTTCACTATTTAGCTTTTGAACACCTTTTTTCAGATGAATTGCATCAGCATTATCATTGCTATCTTGTTCAGTAAATTCAACTGGTACATCGACTTCAATCCCGCCTAAATCATCGACAATTTTCATAAATGATTTGAAGTTAAACTTTACAAAGTAATCGACAGGAACATTCATTAATTTTTCAACTGCATCAATACTTGCTTGTGGTCCACCATCTTTTCCGTTTTTAGTAGAACCGTATGCATGAGCGTGTGTAATTTTATCTTTTTTCTTTTCCACTGGAATATAAGTATATGTATCTCGTGGAATGCTTAATAGTTTTACAGTTTTGCTATCTTTATTAAACGTGGCAAGTAATAGTGCATCCGTTCTTATAGCTTCACCATATTCTTTCCCGCGGACATCGCTTTCATCAACACCCATGACTAAGACAGAGACATTATTTGCGATAGGTTTTACAGCTTTATCACGTAAATCAGATTTATCACCGCGTGCTAAATCGTGTGCGGCATTTCGAACAGCAGAAGATGCTTTATTTACTAAAAACCAAGTATAACCGCCACCTATTATTAAAAAGAATAGAATAACGCTTATAATAATTTTTGTTTTTTTCTTACCTTTTTTCGGTTTACTGCGTGTATTTTCTTGCAAAGATGGGTTTTGCTCCATTTCTTGTACTCCTTCATTTGGATTGAAATACGACACTCATATCCACTTATTATAATGAAATTTGACGAAAAAAACATTACAAATCATTTACATTTCGTAAAAATTCAATATATTTATAAAAAGTCAGATTTTCTATATTTTATTTTTAAGATGTAGAATAAGTATAAGTTGTTTTAGTAGAAATGAAAATATGTATTGTGAGAAAGTAATAGAGAAGTAAGATTTGTTGAAATATAGCCAAGAAGAAATGAGTAGGTTTACTTATTTCTTCTATATAATAAAGAAGAAATTTACGGATAAAGGAGAGAGCATAATGAATCATACATCATTCCGAGCAATCGTTGTGAACGAAACAGAAAGTAAGCAGTTTGTAAGAAACGTTGTAGAGAGAGAAGTAAGTAGTTTACCTGAGGGAGACGTATTAATACAGGTTCATTATTCTTCATTAAATTATAAAGATGCTCTTTCAGCCACGGGTAATAAAGGTGTTACGAGAACATATCCTCATACGCCAGGGATTGATGCAGCAGGAGTGGTTGTGAGTAGTGCAGATGAAACCATTAAGGTAGGAGACCAAGTTATTGTAACGGGATATGATTTAGGTATGAATACTTCTGGTGGTTTCGGAGAGTATATTCGCGTGCCAGCATCTTGGATCATCCCTTTACCAGAGGGAATGTCATTAAAGGAAAGTATGATGTACGGGACAGCAGGTTTTACAGCTGCTTTATCAGTATATAAGCTTATTGGAGCAGGCATAACGCCTAGTATGGGAGATGTTTTAGTAACGGGTGCAACAGGCGGCGTAGGGAGTGTAGCGGTTAGTATTTTAAGTAAGCTAGGATTTAACGTAGTAGGAGCGACAGGGAAAATGGAAGAAGAAGAGATGCTACTACGTCTAGGAGCGAAACAAGTGATTCATCGTACGGAGTTGAATGATGAATCAGGAAGACCAATGTTAAAAGAGATATACGCCGGGGTTATCGATACTGTAGGTGGACATATGCTAGAAACCGCTTTAAAAACGGTAAAGTATGGTGGTTGTGTAACGACGTGCGGTAATGTGGCAGGACAAGAATTGCAAACAACGGTATATCCGTTTATTTTGCGAGGCATAAGCCTTTTAGGAATCGATTCTGTGCAATGCCCAGTGGATGTGAGAAGAGATGTGTGGACGCTTTTAGCAAGTGAATGGGAAAATAAAGAGCTACTATCTTATACAGAAGAATGTACATTAGAAGAGTTAGATGAAAAGTTTATACTTATATTGCAAGGAAAGTTAAAAGGAAGAACTGTTGTAAATATGAAATAAGAAAAGAGACGCTTAAGTTAGCGTCTCTTTTCTATTATAATGATTGTTTTAAATTGATTTTACCTTGTTCACCTAAAACACCATCAGCAATATTTACAGCGTGATCACCGATACGCTCTAAGTTACTTACCATATCAACGAAGATGATACTTGCATCACCTGAACAGCTACGTTCGTTTAGACGTAATACGTGACGTTTACGAAGAACACGTTCCATTTGGTCGATTTTACGTTCTTTTGCAATAACCGTTTGTGCTAGTTCAGTATCGAAGTTTGTTAAAGCTTCAACTGCGTCTTGTAATGTTGAAATTGTTAATTCAAGCATTTCATTTAGTTCAGCTAGTGCTTCGTCTGATAGGGAAACACGGTTTGAAATTTGGAAATCTACAAGTTCTACTAGGTTTTCTACATGATCACCAACACGTTCAATATCTCCAACAACACCTGCTAAAACGGAATGTTTTTCAGAGTCTGAAGGTGAAAGCGGCTTTTCCGATAGTAAAACTAAATACTCGGTAATTTTTTTATCTAAATTGTTAATAGCTCCTTCTAATTGAGTAGCCATGTTTTCATGCTTTTTGTCTTGTGTATTTAAATATTGATTCGCTTCTTTTAAGCCGTGTAATGAAAATTCAGCCATACGTACAACCTCTTTTTGAGCTTCAGTTAAAGCAATAGCTGGAGATTGCTCAATAAAGATTGGATTTAAATGTTGCGGTTTGAAGTTAATAGATGAATCTTCACCACGAATGATTTTTGTTACGATCCATGCTAATACTGCAATAAATGGGAACTGAATGATTGTATTTGTTACGTTAAATGTTCCATGTGCAAATGCAATTGTCATTTCTGGATTTAAGTTTAATGACGTTTGGAAATATTGGATTAAACTTGTAAATGGTACTAATAAAATTGTAAAGATAATGGTACCGATAATATTAAAGATAACGTGAACTAATGCTGCACGTCTTGCGGCAATTGAAGTACCGATTGCTGCTAATACTGCTGTAATTGTTGTACCGATGTTATCACCGAACAATACAGGAAGAGAAGCTTGTAAATCAATAGCACCTTGACCGAATAGTTCTTGTAAAATACCGATTGTTGCGCTTGAGCTTTGTACAATTAAAGTGAACACTGTACCGACAATAATTCCTAAAATTGGATTGTCACTCATGCTAACCATTAACTCTTGGAATGACTCTAAAGAGCGAAGAGGTTTCATACCTGCGCTCATTAATTCTAAACCGAAGAATAACATACCAAAACCGAATACAACTTGACCTAGAGAATGTACTTTTTTATTTTTAAAGAAGAATAGTAAAATCGCTCCAATTGCCATAACTGGGAGCGCATATTCTCCGATTTTAATTCCGATAATAAATGCAGTAACTGTCGTTCCGATGTTCGCACCCATAATAACACCGATTGCTTGTCTTAATGTCATAAATCCGGCACTTACAAGTCCGACTGTTAAAGCGGTTGTTCCTGAACTTGATTGGATTAATACAGTAACTAACATACCTGCTAGTACACCCATAAGTGGGTTTGTTGTAAAGCGATCTAAAATATCGCGAAGACGATCACCAGCTGCTTGTTGCAGTCCATCGCCCATGTATTTAATCCCGAATAAGAAAATACCTAATCCACCAATGAACTGGAAGATCATATCTTGAACATTATATTCCACGCACTCCACTCCTTAAATTTCATGTACGCTGTAATTATTAACTAAACCTTGAGGCACTGTAAACGGTTTGCTAGTAAAATTTACACTAACTTTACAAAGGGACAAAAAGTTTACAATTCTTTAAAGAAACAGCTGTATTTTATTGGTTTTCATCTTGTATAAATCTTAATTTTGTAAATAAATCACACTTTTTAGAATAGTATTGTTCAGGTGGATATGAAGGAAAGCGTCTGCGAGTTCATCGTATATTTTTTGATGAAAGTTAAAAAAATATGTAGGAAAATGCATGTGGTTTTATAACAGCAAAAATACGATAAAAAAAGCCACTGAAATTATCCAGCAGCTTTTTCTCTGTTTTTATCTCCATGCTTTTGCTTTCTTATACTTGTAATGTAAATGAACAGGAAAGCAATAAGTAATAGAGAGGAATAACGATATACAGTTGCGTAGTTTGTAAAATGTGCAATGAACCCAAAAATAATCGCGCCAGCACCAATTCCAAGGTCAAATGCGGAGAAGAATGTAGCTGTTGCAACTCCTCGTCGGTGCGGTGCTACTCGGTCAATCATCCATGCTTGTAGTGCAGGTTGAATCGCTCCAAAACCACTTCCGTAGCATGCTGCTGCAATAATTAAACTCGGAATTGTAGTTGTATACGACAGTAAAATAATACCTGTAAACGTAATGATAACTCCTGGAATAATAACAAATGCATGACCTTTCGCATCGTATAACTTTCCAGAAAACGGACGAGTGACAGCGATTGCAAGTGCATTAAATAAGAAGAAGAGGCTTATATCAGCAATTCCGACTTCCGTAGCAAATAATGTAATAAAGCTTCCGATTCCGCCGTACATTAATGTAATACATAATATTAATAATGAAGGAAGTAAAGCTTTGCGCTCAATAAATCCATCGAGAAAAGTACCAGATGTTTGCTGTGGTGGTTGCGGCGATTTTTTGATTTGAAGTAGTTTCGTTAATATTAATGAAACAATTGTACATGAAAGTGCACATAAAAAAAGAATCGTGAAGTTATATGTTTGCATGAGCCAAAGTCCGATAAGTGGACCGAGCGCCATTGCAATCGTTCCAGAAAGACCGAAATATCCCATGCCTTCTCCGCGGCGAGCTTGTGGAATTAAATCTGAAACGACAGTTCCATATGTAGTCGTTGTAATACCAAAACCAGCCCCGTGTAAAATTCGAACGGCAAGCAATAGGAAGACGGTTGAAGCGAAAAGGTAACTGCCCATAGCGAGTAAACAAATAGCAGTACCGATCATTAAAATGATTTTTTTATTAAATTTTTGCAAGGCATTTCCAGTTAGCGGTCTAACAAAAAGTGCCGCCACGGTAAACATGCCGACAACAAATCCGATATTGGAACTTGTGCCGCCAATTTCTTTCACATAAACAGGTAAAGTAGGAATTAACATTTGAAACCCTAAAAACATACATAAGTTTGCAAAAATTAAAGCGACAAACTCTTTCGTCCATAACGATTCTCGTTTTACGAGTATTGCTTCTCCCATATATTCATCCCCTATATAAAATTTTCTCTTTTCTTTCGAGTATATGTATTGGTCAATGTAACAGTCAAGGAAGGTGCCTTGAAAACGTATAACAATTTTCGAGGTGGAAAAACTGACAAATTTGTGTAAAAGCTACACAACTATGAAAAAAAGTTGTAAAGTATAGATGTATAGACTTGTAGTTGTTATGAATGATAGAAGTTGTTTTTTCTTTAAAGAAAGCGGATTCAAAAAGTAGTGAATGAGAAGGGGATATATACTTTTTCACTACACATATTTGAAAAGGTTTACAAAACAATGAAGAAAGAGGCGTGTACATATGAGACGATTAGGTATTTCTATTTATCCAGAACATTCAACAGTAGAGAAAGATAAGGAATATTTAACATTAGCAAGTAAATACGGATTTACACGTGTATTCACATGCTTATTGTCTGTAGATGGAGAAAAAGAGAAAATTATAGAAGAGTTTAAAGAAACGATCTCTCATGCAAATGCATTAGGGTTCCAAGTATTAGTTGATATTAGTCCGTCTGTTTTTACACAATTAGGTATTTCATATAATGATTTATCTTTCTTCCATGAGTTAGGAGCGTACGGTATTCGTTTAGATGTTGGATTCTCTGGTTTAGAAGAATCGATTATGACTTACAATCCATACGGCTTAAAAATTGAAATTAATATGAGTAACGGTACGAAATATGTAGATAACATTATGAGCCATAGACCAAACCGTGAAAATTTAATTGGTTGCCATAATTTTTATCCGCATCGTTATTCAGGATTATCATACGATCATTTCATTAAATGCTCGAAACAATTTAAAGATTACGGTATGAGAACGGCTGCGTTTATATCATCATTTGATGCAACATACGGACCTTGGCCAGTAACAGAAGGGTTATGTACGTTAGAGCAGCATCGTGAATTACCGATGACAACACAAGCGAAGCATTTATTTGCGACAGAGTTAATTGATGATGTTATTATTGCGAACGCGTATGCATCAGCAGAAGAATTACAAGCACTAGGTGCATTAAATAAAGAGAAACAAACATTTGATATAGGATTATATGATACAACAACAGAACTAGAAAAAATTATCGTATTAGACGAGCCTCATTTTTATCGTGGAGATGTATCTGAATATATGATTCGCTCGACACAAAGTCGTGTGAAATATAAGAAAGAAGAGTTCAAACCACATAATACACGCGAAATTAAACGCGGTGATCTTTTAATTGATAATGAACAGTATGGTCAATATAAAGGTGAATTACAAATTGCGTTAAAAGATATGGTGAACACAGGAAAAACAAATGTAGTTGGCCGAATTGTAGAAGAAGAAATTTTCTTATTAGATTATTTACAAGCATGGGATAAATTCGGATTTACATTAAAGAAATAGATAAAATGAAAAAGGAAAAAACTACTGACTTCAGCAGCTTTTTCCTTTTTATATATAAATTGTGAGAGGAAGAGCTATGACAAAAGTGCATCAGCGATTAATTTCTATTTTAGAGGAGTTTTTAGAAGAGAAATCGATGTTAAATCGAGCTTTTTTAGCGAGCCGTTTACATGTATCAACGAAGACGATTCAAAAAGATATAAAATTATTAAATGATATATTGGAAGAAAACGGAGCGAAAATTGAATCGCAAAGAGGGACTGGATACGAACTAGAAATTATACAAACGAAGAAGTTTGAAGAGTTTTGCGTGGGTTTATTTCAAAAACAGACTGAAAAGATCCCGACTTCTTATGAAGAAAGGATAGCGTACATTCTGCAACGTATTGTAACGACAGAGGGGTATGTGAAGCTTTCACAGTTAGCAGAGGAGATTTATGTGAGTAAATCGACTGTAAATTTAATTATGAAAGATGTGACAGATATATGTGGTCGCTATCAATTACAAATTGAAAAGAGACCGTATTATGGTATACGTATTGTGGGAGAGGAGTTTCATATTCGGTCTTGTTTATCACAATATGGTTTACCGCGCTATGATCATACTCCGTTTCATGAGCAATTTGAGCAGAGGGATACATATTTATCGTTACCTCATATCCCACTTATCCGTTCGGTTATATTAAAGTATATCGAGGGAGGAACGATATATTTATCAGATATTGAAATTGATAATTTAGTCATTCATATTGCAATTGCAATAAGGCGTTGTGAAAATCAACATTATATGAAAGGGCTGAATGCGGAGCAATCAGAACTTATCATAAAGAAAGAATATACAATTGCGAAACAGATTGTAGGAGATTTAGAGAAAGAGTTGCATCTTTCATTTCCAGAAGAAGAAGTTTTATATGTGACGATGCATTTATTGAGTACTGCTGTTACAGCGAGAGATCGTTATGAAAATGTGGAAGAACTATTAGGGAAAGATCTATATGCATTTATGCAACATATTCTTTTTAAAGTAGCGGAAGAACGGAATCTTATTTTTTATTATGATGAAGAATTATTATTTGGATTTGGTGTTCATTTAAAAACGTTATTAAACCGTTTGAAGTATAAGTTAAATACGAGAAATCCTCTTTTGGCAGAAGTGAAAAAGAATTATCCGTATGCTTTTGAAATTGCGGTTCTCGTTGGAGATATAATTGGTTATTATACGGGAGAATCGATTCCAGAAAGTGAAATTGGTTATATTGCGATTCACTTCGGGGGAGCGATGAGTCGTTTACAGGAACAGAATCAAAAGAAAAGATGTTTACTAGTTTGTGCGACTGGTCAAGGAAGCGCCCAGCTATTGAAATATAAAATTCTATCACAGTTCCGAGATAAATTAGAGATTGTAGGGATTACAGGTTATTATCAATTGAAAGTGGAAGACCTTTATAAAGATAAAATAGATTGTATCATTAGTACGATTCATATACCGAGTGGTTTGCCTGTGCCTGTTATAAAAGTGAACTCAATATTTGATGATAAAGAGATTAAGTCAATCGGTCAGCAGTTGTTTACGCATGTGAATACTAGTGTGCAGCAGTATATAAAGGAAGATTTGATCTTTTTAAATCATAGCGCTTCTACGAAGGAAGAGGTTATCCAATTCTTATGTGAGAAAGCTGCTGAGAAAAACTATGTACCAGAAAAATTTTATGATTCTGTTATGGAAAGAGAGAATACATCTCCGACAGCCGTTGGGAATTTAGTTGCAATTCCACATCCGATGCAGTTATTAAGTGAGAAAACATTTTTGATGTTTTGTACACTTAATAAAGCGGTTGACTGGGGAGATAAGAAAGTACAAGTTATTATTTTATTTAGTGTAAAGCGCAATAATAATGAAGATTTACAAAAGCTTTATGATTTTTTATATGATATTATGTCTAGTCAGCATACGATAGAGAAATTAACTCAGGCTGGAATGATTGAAGAATTTCAAGAGATTTTACTATCGTTTTGAAAAAGTATATAAAAACTTCCGTTACACAACGGAAGTTTTTTATGTTTAATTGTATGCGTTTTCATAATAAGATAACAATATAGAAAAAAGATAGCTTGGGGGAATTTAAAATGACTGATATGCAAACTCCATTTGCGTTAATTTTACATGGTGGCAATGCGAGAAGCGCGGCGCTTGAAGCAATTGCTTTTGCAAGACAAGGAGATTTTGAGAATGCGAGCGAAAAGATGACACTTGCTAGTGAAGAGATTTCGGCAGCTCATCGCATTCAAACAGACTTAATTCAAGAAGAAGCAAGAGGAAATCATGCAGAAATCAGTTTACTGTTAGTGCATGCACAAGATCATTTAATGAATGCAATTACAGTGAAAGAACTTGCTGAAGA
The DNA here is from genome assembly GCF_016483555.1 of Bacillus cereus group sp. N14. Taxonomy (NCBI): domain Bacteria; kingdom Bacillati; phylum Bacillota; class Bacilli; order Caryophanales; family Bacillaceae; genus Bacillus; species Bacillus cereus group sp. N14. Next base: position 58,734 of record NZ_JAEHBQ010000012.1, read on the forward strand.
ATTTATTACTCTTCATAAACGAGTAGAAGAGAAAGTGACAGTATAAGATGTACATTTTATTATGTTGTGCAGCAGGCATGTCAACGAGTATGGTTGTAAGAAAAATGCAAGAAGAGGCAAAGAAACAAGGGAAGGATTATAAAATCAAAGCAGTTGATTCAGAACTTGTGAAACTGGAAATAAAAAATGCTGATGTTGTTTTAATCGGACCACAAGTGAAGTATTTGTTTCCAGCGGTACAGTTTCTTGCGAAATCATACGATATACCGGTTGCAATAATAGAACAAAGAGATTATGGCATGTGTGACGGTTTAAAAGTACTGAAACAAGCAGAACAATTAGTTTTAGCATAATTATATTTTTTTAAATATAAACATTATAATGTTATAACTTTTTGTCCTTACGTAGTAAAGAGAAAGAGGAGGGGTATTGATGAATGGTTTTATGAGTTTTATGGAACAAAAGATTATGCCAACAACGCAAAAGATTGCAGGACAACGACATTTATTAGCAATTCGAAACGGAGTTATTTCTACATTGCCGTTAACGATTGTCGGATCATTTTTCGTTATCTTTTTAAATTTACCAATTGATGCATATATGGAATGGATTGCACCATTTCGCCATATTTTAGATATTCCATTCCGGTTTACAGTAGGTTTAATGGCGTTATACGCAGCATTTGGGGTAGGAGCTTCACTCGCAAACTTTTATCAGCTCAATCAGTTAAGTGCAGGGTTGTTATCTGTACTCGCCTTTTTACTAGCATCAGTTGAACCAATTCAAATTACGAAAGCTGTACCAGGTGTTATTGATGCAGGAAGATACATTTCAGTAGGAACATTAAGTGCAACGTCTTTATTCGGCGCAATTGTTACAGCTTTAATTGCAGTAGAAATTTATCACTTTATGATTAAGCATAATATCTCGATTAAATTACCAGACAGTGTACCACCAGCAGTTGCAAACTCGTTTGCAGCATTAATTCCAACTTTAGTCGTTATTCTTTTATTCTGGGGTATTCGTTACGGTTTAAAATTCGATGTAAATACAACAATCACATATTTAATCGCACCACTAAAATCAGTATTAGTAGGAAATAATTTATTCGGCGGTTTATTAACAGTATTCTTAATCGTGTTCTTCTGGTCATTCGGTATACATGGCCCTGCGATTTTAGGACCAATTATTCGTCCAATGTGGGATTCAGCAATTCTTGAAAATATGGAAGTATTCACAGCTACAGGAAATGCACATCAATTACCAAACTTATTTACAGAGCAATTTATTCAATGGTTCGTATGGATCGGTGGATCAGGCTCAACGTTAGCTTTAGTTATTATGTTTATGTTCTCTAAATCTAAGTTCCTAAAAGAGTTAGGTAGATTATCATTCGTACCAGGTTTATTCAATATTAACGAACCAATTATTTTCGGGGCACCAATTGTAATGAACCCAATCTTAATTATTCCATTCGTTATTACACCGTTAGTGACAACGACAGTATCATATTTTGCAGTTGTTTCAGGCATGATTCCGCTCATGATGGCGAAACTGCCATTTACGATGTTAGCACCAATTGCAGCGATTATTAGTACAGACTGGACAATTATGGCTGGTGTACTTGTACTTGTTAACTTTGTGATCTCATTCGTTATTTACTATCCATTCTTCAAAATGTATGAGAAACAGCAATTAGCAGGAGAGGAGAAAACAGAATGCTCGGAGCAATTATCATCTTAATTACATTTGTAGCGGGGCAGTGTATTGCACATTATTCAAAATGGGTACAAAGTAAATCTTTATTAGTGTTACTACTCATATCAATTTTATTTATCGGTAGTTCAATGGGTGCATATGTAATGCTAAGCTTACAATCACCGTACGTAATTATTGTACCAACGATTTTATGTGCCACATGTTTATCTGCAAAATATAGATTTACGAGCATGGCATTAATACAACGTGTGAAGGAGATGCAAAAGCATGGAGCGTAAATTAGGAATTTCACTTTATCCAGAGCATTCAACGAAAGAACAAGATATGGCATACATTTCGGCAGCGGCACGCCACGGTTTTTCAAGAATATTCACATGTCTATTATCTGTGAATCGTCCAAAAGAAGAAATTGTAGCTGAATTTAAAGAAATTATTAATCATGCAAAAGATAACAATATGGAAGTTATTTTAGATGTAGCTCCGGCAGTATTCGATCAACTTGGTATTAGCTATAGTGATCTATCATTCTTTGCAGAGTTAGGTGCAGACGGTATTCGTTTAGATCTAGGATTTGACGGATTAACAGAAGCGAAAATGACGAATAATCCGTATGGCTTAAAAATTGAGCTAAACGTAAGTAACGATATTGCATACTTAGAGAATATCCTTTCGCACCAGGCGAATAAACCAGCTTTAATTGGCTGTCATAACTTCTATCCACAAAAATTCACTGGTCTTCCATATGATTATTTCATTCGCTGTAGTGAACGCTTTAAAAAGCATGGCATTCGCACGGCAGCCTTTATTACGTCCCATGCAGCCGACATCGGTCCATGGGATATTAATGACGGATTATGTACGTTAGAACAACATCGTAACTTACCGATTGAAGTACAAGCGAAACATTTATGGGCAACAGGGCTTATTGATGATGTGATTATCGGAAATGCTTATGCGAATGAAGAAGAGTTAGAGAAACTAGGAAACTTAAATCGTTACATGTTACAGCTGAAAGTACACTTTGTAGAAGAAGCGACTGAATTAGAAAAGAAAGCGACACTGCAAGAATTACACGTAAGACGCGGCGATATAACAGAATATATGGTACGTTCTACAGAAGTGCGTAAAAAGTATAAAGACTATGACTTCCCAGTGCGCGAAAGTGTACGACAGGAAAGAGGGCAAGTTGTAATTGGAAACAACTCATTCGGTAAGTATAAAGGTGAACTGCAAATCATTCTAAAAGAAATGCCGATAGATGAACGGAAAAATATTGTCGGTACAATTGCGGAAGAAGAGTTATTCTTATTAGATTATGTAGGAGCTTGGACGCAGTTTACTTGTGTGGAATAGGGAAGTATAGGGGGCTGTCCGAATTTTGGGCAGCCTTTTTATCATAAAGTACTTTTCAATGTCAAAGTTTGTCGGTAAATCGATATTCCTTGTCGAATCGTTGATATATTATAAGTTACGATAGATATATTTGAAAAATCGTGGATATAATTTCAGGTAGAGTATATTTTCCTTTAGAAGGAACGCAAAAAAAGTCAGCCTCAATGAGACTGACCTTTTTTATACGAACTAGTTTAATACTTTAACTGTAACTGTTTTACGTCCCCAGTTACTTGATGTACCTTTATCAGGCATTAAAACGTCAATTTTATTTCCTTTAATAGCTCCACCAGTATCACCAGCGATTGCTACTCCGTAACCTTCAACCCATACTTTTGAACCTAATGGAATTACACTTGGGTCAACTGCAATAAGTTTCATATTTGGATTAGCTGTTAAGTTGTGACCTAAAGCTGATTTTACTTGGTCGCCTGCTTTATAACCATTTTCAAGTGGATCTGCTGTGTAAGCTGTTGCTACAACACGTAACTCACGAGAAGATGATGGTGCACTTGTTTCAGTTTCTTTTGCAACAGGTTGTTGTGTAGCTGGTTTTTGAGCTTTAGCCGCTTCACGAGCTTCAGCTGCTTCTTGAGCTTTAGCTGCTTCACGAGCTTTAGCTGCCTCTTGAGCTTTAGCTGCTGCTTGAGCTTCAGCTGCTGCCTCGGCTTTAGCTGCTTCACGAGCTTTAGCTGCTTCTTGAGCTTTAGCCGCTGCTTGAGCTTCAGCTGCTGCCTCGGCTTTAGCTGCTTCACGAGCTTTAGCTGCTTCCCCGGCCTTAGCTTCTGCCTGAGCTTTAGCTTCTGCCTGAGCTTTAGCTTCTGCCTGAGCTTTAGCTGCTTCACGAGCTTTAGCCGCTTCTTGTGCTTTAGCTTCTGCTTGAGCCTCAGCTGCTTCACGAGCTTTAGTTGCTTCTTGTGCTTTAGCTTTTGCTTGAGTTTCAGCTACCTCACCGGCTTTAACTGCTTCACGAACTTTAGCTGTATCTTGAACTTTAGTTGTTTTTTCAACTTTAACTGCTGGCTGAACTTTAACTGGAGCTTTACCTGTTAAGTAAGGAACGTGAACATAAGCTGTTTTTCCGTTATATTCAAATTGAATCCAGTCATTTTGTACTTGGTGTGTTGTTTCAATTACATCATCTTGTTTCAATTTACCAAGAATTTCTGAGTCTGTGTTTGCACCAGCACGTACGTTTAATACGTTTGCTGTTACGTAGTAAGTGTCTTTTGTATAGTCAGCGCTAATGAAAGCTTCTTTACCGCTATTCAATTTCACTTTTGACCATCCGTTTTCTGTATGTAAAACGTTAACTTTATATCCATCTAATAACTTTCCGACAACTTGTGATTCAGTAGTTGGGTTTTCTCGTACATTTAGTACATCAGTCGTTACGATTGTTTCTGCTTTAGCAGATGTTGTGAAAATCCCAAGACCAAAAACCGCTGCTGTTGCTATACCCATAAATTTTTTCATAATAGCCTCCATTGCATTTGTTTTCGTTGACCTCATTATAGCAACCATTATTTTCTTATTTGCGAAAAACATAGAATTACAAAGCTTTCGTAACGGGGCGTTAATATTCTGTAATAATTCCAGTAATATCCTAAAAGCGCTTTCTTATAGTTTTTAGGGGAGGTTTGAGCATAAGATGCATAAAAAGGGGAGTATTTCAATTTCTAATAGGTTAATAATATTTCAGTATTATTACGTAATAATTTCGTAACCGTTACAAAAATGGCGTATTTTGCTGTTAGAACAGGTGATTAGTTATGTAAAAATAACTATTTTCGCTGTGGAGAGATTGAAATGAGGTGAAAATTAATGAAATATCGTTATAATTGTTACAAAATAAGTCGAGGTATGGAAAAAATTACGCCTTGATTTTAGTCTGTCACATATTATTTTTGCAATAATAGGATTCTATAATAGCTTTAGTAGGTTAAAATAATTAAAGATGTTGATAACGTGAAACATATATAATAGAAGAAACACGATTTAATAGATAAAGTGAAACTTTAATCAGTGGGGGGGATTCTTCCTCCCCCACTGATTATTAGTTGAACCAATCGGGCTTTTATGGGCAGTTGATCCCCCACCTAAATTCTTTGCTTTCGCTGAATTTTGAGGTGGGGGTCTTACTGCCCATTAAAGCGGGATAAATAAAAAGCGTAGGAGTGTAAAATCCTACGCTTTTTATTTATTCATATCGTAAACATTCAATTGGATCCAGTTTTGCAGCTTTGTTAGCTGGAAGTAAACCGAATATAATACCGATTAACATTGAGATACCTACTGCAAGAAGTCCAAGTTCTTTTGAGACAACGAGTGGCCATCCAGCAAAGATTGAGACGATCCAAGCGAAGAAGATACCGAGCATGAATCCGATGAAACCACCGAGTCCTGTTAAAATACAAGATTCAATTAAGAATTGTGTTAATACTTTACCGCGCGTTGCACCAAGTGCTTTACGAATACCAATCTCACGTGTACGTTCTGTTACAGATACAAGCATGATGTTCATTACGCCGATACCACCAACAAGTAAGGAGATAGCAGCAATACCACCGAATACCATTTTCATCATGCCAATGGATTCGTCTAATTGCTTCGTAAATTCACCTAAATCTTGTGCTTCGAATTTGTGCTCAAATTTAGGAGCTTTCATTTCGTTTAAAACAGAAACGGCTTGTTTTTCTACACTTTTACGTTCTGTTGGAGAGGTCATCGTTAATCTTACAGAGTCATACTCATTTACTCCTGAAATGACAGGCGCGTTTTCAAGTGATGTGTAACCTTCAGGCATAGCCATTCCGAACTCATTTTTCGTTTCGTATACACCGACTATTTTATACGGCTTTCCTTTTATATCTGTGTATTGATTTGATTCCCAACCACTAAATAATTTGTTGAAAGCTTCTTCATTTAATATAACAGCAGGGATTGCTTGGTTTAATTCGCTGTCGTTTAATTCACGACCGTGAACTAATTTTATTTTCGAATCTGTCATAAAGGCGCCTGTTCCACCTTTTAAATCAAGATTTACATCTTTTGAACCAGCAGATGCTTTTACTTTCATACTTACATCTGGATACACATCTTTAACGCCTGGTACGGTTTGAAGACGGTTTAGCATATCAGGTGTGATTTTGGCACTATCCGTTCCATAATCAGGATTGTTGTAGTAAATCGTTACTTCATTATCTTTTCCTTGGCCTAACTCTTTTTTAAACTTTGCGTTAGTACCATCACCCATTGAAATGATAGTAATGATGGCACTAATACCGATAATAATACCTAACATCGTTAAGATAGAACGCATTTTGTGGGCAAAGATAGAGGAAAGGGCCATGCGTATATTTTCACTCGTGTTCAAAATTAACCTCTCCAATCTTGGACGATGTTTCCGTCACGAATTACAATTTGCCTTGCTGCAGCTTCCCCAATTTCACGATCATGGGTAATCATAATGATTGTTGAGCCTTGTTTGTTTAATTCGTAAAAGAGATCCATAATTTGTGTACTTGTTTTCGTATCAAGTGCTCCTGTCGGTTCATCGGCTAAAATGAACTTTGGATTATTTACGATTGCACGTGCGACTGCGACACGCTGTTTTTGTCCACCTGATAATTCGTTCGGTAGGTGAGTAGCACGATCAGCTAAACCTACTTTTGTTAAAGCGGCTAATGAGCGCTCGCGTCTTTCTTTTTTATCGACTCCAGCGTAAATAAGAGGTAGCTCTACATTTTGAAGTGCTGTAAGTCTTGGTAATAACATGAAGTTTTGGAATACGAACCCAATCTCTTTATTACGAACGCGTGCAAGTTCTGTCTCAGACATGTTTGAAATATTTTGACCAGCTAGTTCATACGCACCTGTCGTTGGTTTATCTAAGCAACCGATAATGTTCATTAATGTTGATTTACCAGAACCAGATGGTCCCATAATAGAAGTGAATTCTCCTTGGTTCAGTGTTACGTCAATGCCGTGTAATATTTGAACGGATTCTGCACCATTTTGGAAAGATTTCGTGATGCCTTTTAAGTTAATCATCGGGCGACGACCTCCATACCATCTTTTAAGTCTTTTTCAGGTTTAGAGATAATTTGTTCTCCTTTTTTCACTCCAGAAACTTTTGCTTCGTTATCAGTCTCGAATTCAACAGTAACTGCTTGTTCTTTCGCTTTACCGTCTTTTACAACGAAGACAACATTTTTGTCACCTTTTTTCACGATGCTGCTTTTCGGAACAATCGTACCAGTTGCTTCGCCAGATTTACTTGTTACGTAAACGTGGAAGCCGTTTTGTAATTCTTCACTATTATCTAATGTGACAGTGAATTGATAGTTAGAAACTGTTTTGTTTTCATCCATGCTCTTTAATGGTGTAGAACCGATTTCTGTTACTTTTCCTGTCCAAGTCTTACCAGCGACAGTTTTTGATGAAACAGTTACTTCTTGCCCAACTTTCATACTAGCAAGCTCATATTCAGAAAGTTGACCTTTTACTTTAAATGGACCAGCGTGACGAAGTGTAATGCCGCTCATACCTGTTTTTTCATCAGCAATTTTTACGATGTCATCAATTACGCCATCAGTAGGGCTCGTTACAGAAAGTGTGTTTACTTTCTCTTTTGCTGCTTTAATCATTTCATCAGATTTTTCAACTTCAAACTTTTTCATTTCAATTTGTGATTCTAATTGTTGTACTTCGATTTCTGATGCTTTTAATGCTTCAGCAGGAAGGCCTGCATTTTTATCTTTTTGTAATTTTTGTTTCGCTGCATCAATTTGTTTTTGGAACAATGTTACTTCTTTTTGTGCGATTTTCTTTTGCATTTCTGCTTCTGTTACACCTTGTTTCGCAGTAGGGTCATTATATTTAAAAAGGAGTTGACCTTTTTTTACTTCATCACCTTTTTTTACAGCTAATTCATACGTACCTTTTGTTGGATCAAATGAAATTGTTTCGATGCCGTTTGGAATGACTTCACCGCCAAATTTTTGCGCGTTTTCAATTTGTTTTTCTGTTACTTTATATCCGCTATATGCCATTGCTACTTCTGAACCACCGCCACCAGCAAATGCAAAATATGATCCAGCTGCAATTCCGATTGCTACTACACTAGTAATTAACACTTTATTTTTCTTCTTCATCTATTTATCACCTTTTCGTTCGTTTTAGTATCTACATTTAGTATAAAAGAGGTGAAGAATCTGACAAATCGTTTTAGCTTACAATAACCTTACAGTTTTGTAAGGTATGAATATGTAAATGTAAGGTAGAGCTTGTCCAAGTGTGAGCAAATGAATTGACTCGTCGTTTTTTCTTACAATAATATTGTATGAAGGAGAGGAGGAGGCAAGATGGAAGCTTATTTTAGTGCGCATCCATTAAAACCATTTATTCCATACTCAAGGCAACACGTCCTTATATTATTTATTATGTTAGTGGGGATATTTTTTCTGTATCAATACCAAGATGTATTACGGCAAAGTGAGTGGAATATAACGGTTCGATATGCGATTGCATTTTTATTTATTGGAAGTGAAATTGGGCTCCATATGTGGGAATGGAAAGCGGGGATTTTTGAACTAGGCACTTCATTACCATTTGAGTTATGTACGATTAGTTTATTGTTAGCGTCGATTATGATTGTAACGAAAAGTTATCGCATATATGAGATTGTATTTTTTACGGGAATTATTGGGGCATCACAAGCCATTTTAACGCCGAACGTGCAATATGCTTTTCCGCATTTTCGCTTTATAGAATTCTTCGTTGCACATGTATTACTCATTTGGGCACCACTCTTTATGACGTGGGTAGAAGGATATAGACCGACCTTGCAATCAATTAAGCGTACAATGGTATTTTTAAACATAGTAATTCCAATCGTTTCTTTTGTGAACTACAAAACAGGTGGCAATTATATGTTTTTAGCCCGTAAGCCAAAAACTGCTTCATTACTCGATATGTTAGGGCCACACCCTTACTATATTATTTCATTAGAAATAGCTGCGCTTATTGGATGTTTTATTTTGTATATGCCGTTTGCGAAAAGAGAAGGGCATGCGCATAAAGAATCACTAGGATCATAACCTAGTGATTTTTTTATGGTCAGGTTTAATTGGAGTCTATTTTAGATCATTAACAGTGAATCCGTGGATTCCGCTCGTTCCCATTACATTTTTTGGACTTACTATTTTTTCAGGAAATATGATTGTAAAAAGTATAGAAGAGGCGATGATGAAAGTAAGGTTAGGAGGAGAGATAAAGAAGGCCGCTATAGAAGAGGAACAATCTGCTGTGCAGTCAAAAGAAGAGTTATTTACTTTTAAACATACGATGTGAAGAGCCTAGGAAACTAGGTTCTTTTATTTTGTTATATTACAATATTGTAAGAGAGGTGTAATGAAAATCGATAGGGGAGAAATACAAATTCGTATACACTGCATGTATAGAGAAATACGAGAGCAGGTGAAGGTATACGATGGATTTTTTAGAAGTATCAAAACGTAGTATAAAGCGAAATGTGAAAGATTATTTTCTATACTTTATTTCATTAGTAGGCAGCATTATTATTTATTTTACATTCGTATCGATTAAACGAAATGAAAGTGTAGTAGCTCTTTTAAAAGAATCAGATAAGGTGGAAACGACATTTACGTTTGCACAAATTTTGTTGATTATCTTTTTAACGATTTTTATTTTTTATTGTAATAGCTTCTTTTTGCGAAAGAAGAAAAAAGAAATTGCGTTATACAGTTTATTAGGAATTCGTAAAGAGGAAATTGCTAAGTTACTCTTTTATGAAACACTATTAGTTGGTGCTGCGGCAAGTGTATTAGGTATTATTTCTGGTTTATTTATAGCGAATATGTGTGCAGGGCTTCTTGTGAAGTTAATGGGAAGTGCGTTTACTTTTACATTTACGATTTCATTTTTATCTATCGTAGAAGTTCTTATAACGATAGGTGCGATTTTCTTTATTGCATCATGGAAAAGTAAAAAGTTAATTTATAAGCATCGTTTAGTTGAATTACTATATGGTGAAAATCAGAAAGAAGAGGCACCTACGTATTCAAGTAAGAAGGCAAAGCGAGCGATTGTTTTATTAATTACAGGTTATACCATTGCGTTACTTACACAAATCTTTGGGTTTGGAGCCATTTTTATTACAGGTCTACTTATTTTTGGTTGTATTGTAAAAGGTACGTTCTTACTATTTGAGCAATATACAGTGAAATCACACCATAAAATAAAGGGAGATAAAACGAAATATTGGAATGGAACGAACATTTTATCGATTTCTTCATTGTTCTTCAGAATAAAAGGAAATGTAAAGATGCTTGCGCTATTATCTTTATTAAGTGCAGTGACACTATGTACAATTGGAATTAGTTCTAGTATGTATTATGGAGCGCAGAAAACGGCAACATTAATGAATCCAGTTAGTTATGAGTATGTAACAATTGGAAAGGAGTTAGATAAGAAAGTTAGAAAAGAAATTCAAAAACATGAGTTAGCAATCAAACATGAAACGTCTGTAGCTATGCTCTCTATGCAAGGGAAGATAGATGGAGAACAAATATTAACAGGGTATTTAATAGGTAATGGTAATGTACAAATTATAAAAGTGACAGATTATAATAAATCAGCTTCTATGTTAGGTAATAAACAAGTTATTCTCGGTTCTGAAAAGGAAGTTATTTTATTAGATCCATATAAATCATATAACATCGAAAAGAATTCGCTTGAAGGAAGTGATGTGTCCTTTGAAGGGATGAAGAGTGGTTTAACAATCGTTGATCACCGCGAAGAAACAGTTGTTAGTGCGAAACTTGCACCAGTGGGGCTTGTTGTTCGAGATTCGCTATTTAATAAGTTGCAGCAAGGAAAGGATATTTCAACAGTTAGCGGATTTATTGTAGAAGGAAACGGTAATAGAGAGCTAACGAAAGAGCTAGGGACAATCATTCCTAAAGAAGTGAAATTCCAATCATTTGAAGAGGCGAGCCAATCTGAATTGCAAGATGGTGCAGTATTATTATTTGCTAGTGTATTTTTAGGGATTGTCTTTATTTTGGCAACGGGTTGTATTTTATACTTTAAACAAATAACAGAAGCGATGGCAGAGCGACCGGCGTACGGAATGTTAAAGAAAATGGGACTAACGAAAAAGGAAGCAACAGAGTCTGTAAGAAAGCAAGTAGGTGCGATATTCGTAGTACCATTACTGCTGGCAATATGTCATACATTCTTTGCATTTTTAAGCTTGATGGGCTTTACAGGAATGTTTGAATATAGTCTTCCTTTACTAGGGAGTATAGGCGTTTATATCATCATTTACTTTAGTTACTATATGTTAACGGTTCGTTCGTACACAAATATTGTATGTAGCGATAGAAAATAAAAAGAAGCAAGCATGGATTTCATGCTTGCTTCTTTTTTATTTTGTAGAAACTTCGCCTTCAGCTTCTGTTTGCGGAATAAAGTATCCAATTATACCACCGATGATTGCTGGAATAATCCAGCCGATTCCTAAGTTGTAAAAAGGAATGGTGTGTACGATATTAGCGATAAAACTTGGTATCAATTCCACATTATCAAGTGCATGAATACAGCTAATAATGAATGCTGCGATCATCGCTCCGATGTATACAGAAGGTTTACGTTTCGTATATTTATCAATAAATGATACGAAAATTAAAATGATTGTAATTGGATACAAAATGATTAATACAGGTAATGTAATTTTGATTAATAAACTTAAACCTAAGTTTGAAATCACGAAGCTAAAAATACAAACGTATAGTACGAGCTTTTTGTAAGAAACGTTTGTTAATACTGTTTCGAAATAGTTGGCGAATGCACTTACAACACCAATTGCTGTCGTTAAACAAGCGAAGATAATGGCGATACTTAATAAAACATTACCGCTTGTCCCAAAGAATTGGTACATAACAGTAGCTAATAGTTGACCACCGTTTTCGAATTGTCCTAAGTTGCCGTTTGAAGCGCCGATATAACCGAGTAGGAAATAAACGATTGTTAAGAATAGGGCTGCAATGCTTCCGCAAATAATTGTATATTTCGCAATCGATTTCTTCTCTTGTATACCATTTTGGCGAATTGCATTTACAACAATTGTTGATAATACGAGAGCACCAATTGCATCTAACGTTAAAAATCCTTCAAGAAATCCTTTGAAAAATGGAATTTCTTTATAGTCACCAATAGGTTCTGCAAACGTTCCTGGTGAAAGAATCGCTTTTGTTGCCATAATTGCAATAATTCCAAGTAAAATTGGCGTTAATATTTTTCCGATATGATCTACTAATTTTGATGGATTTAATGATAAGAAGTAAACGACTGTAAAGAAAATCGCGCTAAAAATTAACATAGAATACCATTGATCTGGGAAAAGTGGTGCAATCCCAATTTCATAAGATACAGATCCAGTTCGTGGAATAACAAATAGTGGGCCGATTGAAAGATAAATAATGATAGCGAATATTGCTGCGAATTTTGGATGAACACGGCTTGCTAAAGTGTTGAAACTACCACCGGCAAGGGCAACAGCGACGATAGCTAGTAAAGATAAACCGACGTCTGTAATAATAAATCCTGTAATGGAAATCCACATATTTTCTCCAGAAGAAAGACCGAGAAGGGGCGGAAAAATCATATTACCAGCACCGAAGAAAACTGCGAATAGTAATAAACTAATCGAAAGTATTTGCGCTGGTTTTAAAGTTGTACGCATATAAAGAAAATCCTCCTAATGAGTGTTTTTGTCGAAAATTCAAATAATTTGTCGAGTAACTGTTACTATTTTAAAGGTCTGATGACTAGAAAGCAATAGGGAATTTTGAAAATATTAAAAAATAATACATTAAATCGAATAAATATACTATTTATATCTTTAATAGGAAGGATTTAACTTTTAACATAAAAAAACACATATCGCTAGGATACGTGTTTTAAAAAAATATTTTTTTATCACGTTCTTCTTTTAAAATTTCAACTGCTTCTCGGAAACGTTGTGAATGGACAATTTCTCGTTCACGTAAGAAGCGTAAGCTGTCATTTATATCGGGATCATCTGATAAGTTAATGAGCCATTGATATGTTGCGCGTGCTTTTTCTTCAGCCGCAATATCCTCGTATAGATCGGCAATTGGATCACCTTTAGCCTGTATATAGGTTGCAGTAAATGGAACACCAGCAGCATTATGGTAATGAAGTGCACTATCATGATCAACATAATGAGGATCAAGTCCAGCGGCTTTCATTTGTTCAGGAGTTGCATCTTTCGTTAGTTTATAAACCATCGTAGCAATCATTTCAAGGTGAGCAAATTCTTCCGTACCAATATCAGTAAGTAGGCCAATGACTTTATCGGGAATTGTATAACGTTGATTTAAGTAACGTAGTGCAGCAGCTAGCTCGCCATCTGCACCGCCGTATTGCTCAATTAATAATTTTGCAAGTGCTGGATTGCAAGTTCCCACTTTAACTGGGTATTGTAATTTTTTTTCATAAATCCACATAGTTTCTCTCCTTTATATTTGCCATGGCCAAGGACCTTTGCTCCATCCCCAAGGGGCATTAGAATAGCTGTTTCCAAACTGTTGAAGTGGCCCGTATTTTTCTTCCATCTTTTGTTTTAATACTCTCCGTTTATAAGAAAAGTCATTAAATTGATTAATAGCAGCGGTGTCATCTGGATGTGTATCTAAATAAAGAGTGAGTTCAACTAGTACAAAGTCCAGTTCTTGAAGCTCCAGTAAAAGCTGATAGTATTCTTCTGGTAGCGATTGAGTCACGTCAGTAGTCACCGTCCTTTTTTATAAGGATTTTCATAATAGTCATAAAAAACGGGCCATAAAGTCCCTTTTTGCAATGCTTCTTTTGGCGTGAATTGTGGTAAGTTTGGCGGTTGAAAGCCTAAAAATAAATTAGGAGGAGTAGAATAATATTTTTTTCCGATAGGAGGACAAGGATCGAGAGGACTATGATAGGGAACGAATGATCTCATATATTTATTCACGAATAAACCTCCTTACATGTTCATTACTACGTATTGTATTCAGACATAATGGGCATTTATGACACATATAAAAAGGTAATAGGTACAGGGGGAATGAATGTGGAGCAATGTATTGTATTAGAAGTGAAGAATTTAAAGGAAACCTTGTATTTTTACGAAGGGATTTTAGGAATAAGACCTAGTTTAGAAAGGCCGCAATTAGATATTACAGGGGTTTGGTATGATGCCGATTCAACGAGAATTAGTTTTGTTATGAATCGAAGTTTAGGTGGACGTGAGAAGAGTGTTACAGATTCATGCGAGGTTTTAACATTTATGATTTCTAACATAGAGAAGTTAAAAAAGAAGCTAGCGTTTTATGAAATTTTATATACAGAAAATGAATGTGCGAAGAGTATTGTAGTACAAGACCCAGATGGATATAAACTTCAAGTGGTAGAGAAGGATGAATAAACGGAGGGGATTTAGTGGAGAGAGATTATGAAGAAAGTGCGTTGTTTGAGCATCAATTTTGGCTAAAGGTACTTACTGATCATGCACAATTTTTACTTGATGCATTAGCTCCGAAGGAAAAAGAGGATATAAAGAAAGCTACTTACTTTGTTGAAACATTTACGAAGTTGTTAAATAAAGTTCGGAATGTGAATCTGATGGCATTCTCAAAAGAGGCAGAACAAGCTGCTAAGAAAATTCGGACGTTTAAATTAAATATTATACAGAAGCAGTTGGAAGGGAAAATTACCATTCATTTTACGCCAACCTTTATTAATCATATGGTAAACGAAGTGGAGGAGTATATAACGGTTTTAGAGTTTTTAAAGAAAGGGGAAGTTCCGCCTGTTTTTCATGAACTGCATTATCATCTCGTTTGGTTAACGGATGCGGCTGGTCATGCAGGTTCCATTTCTGGTGGGCTAGATCTTGTTGAAAAAAGATTAAAAGAGAAAAGCGAAGAGTTTACGAAGCATTTTGAACAATTTTACTTAAAGGCAGTTGAGATGACTGGGTATTTACGAACGGAGCTTCATCATTTTCCAGCATTAAAGAAGTTTACAAAAGATGTTTCACTTGAACTAAAATTATTTTCGCATTTTTTACATGAAGTGGAAGAGCTGGAGTTATCGAATGAAATATTAAGTGCATTATCAGCTAGAATGGCAGATCATATGGCAAGAGAGGAATGTTATTACTTATTAAAATTAGCACAATCGTCTGGAATTGAAATGCCGAAATGTAATCCGCTTTAAAGAACAAGAGGTCGATTTCATTTGGCCTCTTGTTCTTTTTTATTGCCTTTTTTTATTTTTGCTTGTTCAATACTTGCCTGTAATGTCTCCATAATATTAATGATGTTCGGAGCTGGAGAGATTGTTTCAGTTTTTTCCTGTTGTTCAATTTTATTTTCGATTAATTCGGTAAGGGCTTCTTTATACTCATCTGTATATACTTCTTGTTCAAAAGGGTTTGTAAGGTGGTGAATTAAATTGATTGCTGCGGTGAGTTCTTGTTTTTGGATAGGATAATTTTCGTTACTTGGTAAGTTAGGTGTATTTGTTATATCGCGAATTTCATTAGGATAGTGAATGGTTTGTAACATAAGCCCATCTTCAAAGTTACGGATAATAGCTAAATGTTGTTTTTTTCTAATAGAAATATGAATAAGCCCAAGTTTATTTGTACGTTCAAGAGCTTCTTTTAATAATAAATATGATTTTTCATATCCTGGGGTAGGACCTATAAAATAAGAGCGATCATAAAGAACAGAATCAATTTCGTTATTTTGGACAAAAGATATAATCCGAATGGATCGTGGTTCGTGAGCTTTTTGCAACTCAGCTAATTCTTTTTCATCAATAATGATGTATTTATGAGGTGCGTATTCATAGGCTTTTACAATATCTTTATCATCGACTTCTTCATCCGTACAATCGGGAGCGAATTTTTTATATTTAATAGGTGTTAAGCATTCTTTATGGAGACTTAAAAACTTTATATCGTTTTCCTCTACGGCGCTATATAGTTTGATTCCTATATTTAATAATCCGAGTGAAAGTGCACCTTTCCATACGGTATGCAAATGAAATTTCTCCTTTCATTTAAAAGAATGAGTATGTATATTATTAGATAGTAAGAAATTTCCTATACGTTTATTTGTTTTTAATGAAGAGTAAGCAGAAGAGTTGAGACTTAAAATATATTGACAAGCCCTCTGAAATATTTTAATGTGAGTTTATAAAATTGTGTATAAAGGGGAGTAACTTATTACAGTAAAGTCGTCATTACAGGGAGAAACCCTCGGCTTTATTGGCAACGTTTCGTTGTTAGTGAGACCTTTACCAGCAATGGTAAAGGCCCCTTATTGTCTTTTTTAGGACCCTTACCATATTTGGTAGGGTCCTTTTTGTATACAAAGAGAGGAGAAATAAAAATGAAAAAACTTATTAGTAGATTAAGAGTTGTATTTCATGTCCGTCGTTTCGTTCCATTTCTATTTGACTTTTTTACTTCAAAAGAGGTTTCAATAAAGAAGAAAATTTTATCTGTTGCTTTTTTAGTTGGGTATGTTGCGATGCCGCTTGATTTAATTCCAGACTTCCTGCCGTTTATCGGTATTTTAGATGATATTGGAATTGTGTTATTCATTTTGAACAGAATTGTAAAAATGGCGCCAGTGCAATTACAAGAAAAGCATAATGTAAACGTAGGATAGGAGTTGAAAATATGGAGCAAATTATTTTAGATATAATCGAGTTTTTAAAGCAGTTTTCTTATTTTGGAGTTGTGTTAGCATTAACGTTTGAATTTATTCCAGCGGAGGTAGTTTTACCCATGGTTGGGTATTGGGTGTACGAGGGAGATATGAATTTTTGGCTAGCTGTATTAGCAGGGACACTTGGTGGAACGACAGGACCATTAACGTTATACGCACTCGGTTATTACGGTGGCCGTCCTCTATTAATAAAATACGGGAAATACTTCTTTATTAAAGAAGAGCAAATTCAAAAAGCAGATGATTTCTTTGAGAAATATGGACCAGTTGTAGCATTTGTTGGACGTTTTGTACCAGGAGTTCGAACGCTTATCTCTGTTCCATGTGGTATGGCGAAAATGAACATATGGAAATTTAGCATATATACATTTGTAGCAATGTTCCCGTTAACGACTTTATATGTCTATTTTGGGATGAAATTAGGGCCGCATTGGGAGAAGGCTGCAGATGTTGTTGGACAATATATGTTACCGATATTAGGAGGCGTTCTGCTTATCGTAGCTAGTATCTTTGTCTATAAATATATGAAAAAAAGAAATAAAACGGAATCTATCTAGTCATTTGAATATTTTTTGAAAATAGATGAATAGTACAGGCAAAAGACTCTGAGGGACATACACATATAGGGAATATAAAAGAGAGAGGGGAAACAACTATGTCTTGTGAGTGCTCAGGGTCAGCATTAACTTGTTGTCCAGATAAAAATTATGTACAAGATAAAGTGTGTAGTCCGTGGTCTGCTACTGTAGTTGCAACAGCAATTGATAACGTTCTTTATACAAATAATATTAACCAAAATGTAGTTGGTACTGGTTTTGTTAAATATGATGTTGGACCAGGACCAATTACTGTAGAGGCGCTTGATTCTGCGGGTACTGTAATAGATACACAAACATTAAACCCAGGAACGAGTATCGCTTTTACGTATCGCCGCTTTGATAGTATACAAGTTGTGTTACCTGCAACACCTGCTGGAACGTATCAGGGAGAATTTTGTATTACAACACGTTATCCACTTTCATAGCAGAATAGGAGAGGATCAAAATGGGAATGAGAAGTTCCAGTTTGTCCTGTTGTTCTAATAAAACGCTTGTGCAAGATCAAGTATGTACAGACTGGTCTATTACAGGTGCTGGTACTCAAATTGTATATACGAATAATATTACACAAGAAGTATATGGTTCAGGATACGTGAAATATGATGTAGGGGCTGCTCCGATTACAGTTGATTTTTTAGTAGGTGCAACAGTAGTTGACACAATTACTGTACAACCACAAAGTAGTGGTACTTTCACTGTTCGATATTTTACGACTGTTCGAATTACTACGACAGGAACAACTGTTAATCAAGGAGAGTTTTGTATTACTGTACGTTATCCGATTTCATAAAAAAGCATACCGTAAATGGTATGCTTTTTTTAATTGAGAAAGTAATGAAATTGGTATTCTATCATGCCTTTCGAGAGGACTCCCACCTCTAAACGTAAGTGAAGGTGGTGAGGTGAATCGAAAGAAATATTTTATTTTCAAGAAAAAACAGAAACATACGTTCTGTTTTTTTGCTATAATATCCTTAACAAGGAGGTGAATAAAATGACAAAGGAAAATCCATCAAACTATAAAACTCTTCAAATTTGGATTAAAAAAGGGCATCGTATGTATTCTTATTTTCAAGAATGTTGTCATAACGCTAAGAACATGTACAACACCACAAACTTTTATATACGCCAGGTGTACACTGGATTAACACAAGAAAAAGAGTTGCAGCCTTTGCAAAAAGAAGTTCTGGATAATATTCATAAAAATATTGGTAAGATGAATGACAAACAACTTCTTGCCTATCAGAAGAAATTGGAAAAAGAGAAATTAAAGCCTAAAGAAGAACAGAAAGAGATTAAATGTAATTTGTTTTCAGAACCTAATTTTGAAAAGCCTTATGTAGATTACAACTTTCTAGATGCACTATTTAAGACTATGATTCAAAATGATTATCGAGCTTTGCCTACGCAATGTAGCCAGTCAATCATGAAAGGTTTGTTCCAAAATTGGAAATCTTTTTTTGCTAGTTTAAAAGACTATAAAAAGAATCCAAACAAATATGCTGGAATGCATAGGATCCCAAAGTATATTCGTTCTTCTGAAAAAGAGATTCTGTATACAAACCAAGATTGCATCATTAAAAACGGTAGATTTTTAAAGTTTCCAAAGACGAAATTACAATTAAATATTGGGAAACTGGGTTTCACTGAAGGTAAACTGAAACAAGTTCGTGTGATTCCAAAATACAATGAATATGTAGTGGAATTGGTAATTGATGTTCCTTCTGAACAACAAATTATTGAAGAGAATGCTCGTTATATGAGTATTGATTTAGGGATTGATAACCTTGCAACCATCGTAACAAACACAGGTATGAAACCTGTCCTTGTTAAGGGCAAACATGTCAAAAGCATAAATCAATATTACAACAAAATGAAGAGTCATTTTACAAGCATTCTTAGAAATGGAAAACAAACTAATGAAGGACCTTTAACTTCTAAAAGGATAGAAAAACTTCATCAAAAACGTTACTTGAAAATAAAAGACGTCTTCCATAAAGTTAGTCACCATATTGTAAAACTAGCTCAAGAAGAAGAAGTTTGTAAAATCGTTATTGGTCAAAACAAAAGTTGGAAACAAGAAACGAATATGGGAAAAAGAAATAACCAATCGTTTTGTCATATCCCATATAGTTTACTGATTCAAATGATTACATACAAAGCAAATGTTGTAGGCATTCAAGTTGTTGTAACTGAAGAATCATATACATCGAAAGCAAGTTTTCTGGATAACGACTTCATTCCAACGTATGGAGAAAATGACCAAAATACAACTTTTTCAGGAAAACGAATAAATCGCGGCATATATCGTTCAGCAAATAAAACTTTAATTCATGCAGATGTAAATGCTGCGGCTAACATTTTACGAAAAGTAATCCCAAATGCATGGACAAATGGGATAGAGGGGTTAGGCGTGAAACAGCTCGCTAATGTGTTAACTCCCCTGACGTTAATCGTCCGTTAGGTCGAAACGTTAGAAACCCCCACTTCAAGCTTTGCTAAGTGGGGGAGTGTTCATAAGCAACATGTAAATTGGCAACAATACTTGCCTTCTAAATATAGTGAAGGATTACTTTGTATATTAATAATACTGACTGATTGCAAGTTTTTTCCTGTGTAAGATATCGTATTGCCGGGAAACACAGTAAAAATATTGGTTACTGCTCCAACAATTTCAATTGTAATTGCTTCTGTGCTGCTAGTACTATTGTAAACCGAGACAGCACCTGATATAAGTAGTATCCCATCACTCTGCCACAGTATCATCGATTGCGATGCATCTTTGGCAGAGGGAATGGTTTTATTCGTTAGGAGGAAATTTCCTGCAAATTCATTTGTTACTCGCTCGCAATTTGGATTTGGAGGAGGGATCGGTGGACAAGGATCTGGGCAAATGATAGATAAAGGAGCAAAACAGCCAATGTTTTTTTTGTTCTTCAATACACCCCCCTCCTTTTTAAGTAGTCTTTTACTACTATTAAATGTAGAAGCATGGCCGATGTGTTAAAAAAAGAAGGAAATGTTAAAAATTAAGATTGTCTAATAGGCTTAAAACTTAAATTATTATTCATGTTATAGAAAAGATTATATGTGAATAAACAGGGGAAAAGAATGCTCAGACTCTTTTAGACAAAAAGTGGTTATATACAATAGTAAGAAGAATGTTGGACTTAACCTTTAATTAACTGTATATTTACAAAAAACTAATAAAATTCATTTATTATTTAAACGACATTAATATGCTTTAGATAAAATAGCCCTTGTAATGAATCGATTATTATGAGGAGGATACACGTGGACAGAACTGCTTTACGAAAAGTAAAAGGTCTTATTGGATTATTAATGGTTTTTGTATTAGCATTGGTATCATTTCCGTGGAGTACATCAGTTAAAGCGGAAGAGAAGAAGCAAGAAAAGGCACCTAGTGAAAAGAAGATAGTTTTCCCAGTTGTAAGTGATGTACATATTAAAAATAGTGGAACGGATGATACGTTTCGCTGGAAACGAGCGATTGAACAGCTCAATACGCTTGCGCCAAAGCAAGATGCATTTGTTATCGTAGGTGATTTCACAGATACAGGGTCACTGCAGCAATATGATCGTTTCATGCAAGTGTATAATGAAAATGCAAATAAAGATGCCGTGCGAATGAATTCTCTTGGTAATCATGATTATTGGAACGGTTTATCTGTAGAGGGCGCACAGAAGCGTTTCTTAGAAAAAACAGGAATGGAATCGATTTATTATCATAAAGTGGTGAAAGGGTATCACTTCCTTGTTATGTCGCCAGAAAATGGGACAACACACGGATATTATTCAGATAAGCAAATTAATTGGTTAAAAGAAGAGATGGCGAAAGCACAAAAAGATGACCCAGAAAAACCGATTTTCGTATTTTTACATCAACACATTAAAGAGACAGTATACGGTAGTCATGAATGGGGAACACAAGATAGTGCAAAAATTAATGAGGTATTAAAACAATACCCACAAGTTATTACGTTTTCAGGTCATTCACATTATCCGTTAGATGATCCAAGATCGATTCATCAAAAAGACTTTACATCAGTTGGCACATCTTCAGTAAGTTATATGGAGGTTGAAGGTGGTAAAGTACAAGGAAATATCCCGTCAGGAGCTAGTACATTAAGCCAAGGTTTATTAGTAGAAGTAGATGATAAAGAAGTAACGATTAATCGCCGTGATTTCCATACAAATTCTTGGACAGGCGAGCCTTGGAAAATTAAATTACCATCAAAGAAAGACACATTTACACATGTAGAAGATCGTGATAAAGAAAAGCCATACTTTGCAAAAGATGCGAAGTTGTCGGTATCAAATGTAACAGAAAATGCAGCAACAGTAACATTCCAGCAAGCGTTGGACAACCTTCTTGTTCATTCTTACCGTGTACAAGCGAGAGATAAGCAAACGGGAGAAATAAAGAATAAATTGTTAGCATTCTCAGAGTTTTATCGTGATCCAGTGCCGAAAGAACTGACATTTACGCTTGCAGGACTAGATGGCGGGAAAACATATACACTGGAAGTCGTTGCGATTGATTCATTCGGCAACGAAAGTGTACAACCATTAACGGCAGAGATTACTACGAAAAAAGATAATATTGACCCGAATGTGAAAGTACCAAAGGCGGATGTTTTTGATGTAAACTTTGCAGATGGTACATTTAAAGACAATTCATCATTTGGTACAAAAGGTGATGTTAAGGGTAATGTGACTATTGAATATGATAAAGTGTTGAAAAAGAATGTTATGAAGCTAAACGGAAAAGCAAATACATTTGGATACCTTCCATTTTCAGCAGCACAAAAAGAAAAAGTAGCAAATACATTTACATTAGAAACTGTGTTTTCAATGAATGAAATTCGCGGACAAGGTATTTTACAAAATACAGAGAGCGGCGGAATTGGTTTTGAAGCTACAGGAAGTGGTTATGTAGAATTATGGGCTCATATTGGTGGAAGTTATAAACGTGTTGGCGTTCAATTAGAGGCAAATAAAACGTATCATTTAACAGGAACGTATAACGGAAGTGAAGTAGCAATTTACGTAGATGGTAAAAAAGTAAATAGCCAACCAGCTACAGGGAAAGTATATCACCCGAACGTACCATTTGCACTTGGTGCAGATCCAGATAGTAATGGGAATGGTGGTATTCCGCTAAATGGACAAATTGCGCTTGCAAAATTATATAGTAAAGCATTAAGTTCTTCAGAAGTATTAGCAGCGTATAATGAGTTTTCTAATCGTACAAAATTAGAGCAAGTAAACGCGTTATATGAAGAGCTTGGGAAAGTGAAAGAAGTGTTAGCTGGTACGTATGAGTTTGGTGACAAACCAGGTCAATATTCAAAGGAAGCATTTCAAGCACTAGAGAAAAGCTATAACACTGCAAAGCAAGCATTTGAAAATGTAGGAAGTACTGGAGAGCAAATCGTTCAAGCGTATAATGAATTAAAAACAGCTAATGTAACATTTGTACAATCTAAAGTAGCAGAAGAACAACCGAAAACACCGAAAGAAAAATTACAAATCAATATTGAAACTGCAAAAGCAGTGGTGAAAAAAGCGCAAGCTGCAAATGTAACGGATGGTTCAGTGAAATCATTGAGTCAAAAAATTACAGTGGCAGAAGCTGTATTAAAAGATGCGAAAGTAAAAGATGCACAAGTAGAAACGATGAATCGTACGGTGGAATATGCGATTTCACTCGTTGAAAAAAGCATAAACAAATAAGAGAGAAGAAAAAGAAGCTTATCATGATTGGCTTCTTTTTTGTTATACTAAAAGTAGCATAGAATGAAGGAGCGAATAATTTGGAAGAGAAAAAGCTAAAAAGAATTCTTGAATATGTATGGATCGCGGTTGTGCTCCTTGTAGGATATTATTTCTTAAAAGAGAAAAGTATATGGGTTCTATTTTTAATGACGTTTTTATTAGCGGGTTTAGGCACGTTATTTATTAATTTCTTCTTTGATAGTTTAAATGCATGGAAGAAGAAAAAGAAGGGAACGAAGTAAAGGAGGGAATATATGCAAAAGTGGAAGCTTATATATCAGGTGATTATTTTCCTATTGCTTGTAGGTATTGGCGTTTTTAAATACGCTACACCGATAGGAAATTGGGCATCGTTTACAGCTTGCATCGGCATATTTTTCATTTTACAATCGTTAACGAAAAAATATAATAATACAGAAAGATAGCTCACCGTTTTATTGGCGAGCTATTTTGTTATGCTTTTTTCTCTTCATCATTTGTTTTTTCAGTAGCTAAATGACTATGTTTTCTAGAGTAGAAGAAATAGAAACATAAGCCAACTATAAGCCAAGCTATAAAGCTAATCCATGTCGTTTTAGACAAATTAATCATCAAATATAAACAGCAAAGAATGGCGACAACTGGTAATACAGGTACGAAAGGTGCGCGGAATCCACGTTTTAAATCAGGATGTGTTTTTCGTAAAATAAGTACAGCGCAGCAAACGAATGTGAATGCTGTTAATGTACCGATGTTTACTAAATTCGCTAGTAAATGTAAGTCTAAAAGTCCTGCTAATAAAGCGGCAACAACACCAGTGATCCATGTGTTTAATAAAGGGACTTTTACTTTTTTATTTACACGTGCTAGCGCTTTTGGAAGTAGTCCGTCGCGGCTCATCGCATAAGAAACGCGAACTTGTCCGTACATAACGACTAGGAGGACGGTTGTCATTCCAGTCATCGCGCCAACAGCGAGAAGTCCTGCAATTGTATCTTCGCCAACGAAATGTAAGGCAAACGCAACTGGATCAGAAACATCTAATTGTGTATATGGAACCATACCTGTTAAAACGAAAGATACAATCATGTATAAAACAGTACAAATAAGAAGGGAACCGATAATGCCAATTGGTAAATCGCGCTGTGGTTTTTTCGTTTCTTCTGCCGCGGTGGCGATTGCATCAAAGCCTAAGAAGGCGAAGAATACAGTGGCAGCTCCAGTAATGATACCGTCGTATCCGAATGGAATGAACGGCGTCCAATTTTCAGGTTTTACATATTTTGCGCCTGCTACGATAAAGGCGATAATAACAGCTAACTTGATAAGAACCATAACATTATTAATGCGTGCGCTTTCGCGTATACCGAAACTTAAAAGGCCCGTAATGAGTAGTAAAATACAAACAGCCGGTAAATCGATAATACCACCTTTTCCTACGCCAGGGGCCGAGGCTATTATGGTGGGCAGATGGATGTTAAATCCTTGTAGTAAAGATTGTAAATAACCAGACCAACCGACAGCTACTGCCGCGACTGCAAGTAAATATTCGAGCATTAAACACCAGCCGACGATGAAGGCGACGACTTCTCCGACTGTCATATATGCGTAAGTGTACACACTTCCTGAGACAGGAATAGAAGAAGCAAATTCGGCATAACAAAAGGCTACACAAGCACAAGTAAATGCAGCAATAAGGAATGATAGCATAATACCAGGACCAGAATGCTTCGCTGCGACAATACCTGTTAATACAAAGATCCCTGTCCCAATTACGGCGCCAATCCCTAAAAATGTTAAATCGAGTGCCGTTAATGTTCTATCTAGCTGCCGTGGTGATTCAGTACTAAGCGGTTTTTTTCGTAATAATGACTTCACTTTGGACTCTCCCCCCGTTTTTTCATTTCCATAACTGCGAATATAGTATGAGCCCACTAGAAAAGAGTATGTAAGTAAATGGAGGTACAGTTATGGTAGGTAGTTTTTTAAAATTGCTGGATTAATCTTATTATAATTCAGAATATTTTGTCAAATAAAAATATGACAAATAAAATGCGAATGAATAGGGGAAACTACTGGCAGGAATGGACGAGGATTAACAGAGTGACAAAACCACTCATAAAAGTTTCACTTTATAAAGTAGGAGAAGATGTTATGTTATTTTATTTTGAACTTGTCGTCATTTTACTTTGTACGAAATTAGCTGGTGATATTAGCGTGAGACTTGGCCAGCCCTCTGTACTTGGTAAGTTAATTGTTGGTATTATTATCGGTCCGGCTGTGCTTGGTATTATTAATAGTTCTGAATTGATTGATGAACTGAGTGAGATTGGTGTTTTACTACTTATGTTTATGGCGGGGCTTGAAACGGATTTAGAAGAGTTAAATCGGAATTTGAAATCTGCATTCGCAGTAGCGATGGGAGGGATTATTTTCCCATTCCTTGGTGGGTATTTAGCAGGACTGGCGTTTGGAATGTTACAGTCGCATGCGATCTTTTTAGGGTTATTACTTTGTGCCACTTCGGTTAGTATTTCTGTTCAAACATTAAGAGATTTAGGGAAAATGAATACGAGAGAAAGTACGACGATTTTAGGGGCAGCTGTATTTGATGATGTAATTGTTGTTATTTTATTAGCATTTGTGATGAGTTTTTTAGGTACACAAGATGTAAATGTAACGCTTGTCATTGCAAAGAAAATTATCTTTTTTGTAAGTATCGTTTTCATCTCCTGGAAAGTGGTTCCATGGATTATGAAGATGCTCGTACCACTTCGCGTAACAGAAGCATTAATTAGTGCAGCACTTATTATTTGTTTCTCTTTTTCGTATTACAGTGAAATGATGGGAATCGCCGGTATTATTGGAGCATTTGCAGCAGGGATTGCGATTTCTCAAACAGAATACAAGCATGAGGTAGAACATAAGATTGAGCCAATTGCTTATGCGATATTTGTACCAGTGTTCTTCGTAAGTATCGGAATGGAAATTACATTTCAAGGTATCGGAAGCCAGCTTTGGTTCATTATCATTATGACGCTTATTGCGATTTTTACAAAGTTAATCGGATCAGGTTTAGGAGCAAGACTAACAGGATTCAACCTTCAATCTTCTATTAGTATCGGTGCGGGAATGGTATCGCGCGGAGAAGTGGCGCTTATCATCGCAGCGAATGGACTTGCGGCGAATTTATTAGCGAAAGAAAATTTCACAGCGATTGTCATTGTTGTTATATTAACGACGATTATTACGCCGCCACTTTTGAAGAAGTATTTTGTATAGAGAAGAAGAGCTTATCTGATGTAGGTAAGCTCTTTTTTATTGGAAAAAAGCAATAGTCATATAGCGTGAATAGGTTGTAATTATGGTAAAATCTACGTATATGATAAGTCGAGGAGAAAAAATGTGTGAGGATTACGAAGGGGAAGGTTATCGGTGTAATCATACTTATTGCGCTATGTATACCATTTACTGCATGGAAAGAATCAAAAGTGAAAGGTTTTCCGGTTTCTATTTTTTCTTCCTATGTAGAAGACGAAAACCCGAAGGACTATAAGTACACTGCTTTTGTACCTGACTTTGCAATTTGGATAGGTGGATGGGAAAAGCAGCGATCTGAAGGTGAAATAACATCATATAAAAAAGGGGAGCGAACTGTAATTGTTCATCATCCACCTGGTAATGATGCTTTTTATCTATATGATACAAATGATAGTAGAGAAGATACGCAACCGTAAGAAGTGGAGGTTAAATAGTGAAAGCTTCTACATTACTATTTAAAATTGAAAGTAATATGGATCAATTTTCACCAGCTGAAAAGAAGGTTGCCATGTACATAATGGAGAATGCAGAGATTGTTCCGAACTTAACGACGAAAGAAGTGTCAACGAATGCAGGCGCAAGTGAGGCGAGCGTTGTTCGCTTTTGTAAGTCGATTGGAATCGGAAGTTTTAAAGCATTTAAAATCGCACTCGTTCGCGAATTAACGATTGCTGATTATAATATTAACGATTTTTCAGTGATGAATACGGAAGATGGACCGTATGACTTGTTTAATAAAGTTACATATGTGAATAAAGCTGCAATTGAGGCGAGCGTTACGGCTATAGATAAGAAGGAGCTGGAAAAAGCAGCAGACCTTATTGTAAATGCGGATAAAATTATATTTTACGGAGTAGGCGGATCAGCTACTCCAGCGATGGACGGGGCTTATAAATTTACAAGGCTCGGATTTATTGCAATGATGCTATCTGATTTTCATATGATGTTGCCGCTTGTGACAAATTTAAAAGAGGGTGATATATTTGTGGCGATTTCAACATCTGGTCGTACGAAAGATGTACTTGAAATGGCGCAATATGCGAAGAGACAAGGTGCAACAGTTATTGCGATTACCAAGCTAGATCAATCATCACCGTTATATAAAGAGGCGGATATTCGTCTTTGTATGCCAGATGTAGAACAAGATCATCGTATTGCGAGTATTGCTTCGAGAATGACACAGCTGAATATGATTGATGCTTTATATGTGATTACTTTTAATCGTATTGGTAATAAAGTGCTGGATCGATTTATGGAGACAAGAGAAGAAGCCTTGCGGTTACGGAAGTTAAAATGAGAAGATGGGGAAACCCATCTTTTTTTTTGCGTACTGACATAAAGTGAAACTTTAATAAGTGGGGGGGCATCCCCCACTTATTATTAGTTGAACCAATCGGACTTTTACAGGCAGTTGATCCCCCACCTATCTTCTTTGCTTTCGCTGAATTTGAGGTGGGGGTCTTACTGCCAGTTAAAGTGGGATAAATTCGTCATGAAAAGAAATTAAATTTCATAAAATAATACAGTCATATTGATTTTAAATTTCTTGAAGTTATAATAAAAGTATGAAATTAAATTTCAAAGTAGGTGGTAATATGTTAGAAAATTTATCGACAGAACACCGTAATGAAAAGACGATGAATTTAGATGAGATGAGTATAAAAGAAGTTTTGCAAAGCATGAATGAAGAAGATCGAACTGTTGCGTTAGCAGTTGAAAAAGAGATAGAACAGATTGAACAGGTTGTGCAAACTGTAATTCAATCATTTGAAAGAGAAGGGCGACTCATTTACATTGGGGCTGGTACAAGTGGTCGTTTAGGTATTTTAGACGCAGTGGAATGTCCGCCGACATTTGGCACAGATAATAAAATGGTACAGGGGTTTATAGCAGGAGGATTGAAAGCGTTTACTAAAGCGGTGGAAGGTGCCGAAGACCGTGAAGAGTTCGCGGAAGAAGATTTAAAAAGTATCGGATTAAACGAGAAAGATACTGTAATTGGAATTGCGGCAAGTGGTCGAACTCCTTATGTCATTGGCGGATTGAAATACGCGCATAGCGTGGGAGCGAGTACAGCTAGTATCTCCTGTAATAAAAATGCTGAAATAAGTAAATATGCAAAGCTAAATGTGGAAGTAGAAACAGGCGCCGAAATTTTAACAGGCTCAACGCGTTTGAAAGCTGGTACAGCGCAAAAATTAGTACTCAATATGATTTCAACAGCTTCTATGATTGGTGTAGGGAAAGTGTATAAAAACTTAATGGTAGATGTTCAGTCTACAAATGAAAAGTTAGTAGAACGATCAAAACGCATTATTGTGGAAGCAACAGGTGTTAGTTATGAAGTAGCAGCAGAGTATTACGAAAAAGCAGAACGTAATGTGAAAGCCGCGATTGTTATGGTGTTATTGCAGTGTGAGTATGGGGAAGCACTGGAGAAATTAAAAGAAGCGAAAGGGTTTGTGAAGAAGGCACTATAAAATAATAGGGAGGGGGATTCTATTATGAAGAAAGAAGAGAGAATGGCCAAAGAAATTTCAGAGCAACTTGGGGGAGTAAAAAATATTCGTGGTATTGCTCATTGTATGACGAGACTGCGATTAACGCTTCATGATGAAAGTAAAGTGAATATGGACCTTTTGAAAAAGGTTGAAGGGGTTATGGGTGTTATTGAAGATGAGACACTTCAAGTTGTTGTTGGACCAGGGACAGTAAATAAAGTAGCAGCTGAAATGGAAGGTTTAACAGGACTGCGAATTGGTGAGGTGGCAGATCATCATCTTGAAGATCTCGGGCAAGAGATGAAATCAGAGATTAAGAAGAAAAATAATACACCAGTGAAAAACTTTTTAAGAAAAATAGGAAGTATTTTCATTCCGTTAATTCCGGGTCTTGTTGCGTCAGGAATTATAAACGGGGTTGCTAACTTTGCGAAAAACGCAGGTGCTGATCCGAATGCAACATGGCTACAAATGTTACTACTCATTGGTGGCGGTATCTTTACATTCTTAGGGATTTTAGTCGGTTGGAATACAGCGAAAGAGTTTGGCGGGACACCGGTTCTTGGGGCAATTGCTGGTATTTTAATTTTTAACCCGGCGATGGCGACTGTAAAATTATTCGGTGAAGCACTCGTACCCGGACGGGGCGGATTATTTGCAGTTATTTTTGCAGCATGGCTTATGGTTGTAGTGGAAAGACAAGTTCGAAAAGCAGTGCCAAATGCAGTTGATATTATTGTAACGCCGCTTATTACTGTATTAGTCGTAAGTATCGTAACGATGTTAGCCATTCAGCCGGTAGCAGGTTTCTTATCTGAAGGAATTACAAGCGGAATTAATGGGATTTTAAATATTGGCGGCGCGTTTGCAGGAGCAGTACTTGCGGGAACATTTTTACCGCTCGTGATGGTCGGATTGCATCATGGTTTAACACCGATTCATATGGAGTTTATTAATCAAACGCACGTAACACCTTTATTACCAGTACTTGCAATGGCTGGAGCTGGGCAAGTAGGAGCAGCGATTGCGATTTTTGTAAAAACAAAAAATAAACGACTGCGTAACGTAATTAAAGGTGCATTACCAGTTGGATTTTTAGGAATTGGCGAACCGTTATTATACGGTGTTACATTACCACTTGGGAAACCGTTTCTTACAGCTTGTTTAGGTGCAGCGGTTGGTGGTGCATTCCAAGCAGTTATGAAAACAGCCGCACTTGGAATTGGTGTATCAGGATTATCATTAATTCCGTTAATTGCTGATAATAAATATTTATTATATTTCCTTGGATTAGTAGTAGCATATACTTTCGGATTCATCTTTACGTACTTCTTCGGATTCAAAGAAGAAATGGCAGAAAACATATAGAGAAAGGGATTCCTTTCTCTTTTTCTATTCATAGAAAGGGAGATTCATATGATTGGAGTTTCAATTTATCTTGCAAAAGAACGAGTAACGAAACAAGAAGAGTGGCTAAAAGTAGCGAAGAAAAATGGATTTTCATCTATTTTTACATCACTTCATATACCAGAAGATGATCCAAATACGTATAAAGAGTTAATTCAAATACTTGGGAAGCAGGCTCTTGAAAATGAAATGGAATTAATGGTCGATGTTTCTCCAAAATCGCTACACCATTTAGGAATGACGTACGAAAATGTGGAAGAGTTAGTAGAATGGGGTATTACTGGTTTACGAATGGATTATGGCATTACGCCGAAAGAAATTGCGCGCGTATCTCATAAGATGAAAGTGGCTTTAAATGCGAGTACGATTACAAAGTCATTTTGGAAAGAGTTACTTGCAGAAAGTATACGAGTAGAGAATGTAGAAGCATGGCATAATTTTTATCCGCGTCCAGAGACAGGACTAGCAAAGTCCTTTTTACAAAAACAAAACGAATACTTACATGAGTGCGGAATAAAAACGATGGCATTTATTCCGGGAGATGATGAAAAACGTGGTCCGTTATATGAAGGCTTACCAACGTTAGAAAAGCACCGCAATATGCGCCCGCTTGAAGCGTACTTAGAACTTGTACAAGATTGTGGTGTCGATAAGGTGTTAATCGGGGATATAAGCGGAAGTGTAGAAAGTGTACAAGAGATAGCGAGTGCGAGTAGAGGAATTATTCCGCTGCGGTACAAGCCATTGATAGAGAAAAGTGAAGTGTTAAAAATGGTAGAACAAGTGCATACAAATAGACTAGATCCAGCCCGTGATGTCATTCGCTCTGTCGAATCAAGAGAAGGAAATAAAGTTGTATTACAACCGATGAACACAATTTCAAGAAAGAAAGGCAGCATTACAATTGATAATGAATTGTACGGTAGATATGCAGGAGAGATGCAAGTTGCCACACATGATTTGCTTAAAGATGAGAAAGTGAATGTTGTTGGGATGGTTATAGAAGAGGACTTGTCTTTATTGCCGTATGTTGGCGCTGGAAAAATGTTTCAACTTTTTTGTGCAATAGAGTAAAAGCTTGAATTAGCGCTATTTTGTAGGAAAACATTATCCGTAAAAGGGATAATGTTTTTTGTTTTCTTAAAAAAAGTATTTGACGAATGAAATGAAATACCGTATTGTTTTGACTTGTAAATAAAAGTTCACCATAACAAAACAAAAAGGAGAGTTTAAAATGAACCAATATATTGGGAATTTAATGATTCGTATCGTGTTAGGAGTAACGTTCTTTGCACACGGTTTAGCGAAGTTTCAATCAGGTATCGATAACGTAGCGGGATGGTTTACAAGCATCGGCTTACCAGGTGGTCTTGCATATGGCGTAGCAACAGTTGAATTAGTTGGTGGTATATTATTAATCATCGGTTTAGGCGTAAGATATGTAGGATTGTTATTCGCTCTTATTTTAGCTGGAGCTATCGTAAAGGTAAATGGAGCAGCAGGTTTATTAGGAGATGGAAAGAATCCAGGATATGAATTAGATCTTGCATTATTAGCAATGGGTGCGTATTTATTCGTTGTAAAAGCAGAAGGCTATGTAGATCGTTTCGTAAAAGAGAAAGTAATGAAAACGAAGTAAACTTATTTATAAATTGTTGACTTGACTTGAATTATGATTGTAACTATAATGATTACAACTGATGGATTAAGAATAAAACAATATAAATATTTTTTTGCACAAGTTGTAACTGTAAATGTTACAACTTGTGCAAAAAATAAATAAAACGGGAGGAAGTAATATGCCTAAATCAAATTTAGAAATTATTCGAAGCACGTATGAAGGATCAGCTTCTTCAAATGCAAAACATTTAGTAGAAGCCCTCTCTGAAAAAGTAGAATGGACAGAGGCAGAAGGATTCCCGTACGGGGGAACTTATATAGGTGTAGAAGCAATAATGGAAAATGTATTTAGCCGATTAGGATCAGAATGGGATGATTTTAAGGCGAGTGTAAATATGTGCCATGAAGTAAACGGAAAAGATGTAATTATTGCTGAAGGTGTTTATTCAGGAGTTTATAAAGAAACGGGAAAATCATTTGAAGCAGAGTTTGTTCATGTATGGCAACTGGAGAACGGAAAAATCGTGAAGTTTAAGCAGTATGTAGATAGTCATATTGTTAAGGAAGCGATGAAGAGCTAATGCTTTTTAAATGGATTGTAGGAATATGTATTACAATTATAGTAATCATCTCGTCTATAGTTGGCGGAAAGAAATTGCTTGCATATGTGGAAAAAGAGAATAAAAATATTCAAACCCAGCAAGCGGAAAACGAAAAAGAGAAGAAAGTTGCAGAAGAATCTCCACAAGCTAGTGAAGGTGAAATTATTTCTACTATGCATAAAATGGTGCACCAAAAAGTAAAATCCTCTGAAAAATGGGGATTTTTAGAAATGACAGAAAAGGAAATTTTTAATGTAAAAAGAGATATTGAAAATAGTACAGGTTTTCAATATAAAATGAAGTTATTCTCTATTATAAATAGATGGGAAAAAGGAGATTTTTCTCAAACTGTTGAGGAGCACAACTTTTTATGGAGCCTTCAAGGTGGAGATACTGGCAAGGCGACGGAACGTTTATCACCAGAAGAGGAAAAGCAGTATATAAAAGAAATGAAGAGTAAATAAAAACATCGCCACTCGGATGACGATGTTTTTTCATTAATAATGTTTTCGCAATAAAGCTCTAGTTGGCTGAACAGTAACCGTTTTGAAATGAGAAAATAAATAACATCCTGTCACAACGATCATTGTCCCGAAAATTTGTATCCACGTTAGTTCTTCACCGAGGAAAAGGAATGCTAAAATAGCTGTGAAAATCGGATTGAAGTTTAGAAAAATTCCTGATGTAGTAGCTCCTAATTTTTGTACGCCAATATTCCAAAATACCATACAAAGAACGGTAGAAATAAGCCCTGTATATAAAAGGGATGTGATGAAAGAAGTGTTTATATTGGAAACAGTGAAGCTCCCAATGTTAAATGGCAGTAATAAAATAACACCGAAAATACCAGAGTATAATGTGGCCATGAGCGGTGTCGTTGTTTTTGTTGCCCATTTACTACAAACAGAATAGATTCCCCAAATGCAAACAGCCGCAATCATCCATAAATCGCCGCTATTAAAATGTAGTGAAAATAAAAGTGCAAAGTTACCTTTTAATAGGACAAGAATAACCCCAAAGAATGAAAGAATCATGGATAGAATTTGAAGTGTATTTACTTTTTCTTTTAGAAATAATACTGAAAATAGTGCAATGGAAATCGCATTTAATGTAGAAATAAGTCCTACATTCGTTGCGGATGTTTTTTCTAGTGCTAAAAATTGAAAAATGTTAAAAAGAGCGACTCCTGAAATTCCCATTAGTACTAACGGAAGTATTGCAGCGCGAGGCGGAAAGATTTTCTTTTCTTTAAACCATACCATTGGTAATAAACAAACGATTGCAATGATCCATCTTAAACTTGTTAGTGTCAGCGGTGATGCATGATCGACGAGTGATTTTCCAACGACGAAATTTCCTCCCCATAATAAGCTCGTTAATAATAGTAAAAAGACATAAAAATAAGGCATATTAAAATCCCCTTTGTTGTAATCAATATGAATTGTAAATAATTTTAGCATTTTTCTTTATTATGTAATATATTCTTTTGTATAATGGATAAAAATTGATAATATATTTTGTTTTGGATGATATTTATGGAAAGATATTCAGTTTTATATAGATTATAAGTTGTTTTTTCGAATAATCATCGGTAATAAAAAGGGGGAATTTTGATGGAGTCATCTGTTATTAAAGTGTTAGATGATTTAGACGTACGAATTTTAGATATATTGCAGAAGGAGTCTCAAGTAAGTAATGCAGAGCTTGCGCGACGAGTTAATTTATCACCAGCTGCGATGCACGCGAGAATAAAAAGATTAGATGGAGAAGGATTCATTGATAAGCAAGTAGCCATTTTAAATCAAGAAAAGCTTGGTTTTGATTTGTTATGTTTCATTTTTATAAGTACGAATATTCATCAATCGGATAAGCTTGAAGTGCTGGAGAAAGAATTAGAGTCGATGCCTGAAGTGTTAGAATGTCACTGTTTAACAGGAGAGTATGATTATTTATTAAAAGTTGCAAATCGTGATCGTAAAGAGCTGGAGCAGTTTATTAGAAAGCTGAATAAGCTTGGTATTACAAGGATACAGACGAGTTTAGCACTTCGTGAAATTAAATATTCGACAGTATTGCCGATACGAAATGAGGAACCAAGCATCGACTAGATTGCTTGGTTTTTTGTTTGTATAAAGTAATTGACGGGGAGAAAAGAGAGATGTATTATTATATGAAATTATGTATTAAAATTCATTTAGGTTTATAAATATTAATATCAGGGACAAGGGGATAAAATATGGAAATCTTTAATGCAGTTACGAGTGATGTGAAAGAAATTTATAGTCTCATTGAAGCTTATGCAAAAGAGGGAGTGGTTTTACCGCGTTCGCTTTTATCTCTCTATCAATATTTACAATGTTTATATGTTATGAAAGAAGAAGAGGAAATCATTGGGGTTGCTGGATTACATGTGTTAGGGGAGGACCTTGCAGAGGTCCGTTCGTTAGTCGTTTCGCATACATATGCAGGGAAAGGAATCGGGCGTATGTTAGTGAACCATGTAATAAATGAGGCAGCGAAAATAAAAGTGAGCAGAGTCATTTCTTTAACATATGAAACGGAATTTTTTCAAAAGTGCGGGTTTGATTTTGTGAATAGAGATGCGCTACCAGAGAAAGTATGGATTGATTGTAGACATTGTCCAAAGGTTGATTATTGTGATGAGGTGGCGATGATTCGATATGTTGGGTGAAACAAATATAAAAAAGAGCAGCTAGCACAAGCTAACTGCTCTATTCAAGGGATCTCTCCAAGGGGGAGTGGAGAAAATATTATGTTACTAGCATTATTGACAGATTATTAGGAAATATACAAATCGGATGAAAGAAATTTTAAATAAACTTTCGGCATTGACAGTTTTTAAAATATTCATGTACAATACATATGAATGACATTCAGTCATTTTTTTATGAAAGTATGCAGTTAGCTTGGAAATGGAACAAATATAATGTAAATGAGGATGATAGTTGTTTATATATAGTAGTGATGAGAGGCATATTTTTTTAAAACAAAAATGACTGATAGTCAGTCATAAGAGGTGAGAGGTATGAAAAATAGAGCTTGGTTATATGTCATATTAACATGTATCTTTGAAATTTTTTGGGTGTTTGGCTTTAATACGGCTGATACTTGGTGGCATTGGATTATTATTTTAGGAGTTATCGCTGTTGATTTTCACTTCCTTTCTAAAGCGTGTGAACATCTTGCGACAGGAACTGTATATGCCATCTTTGCCGGAGCTGGTACGGTCGGGACTTTCTTAATGGATGTATTCCTTTTTGGCGGAAGTTTCAGTGTAGGGAAATTATTCTTTATCGTAATGGTTGTAGCTGGCGTTATCGGTTTAAAGCTAGCTGATAATAAAGAAGAAACTGTGGAAGGAGCTGCTTAAAAATGGGTTGGTTTTTCGTCTTTTGTGCTGCAATTAGTGAAATAGTCGGTGTGATCGGTCTTAAAATGTATAGTAAAGATAAGACATTAGCAAATGGTGCACTTTATATAGGCGGGTTTGCTACATCCTTTACATTCTTGTATACATCTTTCTTATTTTTACAAGTCAGTGTCGCGTATGCGGTTTGGATTGGTATTGGAACAGCAGGAGCCGTTTTATTAAACATGTTCCTGTTTGGTGAGTCAAAAAGTAAAGCACGTATCATTAGTGTGGCTCTTATTGTATGCGGAGTGACAGGATTAAAGGCTCTTTCGTAAAGGTGTACTGCATCTCCTAACAAGTCGTTAGGAGATTTTTATTATAAAAAGTGCAAGATAATTGACAGTACAGCTAGTTATTTTATAAAATGAGTGACAGTCATTCAATATGCGTTTGAAAGGGTTTAGATGATGAATAAAAAAGAGAAAATTGTCTATGCAGCTATTGAAGTGTTTCAGGAAAAGGGCGTTGAAAAAACGAAGATTTCTGATATCGTGAAATTGGCTGGCATTGCACAAGGAACTTTCTATTTATATTTTCCTTCTAAGTTATCTGTTATGCCTGCAATAGCAGAAGTGATGGTTGAAAAGATGATACTTGCAGTGAAAGAAAAAGTGCAAAATGATGCGCCTTTTTCAAGTAAAGTTACGCAAGTAATAGATGCCGTGTTTAACTTCATAGCTGAGTATCGTGAAATACAAGCTTTAATGTATGCAGGTCTTGCATCTACAGAACATATAAAAGAATGGGAAGCTGTGTATGAGCCTCTTTATATGTGGCTAAGTGAATTTTTAAATGAGGCGAAAGAAGCTGGTGAAATTCGCGATTCGGTTCATGCAGAGCGAACAGCTAAGTTATTTATCGCTCTAGTTGAATCAGCAGCGGAACAAGTTTATTTATATGATCATAAAGATGATGAGCAAGTCGAGCTACAGAAGGCAGAAGTACTAGATTTTTTAACACATGCACTACATATAAAGAAGTAGTAAGATGAACCTGTCTGAAAAGGTAGGTTTATTTTTGAGGAGAAATGAATGATAGTCATTCACCTAATACGTATGTATGTGTGGAAGGATAGAGTGAAATTCTAATGGGTAGGGGCATCTCTACTCATGATTAGCCCACAAATAGTAGGAGAAAGAAAAAGCTTCTTGGGCATTATTTTTTTTGAGAGGAGCTTACGGGAAGAGGTGTTAAAAAGTGAAGAAACCGATAAAAGAACAAAAGATGGTATTGGTCATTCTTTTGAGTAATATATTTATCGCTTTTTTAGGGATTGGATTAATCATTCCGGTTATGCCGTCCTTTATGAATGACATGAGTTTAACAGGGAAGACGATGGGATATCTCGTTGCAGTGTTTGCAATGGCTCAGCTCATTACGTCACCTATTACAGGCCGGTGGGTCGATCTTTATGGTAGGAAGAAAATGATCATCATTGGATTATTTATTTTTGGTGTTTCAGAACTTCTTTTTGGATTAGGAAAAGATGTGTGGATGCTTTATGTAGCGAGGGTGCTAGGCGGAATTAGTGCTGCGTTTATTATGCCTGGTGTTACGGCATATGTTGCGGATATTACATCTATGCAGGAACGTCCAAAGGCGATGGGATATTTATCAGCGGCTATTAGCACTGGATTTATTATAGGGCCTGGAATCGGCGGATTTATTGCAGAATACGGTATACGTGTGCCGTTTTTCGTTGCAGCAGCAATTGCTTTTATAGCATGTGTAATTTCTATCTTTATTTTAAAAGAACCGTTAACGAAAGAAGAGCTTGCAGAGATTTCTGCTAATACGAAAGAATCAAGTTTTATTGGAGATTTAAAGAAATCATTACATCCAATGTATGCAATTGCATTTATTATCGTATTTGTACTCGCATTCGGATTATCAGCGTATGAAACTGTGTTTAGTCTGTTCTCTGATCATAAATTTGGATTCACACCGAAAGATATTGCGGCAATTATTACAATTAGTTCAATCTTTGGGGTAGTTGTGCAAGTATTTATGTTTGGCAAATTGGTCGACATGTTCGGTGAAAAAGTGTTAATTCAAATATGTTTAATTGTAGGTGCAGTATTAGCATTCGTTTCAACTGTAGTCTTTAATTATTGGATTGTACTTCTCGTTACTTGCTTCATTTTCCTAGCATTTGATTTACTTCGTCCAGCTTTAACGACGTTTTTATCAAAAGCAGCTGGCAAAGAGCAAGGATTCGTTGCTGGTATGAACTCAACGTATACGAGTTTAGGGAATATTGCAGGACCAGCGATGGGCGGAATATTATTTGATATGAACATTCATTATCCATATGCATTTTCGGGAGTTGTTTTAATAGTTGGTCTCGGCATTACATTTATGTGGAGAGAGAAACAGCTAGCTGAAAGTTTTGCGAAGTAATAAAACCCCTTACGACGGTAAGGGGTTTTTGTTTTATCCTGCTATTTGTGGGGAGTCGGGCTGCCCGTAAAAGCCTGATTGGTGGGGGTGAATAATTAGTGGGATGAACAAAACTCTCACTAATTAAGCTTCATGTTGTGAAATACGTTGAAAATCTTTACTTATACAGGACTGTTTTAGTTTTTTTGATTTGATTAAATGTTTAATATCAGAGATGTTATCGTATGAAAGCTGAGTGTGATAATAGTTAATGTACTCAAGTAATGCAAAAATATAAATAAATAGAGTGAATGATAGCCCGCCTAAAGGTAAGTGGGGAAACAAAATTATAAAATCAATAGTAAACGTAATAAATCCTGCGATAATGAATGCTATATTTATCTTTTTAAGTATTTTTAAATATTGAATCATCCTAATGGGCGTAACAGATGTTTTCTCTTTTTTTAGTCGTTTCAACTTTACGTACCAGTAAATTATTCCTTGTAATAAGATAAACTCTAAAAGAAGAAATGAGACCCAAAAAGAATATAGGGAATATAAATGTAATGTAGGATAAGCGTAATTAAGTAAGTAACTTGTGAAAATAAAAGTAATGACTGAAAATAACTCACCTGTGTATAGATAAGAAAGTCTTTTTTCTAGGGTGCGTTTCATGTTTCTTCTCCTTTTATCCCGCTATTTGCGGGTAGTAAGACCCCCACCTCAAAATTCAGCGGAGGCAAAGAAGTTAGGTGGGGGTCGGGCTGCCTGTAAAAGCCCGATTGGTGAGGGCTGATAATCAGTGGGAATGAACAAAACCCCACTGATTAAAGTTTCACTTTATAAAAACTCACATTTTAATACGTGGATGGCTGTATCCATAACTTCGCAAAATTTGCCCAGCCGAATGAATCAATTGTTACATTTTTTAAAGAAGAAGGATATGTTTTCCTTTTCAAAACGTGATAGTTAAATAAAATGATGTGCTCTGCTTGTAAAAATTCTTCGATTTCATACATGAGCTCATAGCGCTTCTTTTTATTTTCTTCTAATAAAAAGGTATCAAGTAAACAGTTAATTTGGTTTGCATAGTGCGGGTCCATGAACCGGTTTACGAAGCAACTTTTATTTTTAAATACATTTAAGAATGCAAGTTCATGATCGGCAGCAAACACTTCTCCCATGAAAATAATATCGGCATGTTTATCGATAGAATGATCCGTATAATCTGAAACGAGAAATGGGTGAAGCTCTACTTGTATACCTAAACTTTCACACCGTTCTTTTAGGAAGTGTGCGTCATTTTCACTATCTTTAAATGCGAAGAAGTAAATATGTATCGTTTCTCCATTATAGATGCTCTTTTTTAAATACTCTTTCGCTTTTTCTAAAGAGTAAGATCTTTTAGAAGTTTGGCGACTTCTTTCAGGGAAAAAGCTTGATGCAGCAATTGTTCGTCTACCCTCTATGCTATGAAGTATCGTTTCAACGTCATATAGTTCTCTCCAGGCTTTTCGAAAGTACATGTCGTGATGAGGACCAGGTTTTGTAAAGTTGAAGCTAGCATAAATACAACCTATTTCTTCTATTTGTATATCATGCCTTTCATTTTCCTCTTCATTTGGTAGTTCATAATCAGCATCGATTTGCACATGATCAGGAATACCCCAAAATTCAATACGGTCTAATAACGCGCGCTCTTTAAAATAATGGGTGAACGCTTCGAGTACGATATTATCTTCAGAGTAATGAGCAAGTTTGAAAGGTCCAGTGCCTATATAATGATGATCTTGAATACTAGCATCACACGGCAAAATTGCTAGTTGCATGGAACTTACATAGTGTAAGAAAAATAAATTTGGTTTTGCTAAATGGAACCGTATTTGCAGTGGTGATGGTGTTTCAATTTGAACAATTTCTTCTGTTAACCATTCGAAAGGAGAGTGAACTTGCTTTAATCGTTCAAATGAAAATTGTACATCTTTAGAAGTTAAAACTGTTTCGTTATGAAAATGTATATCTTTTCGTAAATAAAAGGTCCACGTAAGCCCGTCTTCACTTAAATCCCACGTATGCGCAATGTGTGGCTCCATTGTTTCAGTAACACCGTTATAAACGACTAACGTGTCAAAAATTTGACTCGTAAGATGGCTCTCCGTAGTTACAGCGACAAAGGCCGGATCTAATGGGAATATCTTTCTCGATATAGGAATCTTTAATATATCGTACATATCGTTTGAAGGTTCGTATCCAAAATGATGATGCAGTTTATTTTCTATCTTTCTTTGAAGTGCAAGAGATAGGGGTTCTTTTAAAAGAAGAAAGACCTCTTTTAATTTTTCTTGATCTAACAGTTCATCTGTATAGGATTCAATCGCTTCTAGGAAACTATGCGAAAATTTAATTTCCGTTTTATTCCCGCGTCCACGCCCTGGAGTCCAGTGAATTAATTGCTCCTCGCTCATTTTCTTTAATAAAATTTTCACGTTTTTCGTACTGCAATATAAAATATCCGCTAGTTCTTGTAAGCTATTTCGGATATGCTGTTGATCTTGTGCATGTAGTCTTAGTCTAATGTAATAGTCCATAATTTTCATATATACACTTCCTTCTATAATAAAAGGGGAAACTCTTTAGAATATTCTAACCTTTTTCTTCCTCTTTTTCAAAGTAAAATAAGTAAGCATAAGGAGGGGGAAACAATGGGGTTTTGGAGTATGCATCGAAATATAAAAATTAGAATTATAACTTCGTTTTTAACACGTGCTGTGTCCACGATGATTTTTCCATTTATGGCGATATACTTTTCAATAAAGTTAGGTAGTGCGATTGCAGGTGCGTTATTACTCATTAATGTCATAGCTTCATTAGTAATTGGTTTATACGGTGGATATGTTGGGGATCGGCTCGGTCGTAAAAAGGTGATGATTATTGGTCAAAGTATACAAGTCATTTCCATCGCTTGTATGGGGGTTGCCAATTCGGATTACGTAGATTCACCGTGGCTAACATTTATCTTTATGTTAGTGAATAGTTTAGGGTCTGGACTTATGAACCCTGCGACAGAGGCGATGTTAATTGATGTGAGTACACCTGAAAATCGAAAAGTGATGTACAGCATTAACTATTGGGCTATTAATTTATCAATGGCAATTGGAGCAATATTTGGCGGATTACTATTTGAGAACTATAGATTGCAATTGTTTATCGGATTAACAGTTATTGCCGTTATTACTTTATATGTGATGGCTGTATATATGGAAGAAGTGTATGTAGCGAGAAAAACAGTAGAGAAGAAAAATGTATTAAAAGATATGGCAGATAGTTATAAAGTCGTGATGAAAGATAGAGCATTTTTAATTTTTTGTGCAGCAAGTATATGTACATTGTCTTTAGAGTTTCAAATTAATAATTATTTAGGAGTACGTTTGCAGCAGGAATTTGAAACGGTGCACTTTTTATTCGGGAATGGTTTTACGTTTGATTTAACAGGTATTCGAATGTTGAGCTGGATTTCAGCAGAGAATACAATTTTAGTTGTGTTATGTTCAGCACTTCTTATTAAAATGCTAAAAAGCTTCAACGATTTGAAAATTTTATATGTAGGTTTATTCATTTATACAATTGGATTTACAATAATCGGAACGAGCAATAGTTTATGGATCTTATTAATTGCAGGGCTGTTCCAAACTGTAGGAGAGATGATGTATGTGCCGGTTCGTCAATCTATAATGGCAGATATGGTGCCAAATGAGGCAAGAGGTTCTTATATGGCGATTAACGGGATGGTCTTTCAAGTTGCAAAAATGAACGGGGCATTAGGTGTTATGCTAGGTTCATTTCTTGCATCTTGGGGAATGAGTGCTCTGTATTTTATCGTTGGTATGAGCAGTATTTTATTATTTATGAAGGCGATTGGGAGAGAGAAGTATGAAGGTGAGAGAAATGCTTCTCAGATTGGATAAAACTATATAAAAAGCGAACGAACTGGACTCGCTTTTTATATAATTTTTAGAACGGATCAACTTTAGCTAAATTTGGAGTAGTGTTAGGCTGTAGCAAAAGATTTTTTAGCGTTCCTACTTCAGAAAGAGCTACTAATATGTAGCCACTAATTAGTACAATAAGCCCAATGACGCGTAACGTTTGTAAGCTCACTTCACGAGTATTTGTTTCAGTAGGATTTGGGGGCGTTGAAGGTGGAGTGTTATTCATAATTAAGGCTCCCATCTTTTTTATTTATATATGTGTAAAATTATTATTTAACTTATGGATAGGAATCGTATAGTTATTTTCACTATATGAGAAAGGCCTATGAAAAGTGATTAGAAATTTTGGGACGAGAAAAGAGTGTAAACCAAAAGGTCATTAAAACTGCACTTTTGGATTACACTCTTTTTATTTATCCCGCTATTTGTGGAGGTCGGATTGCCTGTAAACGACCAGTTGGTGAGGGCTAATAATCAGTAGGGGATGAACAAAACCCCACTGATTAAATTTTTTTCATACAAATAAAATGAGGTTAGCCAAAGTAACTATCCTAATATACGCAATGATTCTTCAATAAACGCGGGGATATCCTCCGGTTGTCTACTTGTTACTAGCTGATTTTGGCATACGACAACCTCTTTGTCATGAAAATGTCCACCAGCATTTTTTAAGTCGACCTCAATAGATTTATATCCAGTCACATCGCGTCCTTCAAGTGTTTGTGCAGTGATAAGTAGCTGAGGTCCGTGACAAATAGCAAAAACAGGTTTTTTCGCATCCATAAATGCTTTGCTAAAGCGAACAAAACGCTCATCTGCACGAAGTATATCTGGGGAAAATCCGCCTGGTATGAAGAGGGCATCAAAGTTCTCTGGAGAAACATCATCAATACTTTTATCAATTACGACTTCACTTTTTCCTTGTTTACCGTGTACCGTTTTACCTTTTTCCATTTCAATAGTTGTTAATTCATATCCCTTTTGATTAAAAGCTTCTACTGGCTCTGTGTATTCTGTATCCTCGAAATAATCCGTTATTAAAATAGCAATTTTTTTACTCATTGCAAACAGCTCCTTACATTATAGTATCGGTTTCAGAATCATCCTTGAGCAATGCCTTTTATAAAGTAAAACTTTAATTCATGTTTTTCATTCCCTCCAGTTCCTTTGCCCTGTTAATTTAATACATACCCTTTTTGTTAGGGCGTAAACATGTATTATCGTTTTTGTATGTAAAATCATAAAATATCGGTTGTTCCGGTAATTCTTGTTTGAGGAAGAAAA
Organism: Bacillus cereus group sp. N14; assembly: GCF_016483555.1. Classification (NCBI taxonomy): domain Bacteria; kingdom Bacillati; phylum Bacillota; class Bacilli; order Caryophanales; family Bacillaceae; genus Bacillus; species Bacillus cereus group sp. N14. Next base: position 102,584 of record NZ_JAEHBQ010000012.1, read on the forward strand.
ATAAAAAAGCCAAGGAGATAATTTATTTTCTCCTTGGCTTTTAAGATACTTCTTTTCGTTAAAACGAAGAAATGCGTTGCTTCGTTTTTGGCACAATAATAAATTTGATCCAGAGTAACCCGATAATTATAATGATAAGGCTATGTGAAAATTGACCTGTAGCAATGAGGATAACACTTGAAAATACAATGAGTTGAATACTTAGCAATATAAAGATTAAGCGAAGAAATTGATTCATTCGTTTTTCAGTATCAATTGGATATAATGCTGCAATAATATTTCCCGAAAAATATTTCCACAGGGAACGGAGCTGCATAGAAATCATATATAGGACGATGTATGCGATAGCGCCTTTTACGTATATATTTGGTATAAAATATAAGGCGAAGGCACCAATTACTCCTAAGCGAATATATATACCGAAATAATCATTCCCGCGTAAAAATGCGAGTGTATGTAAATAGAAGAAAGTTGCTCGTTTTTTATGCAATAAAGGTTCAATCCAATTGGTAAGCCATTTTCTTTTATTTACTTGCTTATTTAGTTGCGGAACATCGGTGAAAATGCTAGCAAATTGATAAAAACGAACGTTCATTTTTTCTTCTTGTTCGATTATGTAATCCCACGGTATTCGTTTTGTAGGCTGGTTTTTCGTGTATAGAAGCAGGAAAGCAAGTAGTAAGAGTAATCCGCCTAATATGAGAACATGTGCTGAGTAAAACAGCATATAAGTAATTAGTGCGTTACAAGTAATACGAATAATGAACCATATGCTTTTTTCATAACTATCACGCCACATCCAATGTATGTACAGGTTCCAAGCTTTCGTAATCATTAAAACGATAAAGATTGTACATAAGAAAGGTACCGTTACTTGTAAGGATTGCAGTGCAAGTGGAACGAGAATAAGGAACGTAAATAATAATGGGAAAAGCTGAATGATGTAATTATATAGAAGAGATTTTTTGAAATAAGAAGTTAATTTCTCTTCTAGTGCTAGTAAATAGACAGCATCAGGTTTTTGAATAAATGTACGGATAGGACATCTGGTTATAATGAATGTAAGTACAATCGTGATAAGTAGTAAAGATAGTCCTTTAGAAGGGGATGTTTTTAGAAACTGAGCATAGTAGTATGCGCCAACGCATGAAATAAAGATAAAGCTATATAGTAAACCGTTAATCATACGTGCAAAGTATGTAATGACATTTTGCATATGTTGTTGGAAGCGACTGCTCCATAGCGATTCAATTGACATGTTTTTCACCTCTTTGTTCTATTATATATGTTTTATAAAAGAAAAAACGAGCAAATTGCGTTATGCAACTTGCTCGTTTTTCTTTTCGTTATTTTTTTTCTGATCACGATTCATTAATGGATAGAAGGCAAAGCCGATTACGAATAAACCAATTCCGAGAAGGAACGTTTTTATATCGGATGCGCCGGTTTTAATAACCCATAGTGCGTAGCAAAGTGCGATCACTGCGACTATGCCATCTGTAATTCTTGCCCGCATTTCATTTTTATATGTTTCACCAGTTGCGACTAGTTTTAACTGGAAGATTGGTGAAACGAGATATGGAATGAGGTAGGCTAGTGTTGATACGGTAATAACGAATGTATAAGCTTCCGCAATTGTTCCGGATAGTGTTGAGAATAAGAACACTTGCGACATAATGTTTGTTAGTCGTAATGAGTAAATTGGACTTCCTTTTTTATTTGTTTTCGTAAAGAAGGAAGGGAAGAAACCTTCTTTTGCTGCTTGATACGGTACTTCTGAGCTTAATAAAATCCAGCCTAATATAGAACCGAATAGGGAAGTAAGAGCAAGTAATGCCATCAGTTTCCCGCCGCCATGACCCATTGCAGCGTTTAGTGCATCTGCTAATGGACGTTCCGAAGCTTGTAATTTATCAACGTGAAGTACACCCATTGTTAAAATGGTAATTCCTAAGTAAATCGCAACTGTAATAAGTAATCCAGCCACTGTTGCGCGTTTTACCGTTTTAGGAGAGGTAGCACGGTTTGATAAAAGTACTGCTGATTCAATTCCGATAAACGCCCAAAGCGTCGTAAGAGCGGCTAAATTTACTTGTGAAAGAAGGCCGTGTGATACACCTGATTTATCGATCATCGGTGTGTACCATTGTCCAAACTTAGAAGCTTCGAATGCAAATAAAGTAACGACGATGAATAAAAGGAATCCAGTTACTTTCGTTGTTGTTGCTAAGAAGTTTAGCTTTCCAGCTCCGCTTACACCGTTTGTTAATATAATATGAGTTCCCCAAAGTAAGATGGAACAAATCGTAAATGTAATTAGTTTTCCGACTTCTATGTTAAAAGAACCGATTGAAAATAGTAGTCGTGTATCTTTCATAATTGGGAAAAAGAGTGATAAATATCCCGCGAAAGATGTAATGATGGCAACGTTACTTGCCCAGTTTGCAACCCAATATCCCCATACCATACTGAAACCAGCCATTTTTTTCTTTTTTGGTGATGAGAATAAAGCATATGCATGACTTTGTGGTCCTGTCGTTAAATCAGGACGACGAATTGCTAAATTACCGAAAACAAGAGCTAGCATTAATACACCAAACCCTGTTGTTAACCAAGCTAAAGTGACACCGAGAGGGCTTGCTGTTTGTGCCAACGTACTTGGCACCATGAAAATACCAGCGCCAACCATGTTACCGACAACGAAAGCTGTTAGTACCCAAAAGCCCCATTTTTTTTGTTGCATAGAAAATACCTCCAAAGTTAGTATAACCAAGTCAAGCGAGGAGATATGTATGTCTTCTTAGTAGAGAAGAGAAGTCCCAAACAAAACAAAAAAAGCACGTAATTTGCCGCTACATGCTTTCTATCTTATAAGAAACCCACGACATACCTCTCGATAGCTCTCCACAAACGAAACGTTTCGTTTGTGACAGTTCTGCACTTATTAAATGCAGACCCAGCAAGTGTGCATGGTGGACACAACTTACTTCGGCAATCATTCCTTTCTCATTCCTTCATCAATGCCACTACATCTCCTGAAACGATACTCTTAATGATTGCAACCTCTACCTCACCGAGATACGAATGAGGATTTTAATATTAAATTAACGTAGTTAAGAGTAACAAATGTATTTTTATACGTCAATGGATATAGTAATAATCAGATTATAGAGAAGAGTTTGTTATTGGGAATGAATAATTATTTGATATAAAAAGAAGCTGATCTAAAACTAGATCAGCTTCTACATATAAGATTAAACTAAGTTTAATACAGTTACTTTTTCACGTGTCATAGATTCAAGGCTCTTACGAATACCTTGTGCGCCCATACCTGAACCTTTTACACCGATGAATGGGAAGTGGTCAGGGCCGCGCTCTGTGCGTCCGTTAATTTGAACAGAACCAGTTTCGATTTTGTTAGCAATTGCAAATGCTTTGTTAATGTCTTTTGTGAAGACACTTGCTTGCAAGCCGAACTCTGATTTGTTAGCAATCTCAATTGCTTGCTCATCTGAAGAAACACGGATGATTGGAAGGATTGGGCCGAATGGCTCTTCCCAAGCAACTTTCATTTCTTCTGTTACGTGGTCGATTAATGTTGGGTAAATTAAGTTACGCTCACGTTTGTTACCGATAACGATTGTTGCACCTTTTTCAACAGCGTCGTCAACTAAACCTTGAACGAAGTCAGCAGACTTGTCGTCGATTAATGGAACGATTGTGCTGTCTTGTTCTGGAGATCCAACTGATAGCTCAGCTACTTGCGCTTTTAATAAGCTAACAAGCTCGTCCGCTACGTTTTCGTGTACAAGTACACGTTTAATAGCAGTACAACGTTGACCAGAGTAAGAGAATGCACCGCTTACGATATGGTTTGCAGCATCTTGTAAGTCAGCATCTTCACGAACGATACCAGGGTCTTTACCACCAAGTTCTAATACAAGTGGAATCATTGCAGCTTTTTTCGCTAAATGTTTACCTGTGTTTGTACCACCTGTGAACGATACCATATTGATGCCTTCGTGTTCTACTAAGTAGTCACCAATTACAGAACCGCGTCCTGTCGCTACGTTTACAAGACCTTTTGGAAGGCCAGCTTTATGAAGTGCTTCAACCATTTTAATACCACTAATTGCACCTTGAGTTGCTGGTTTGAAAATAACAGCGTTACCCATAATTAATGCTGGTGCAAGTTTTGCAGCAGATAAGTTTACTGGGTAGTTAAATGGTGCGATTGCTAATACAACACCAAGTGGTGCGCGTTGGATGATCGCAAGTTTAGATTTCGTTCCACCAGGGAAGCTATCGCCCATCATGCTTTCTCCGTGCATATGAAGAGCTTCTTCGATTGTGTAACGAATAAAATCAGCTGTACGAACAACTTCTTTCTTCGCATCTTTATAACCTTTACCGACTTCTTTCATAATGATATCGGCAATTTCATCTTGCATATTTACGAGCTCATCAGCCCATTTATATAAATATTTTGCGCGATCTTGTAGAGAAGCTTCCGCCCATGATTTTTGAGCTTCTTTTGCAGATGCAATTGCTTCATCTACTTCTCCGCGAGTAATTGCTTGTACTTGTCCAATTACTTCGTGTAAGTATGGAGATGGAATTTCGATTGTTGCTCCTGAAGAGCTTTCTCTCCATTCTCCGTCTAAATAAAATTTGTACGTATTGCTAGTTGTCATGATTAGTCCTCCTAAAATAGCAACTTGTAAGAGTGAGTATAAGGTGATTGTAGGGTGTTTGATAACATTTTTCAAATGAAATGTTTGTGAAAACGATTTCTTATTCTTTTTTTATTTTGTATGCCCTTTCTTACAGAAGATTCTCTTATTTCAAACGGATGTAGCGTATATTTTTATTCAGTTTGTGAAAAAACAATTGACAGAATACTCAATAAAGTTGTAAGATTATAAATGGAAAATAAATGAAGGGGGTGTGCGTAATGATTGTAATCGTAAATGTAATGGGCTTAGCTCTGTTAAATGGCAGAAAACATTCATATCATTACGCAACCCGTGCGGATATATAAGGCATCTTTGTCTTATAAAAAGCGTACGTTGCGTATATCGTAACGTACGCTTTTATGCATTTTTGTGCATATCGTCAAGCGGCGGTATGCTTTTTTTTGTTTTCCACATTACTATATAAAACTTTGGAAGGTGGAAAAATGTGATGAGATTGTATGGATTACGAAATGTAAATGTGATGGATCTGGATAGTGGGTAAAGAAATGGGAGTGAAACGAGAACGAGAAGGGAGAGGTTACATTGTTATCAGTATTACTAAAGCTAAAATGGTTTTTTAAAGAGCATTGGAAGAGATATAGTATCGCTATTGGAGCTCTTTTAATTGTAAATATAGTTGAAGTCATTCCCCCGAAAGTGTTAGGGGTTACGATTGATAATATAAAAACAGGAACGTTAACGAATGCGGCGATTATGCAATTTATTCTTATTTTAATAGGGGTTACGGTAATTGGATATGGTCTTACTTTCGTTTGGCAACATCAGCTGTTTGGGGGAGCATTCGTACTCGAGAAGACGATGCGTTCTAAATTTATGGGGCATTTACTTAAAATGACACCGACGTTTTATCATAAAAATCGTACTGGTGATTTAATGGCGAGAGCGACAAATGATTTAAAAGCAATTGCTATGACAGCTGGTTTCGGTATATTAACGCTCGTGGATTCGAGTTTATATATGCTTACGATTGTCTTTATGATGGGATTTACAATCAGTTGGGAGCTTACATTTGCGGCGCTTATACCACTTCCGATTATGGCGTATGCGATGAACATATATGGAAAGAAATTGCATGAGAGATTTACAGTTGCGCAAGATGCGTTCGGAGATATGAATGATAAAGTACTTGAATCGATTGCTGGCGTGCGCGTTATTCGTGCATACGTACAGGAAAATGCAGATGAGGGAAGGTTTCATCAGTTAGGAGATGACGTCTACGAAAAAAATATGAAGGTAGCAAGAATCGATGCATTATTCCAGCCGACTGTGAAAATGCTTGTCGGTCTTAGTTATTTAATTGGTTTAGTGTACGGCGCGTATCTTGTATTTCAATCAAAGGTGACACTTGGTGAACTTGTTTCATTTAACGTGTATTTAGGGATGATGATTTGGCCGATGTTTGCAATTGGCGAGTTAATCAATGTTATGCAAAGAGGAAACGCTTCGTTAGACCGTGTGAATGAAACATTAGCGTACGAACCGGATGTAAAGGATCCGAAAAACCCAAAGCTTGTACAAGAGCCGGATTATATTCAGTTTGATGACGTTACCTTTTCATATCCTTCATCAAATGAAACAAATTTAAAGAAGGTTTCATTTACATTAAAACAAGGGGAGACGCTTGGAGTTGTTGGAAAAACAGGAAGCGGAAAAACGACGCTTGTACGTCAGCTTCTTCGTCAATATCCGCTTGGTGATGGGGATATTGCGGTCTCTGATGTGACGTTAGATAAAATAACGAATGAAAATGTACTCGGGTGGATTGGGTATGTACCTCAGGAACATATTTTGTTCTCAAAGACAGCGAGGGAAAATATTTTATTTGGGAACCGAGAAGCGACGGAAGAAGAACTCGAGAAAGCAATTGAAATTGCGGCGTTTACAAAGGATTTAGAGTTTTTACCAGAAGGGTTAGAAACGCTCGTCGGAGAGAAAGGTGTTTCTTTATCAGGAGGGCAAAAACAAAGGATTTCAATTGCGCGAGCTGTTATTCAAAATCCGGAAATTTTAATTTTGGACGATTCTTTATCAGCTGTTGATGCTCGTACGGAAGCAGCGATCATTGACAATATAAGAACAGAAAGAAGCGGAAAGACGACGATTATTACGACGCACCGTTTATCTGCCGTACAACATGCGGATTGGATTCTCGTTATGGATGAAGGTGAAGTAATGGAAGAAGGTACGCATGAACAGCTTATTCAAAGCGGAGGCTGGTATGCGGAGCAGTTTGAAAGACAACAAGGGGAAAGTGAAAGTGCGGATAGTGGGGTGAAAATATGAGCGTATCAAAACGATTGTTCCAATATGCCATGAAAGTAAAAGGGACAATTTTTGCAGCGATGCTAATGTTATTTATTTTCGTCATCGCAGAACTTGCTGGTCCTTTCGTCGCGAAAACGATGATTGACGATCATATCGTTGGAATAGAGAAACCTTGGTATGAAACAGAAAAGAGTGCAGAGGCTGTTTCGTATAATGGTGCCTTTTATAAGCGAAGTGATCGCTTTGAACAAGGTGAGAAAAAAGGAAAAGAAGTACGCGTGATGCAGGTCGGTTTTCAATATTACTTTGTACCAAATAAAGTGAATGCTGAAGGGTCACGTACTGTAAAAGGTGATATGATTACCGTCCAAAATGGTAAGGCGGTGCAAGTGTATAAAGCGAAAGCATTAACGAAAGAAGAAGTGTTTGCTTTTTATAAACCAGAAATAAACCCCCTATTATTACTTGGTGGTGGCTATTTCGCTTTATTAGTAGTTGTCTCATTATTTGCATACGGAAAGCAATTTTTCTTACAGAAAGCAGCGAACAAAATTATTCAAATTATGAGGGAAGATGTCTTTTCTCATATTCAAACGTTGCCGATTCGTTATTTCGATCATTTACCAGCAGGGAAAATTGTTTCGCGTGTAACGAATGATACGGAAGCCATTCGTGATCTATACGTAACGGTACTTGCGACATTCGTTTCTAGTATCATTTATATTATCGGGATATTCGCTGCGCTATTTTTACTCGACGTAAAATTGGCGACGTTATGTTTACTTATCATCCCGATTTTAATCGTTTGGGCAATTCTTTATAGAAAGTATGCGTCTGTATACAATCATAAAATGCGCTCACGTTTATCTGATATTAACGGAACAGTGAATGAATCCATTCAAGGTATGCCAATTATTCAAGCGTTCCGTCAAGAGCGTGAAACGAAAAAAGAGTTTGAAGAATTAAATGGCGATTATTTTAAGTATCAAAATAAAATTTTGAATTTAAATGCCGCAACTTCTCATAATTTAGTGTCTGTATTAAGAAATATCGCTTTCACAGGTGTGATTTGGTATTTCGGTGGCGCTTCATTAAGTGCTACAGGCGTCATTTCTTTAGGGATACTGTATGCGTTCGTTGATTATTTAACACGATTGTTCTCACCAATTACAAATATGGTAAATCAGCTTGCTAACTTAGAACAATCGCGTGTTGCATCAGAACGTGTTTTTGAATTGTTAGAGGAAAAAGGGGAAGCAGTAGAAGAGGAACGTATGCCTCGCTTACAAGGAAATGTGAAGTTTGATAATGTGTCGTTTTCTTATAATGGAAAAGATGAAGTGCTAAAAAATATTTCTTTTGAAGCGAAACAAGGCGAGACAGTGGCACTTGTCGGTCATACTGGATCAGGAAAAAGTTCTATTATGAATGTACTCTTCCAGTTTTACGAGTTTGAAAAAGGGAAGCTTACGATTGATGGTCACGATGTAAAAGCGATGCCGAAACAAGCAACGCGTGAACATATGGGAATCGTACTGCAAGATCCGTTTTTATTTAGCGGGACGGTCGCTTCTAATGTAAGCTTAGAGAATGAAAAAATTTCAGAAGATCGCATCGTAAAAGCATTGCGTGATGTTGGTGCTGAACGGTTTGCGAACAATATAGATGAAGAAATTACGGAGAAAGGAAGCACACTTTCAACCGGAGAACGTCAGCTTATTTCGTTTGCTAGAGCACTCGCTTTTGATCCAGCCATTTTAATTTTAGATGAAGCAACGTCTAGTATTGATACAGAAACAGAGGCGATGATCCAACAAGCGTTAGAAGTTGTGAAAAAAGGAAGAACGACATTTATTATTGCTCACCGTCTTTCAACAATTAAAAGCGCAGATCAAATTATTGTGCTTGATAGAGGAACGATTTTAGAAAAAGGCTCTCATGATGAACTAATGAAAAAGCGCGGGCGTTATTACGATATGTACAAAACGCAAATGGAAGGAAACCAGAGCGCTTAATATGTATGGAGGAGAACTTGTGATTTTCACAAGTTCTTTTTTAGTGAATCAGGGCTGTTAAATAAGAAGTATTGTTTTACCTTTTTCTTTATAAATGCTATATTAAAAAATGTTACTTATTTTTTGTATGTAGCGTTATTTTCCCCTTTTGTTTGATTATGAAGAAAAAGGATAAACTAAATAAGAACATTTTCATTGAAAAATTGTTCAAGATTGCATACAATCAATATAGTTTTTAAATTCCTATCAGAATACTTGGAGGATTACCATCATGAAAAAATTATTTTCAGTACTTGCAGTAACTACATTAGCAATCGGGATTGTAGCGGGCTGTGGTAAAGAAGAGAAAAAAGATACAGCTAATCAAGATGCGTTACAAAAGATAAAACAAAGTGGTGAACTTGTAATTGGAACAGAAGGTACATATCCACCGTTCACATTCCACGATTCAAGTAATAAATTAACTGGATTTGACGTTGAATTAGCAGAAGAAGTTGCAAAACGTTTAGGAGTAAAACCTGTATTTAAAGAAACACAATGGGATAGCTTACTTGCTGGTTTAGATGCAAAACGTTTCGACATGGTTGCGAATGAAGTTGGTATTCGTGAAGATCGTCAAAAGAAATATGACTTCTCTAGCCCATATGTTTCATCTTCAGCGGTATTAGTTATTGCGAAGGATAAAGATAAACCTGCTACATTTGCTGATGTAAAAGGATTAAAAGCAGCACAATCTTTAACAAGTAACTATGCAGATATTGCTAAGAAAAATGGTGCAGAAATCACGAATGTAGAAGGCTTTAGCCAAGCTGCAGAATTATTAAACACTGGCCGTGTTGATTTCACAATTAATGATAAGTTATCAGTATTAAACTACTTAGAAACGAAAAAAGATGCAAAAATTAAAATTGTAGATACAGAAAAAGAAGCGTCACAAAGTGGATTCTTATTCCGTAAAGGTAGCGACAAGCTAGTACAAGAAGTAAATAAAGCGTTAGAAGATATGAAAAAAGATGGTACGTACGATAAAATAGCGAAAAAATGGTTCGGTGAAAATGTATCTAAGTAGTGCGTTGCTTTCAGATCGATTGTCTACTTGGATAGATATTATGCAGTCTTCCTTCATGCCTATGCTGAAGGAAGCTGTATTTACGACAATTCCATTAACGCTTATTACATTTATTATCGGGATTATACTTGCGACGTTAACGGCGCTTGCACGTATTTCAGGTAGTCGTATTTTACAATGGATTGCTCGTATCTATGTATCTATCATTCGCGGAACGCCACTTCTTGTACAGTTATTTATTATTTTCTATGGTCTTCCAACTCTTAATATTGAAGTTGAGCCATATACAGCAGCAGTTATTGGATTTTCGTTAAATGTTGGTGCGTATGCATCTGAAATTATTCGTGCTTCTATCCTTTCAATCCCGAAAGGACAGTGGGAAGCAGCTTACACAATTGGGATGACATACCCGCAAGCATTAAAACGTGTTATTTTACCGCAGGCAACGCGAGTATCTATTCCGCCGCTTTCGAATACATTTATTAGTTTAGTGAAGGATACTTCATTAGCATCGTTAATTTTAGTAACAGAAATGTTCCGAAAAGCGCAGGAAATTGCGGCAATGAACTATGAGTTTTTAATTGTTTATTTCGAAGCAGGTCTAATTTATTGGGCAATTTGCTTCTTATTATCTATTGTGCAACAAATATTAGAAAAACGTTCAGAACGTTACACTCTAAAATAACCCTTTCATAAAAGGAGTTTTTGTTTTTATGATTTCAATTCAACATTTACAAAAAAGTTTCGGAGATAATACCGTACTAAAGCATATAGATTTATCAGTTGAGAAGGGGGAGGTTGTTGTTATTATCGGGCCATCGGGATCTGGTAAAACGACATTCCTGCGTTGTCTCAACGTGTTAGAAACGCCGAACGCTGGTAATATTCGCATCGGTAATAAAGAGCTCGACTTCTCTCAAAAAGTATCGAAGAAAGATATTGTCAATCTTCGTACGCAAACAGGTATGGTATTCCAGCACCATAATCTATTTCCGCATTTAACAGCACTTCAAAATGTAATGGAAGGGCTCGTTACAGTGAAAAAGATGGGGAAAGAAGAAGCGAAGAAAAAAGCAAACTATTTCCTTGAAAAAGTTGGTCTTGCGGATAAAGTAGACTTATATCCGTTCCAATTATCAGGCGGACAACAACAGCGCGTTGGAATTGCTCGCGCGCTTGCGATGGAGCCGGAAGTATTACTATTTGATGAACCGACGTCAGCACTCGATCCTGAACTTGTTCAAGAAGTTCTGAAAGTCATGAAAGAACTTGCTAAAGAAGGCATGACGATGGTTATTGTAACGCACGAAATGCGTTTTGCGCATCAAATTGCGAACCGTGTTATTTTCATGGATGGCGGTGTCGTTGTCGAACAAGGTACACCAGAAGATGTATTTACAAATCCAAAAGAAGAACGCACGAAGAAGTTTTTACAAATGTTGCAGTAAATTAAGGAAGGTCTCAAGGCATATGCCTTGAGACCTTTTTGCCATATATATTTATTTTTGGAATCCGCCAAGGCTTTGCTCAGCCATTGCAACTAGACGTTTTGTAATTTCTCCACCAACAGAACCGTTAGCACGAGCCGTAGAATCTGCTCCTAATTGTACACCAAATTCTTGAGCGATTTCGTACTTCATTTGGTCGATTGCAGCTGTTGCTCCTGGTACTACTAATTGATTTGAAGAATTTTGGTTTGCCATAGGAATATATCCTCCTTAGAGTTATAAAAATTTTTTTTGGTTGGACTAGCTGGATTTGAACCAGATTATCGCCCCGTTTGGCGCTAATCCATCGGTAATTAAGTTTGTACTCATAGTATGGATGTTACCTAGAAAGATATACGAAATAATAATTTGTAAATTTTGTAAAAAAATCTTAGCGATTTCGTAAATTATGAAATAAGAGTAATCGTTGTATTTTTTAGAAAGAAGGCTAAACTAAGAGCGATATGAAATATGTTTTTCTTTTTGTATCCCGCTATTGTGGGGCAAATCATTAACTTCTTATTTATGACTTACTAAAATGAAATCGGTAGCAACTTTATAGTTCTATTTTAAGTAGGGGTGGGACAGGACGCTCCTATACACGGCTAGATGCTCTCTTCAATCTGCTTGTAAATGATAACGTATGGAGGAATCGTGATGGGAATTTGCCCGCTTTGCAACGCATTAGAATCACAAACATATTCTTGTCAAAATTGCCAAGGTATACTCCAAGATTATGGGAAAACTGTAGATTACATAGACGATTATAGTGCGTATATGGATCAAGAATTATTAAGTGCAGTAGATGGGTTAACACATAGTAATTCACAAGAGTACTGCAATCATGTTTTTTATTGCGGGATGTGTAATGTGGAAACAGAGGTTGTAGTGAAACTTGTGTAAATAGAAAACTTCCACCTTATGAATGAGGTGGAAGTTTTTGTTTTTGTATTTGTAAGTGAATCATAGGGGATGGGATATGTTCGGTGTTTGATGGAGTTCCGGATTTTATTTGAGACATTTTTTCTTTTGCATCGCGCAAAGAATGTTCAGTTAAGTAGATGGCATATTCGTAAAATAATTGGCGCGTCAGTTCACTTTGTTCTTTTAACTTTTCATCTTGGAATACAGTTCGCCCAGGTTTAGAGTTTGCTTCAAAGAGCCACGGGTTTTCCTGTGTGTCTAAACCGATATCAAAACCGATTTCTCCAATATTTCCGGTTACTTGTTCATCGAGCGCGTAACTGATTTGTAAGGCCGTATGTTTTAATTTATTTTCAATTTGAATTTGTTTCGTTGAATCTGGAAAAAGTTCTTGCAGTAATTTTGTATCGCCACCGCTATTTACATGCGTTGTTAAGCTACCTTTGCCAGCAATTTTTGCAACGATTGCACTGACCATCCATTGGCCGAAATGATTTTTATTTGTATGAATGCGAAAATCAACAGGTTGCCCATCGAAGCGAAGTAAGGAAATACCTTGTTGTACGATAAACTTTTTTAAATCATGTCCTTTTAACACATGGTTCAGAAGCGTTTCTAATGATTGGTACTTTCTTAGTTTATTTTCTTCATTTTCGCGATAACGACAGTAGTAGCAATTCTCTGTTTGAGAGTAAAATATTTGATGAATGTTTCTCCCGAAGCTACCGTGTATCGGTTTCATGTAAACAGATTTATACGTGCCAAGAAATCGTTCTACTTGTTCGAAATGTTGAAATGCTTCCGTGTTTGGTAATAAGGGAATAATGGATTCATCTTTCATAAGAAGTTGATGCACTTCCCATTTATTAAAAAATCCTGGATTAAACCATGGAATAGCATAGTCGTGCTCTAATTTTCTTTTTGCTCTTACGATCGGTTTATAATTTTCGGCCTTCCGATTTGGTAATCGATCATAAATGACATTCGGTAAAGGTACTTTTTTCTTAATCCACTGTTCCTCTTGAAAGAAATACCCTTCAATTGTTTCGTCTTCCCAGTTTATATGTTGCACACCAAAAACAAATACAAATGGTCGCAAGGTGAATGGCGGCGTTAGTAACTCGCTGAGAGAAGTTGAACGGTTTCCTAAAGGATTAGAAGAGTCATCGTTAAAACCAGTTGTGAAAATCCCGATTAATGGTCCGAAAATAATGGTTTCATTTTGCGTGAATGCATGGATAGTAGTGGAATGAGGAAGTAAAAGTTTCTCTGCAATTTGTTTTCCGATAATGATTTCGCGAGTAAAGGAATAATGAATTTTCACCTCTTCACTTGCAACATGGCGTACGCCGAAGGAAAGGGATGAAATTGGTGGTGTAATGGAAAAAATGTAAGGTAAAGTAATACTATTTGGATGCTCATCTGAAATGTTTAATGTATATATGTGCTCTTTCAAAATGGTGTTACCTCCTTTCATTATGGTGTGAAGCGACTAAACTTTAGTGGTCCGTGATATATTTTTTCGGCTAATGCATCACTATGACGAATGTAATGTTCGTACGGGGGGATCGTGTTGACATACATAAGCCAAATTGCCCCTTTTTGATCCATAATGGTGGAAAGCTCTAGCTCGAATAACGAAGAATAAGATTCGTCTAATGTTTGGAACAATTCATTTATAATGTCATGTAAAGCGTCCTGTAATAATTGTACACCTGTACTAGATAATACGTATTTAATTTTTGAAAATGAATGCAACGAGGAATCATCCGTTGCCGAAAGTAAAAGTTGATTCGGAAATGAGCTTTTTTGTATAAATTGGCCGATAGCATTCCACTTTTGTTCTTTATTTTTTTGCAAAATGGTTCGAATATGGAGCGGGTATGTTAATTGATTTGGTGGTTGCAGCATTGTATGGATGATGTAACGTGCTGATCGTATGTTAGATTTGTACCAAGATATAAATTCATCTGTCCGTTTGATTGGAGTAGAAGTATGATAGTCATCATTTATCGTATCGATATGAAACGTTTTGTTTTTATAAGTGATCCGGTACAGACTTTCATTGGAATGTGTGTTAGTAGGCCGTATAATAATATCTTTTGTTTTTAATAACAGTTTGAAAATGTTTTGTATCGTTGCTATTTCGAATTTTGGTATATAAGGAGATAATTTTTTATTCGTGAGAAATAAATCATGTAGTTCGCTCAAGTCAATGAGTGTGTTATTTAAAAAGGTAGTGGAAGCACGGTTGTGTAATGAATGAATAATTGATTTTGCTTTGTCGAAGTCTGTTTCCTCGTTAAAAGAAGAACGATCGTAAATATAAGAAGGAATAGGGAATATTTGCTCTTTCCATTTTCCTGTATCTGTATCATAAATCAGACCAGAGACAAGATCTGTTTTAGGATCAATACCAAATGGCGTAAACTGGGCAACGACATTATGATAAAACCGAGCGCGTTTAGCGATTTCGGTGTAATACATTTGCTCATAATGAGGGTGAGAAGTTAAAATACCGAGAACCAACGAAATCACTCCTTTACTAACAAAATGTTGGCATAATAGGCATAGCTATATATTGCAAATACGTTTTTATACCATTATACTTTTGTCCGTATGATGATATGCTATAGTTTTGGAGAAGCGAAAGGTTGATTGTAATGAATATATGGTTAAGTATGTTAACGACGACAGGGCTCGGAGCGATTATTGGAGGATTCACAAATCATTTAGCGATAAAAATGTTATTTCGTCCTCATCGCCCTATTTATATTGGAAAGTTTCAAGTTCCATTCACACCAGGGTTAATTCCGAAGCGCCGCGATGAACTTGCTGTTCAATTAGGGAAAATGGTTGTCGAACATTTGTTAACGCCAGAAGGAATCGGAAAGAAATTAACAAATGAAGAGTTTCAAAAAGGTTTAATTCAATGGACACAAGTAGAAGTGGATAAAGTAATTACGAATGAACAGTCGTTACGACATATGTTAGAAAAATGGAATTTAGTACATGTAGAAAAAGAGGCGACCGAGAAAATTGAGCATGTAATTACAGAAAAAATAGAGGCATTTTTAGCAGAGTATTATACATATACATGGGAACAGGCTTTACCTCATTCTGTTCATGAAAAAATAGAGAATACAATCCCAAATGTCTCGGCGTTTATTTTAAATCGAGGAATTCATTTTTTTGAAAGTGAAGAAGAGAAAGCACGTCTTTCAAAAATGATTGATGATTTCTTTGCTTCTAGGGGAACGCTACTTAACTTAGTCGGAATGTTTTTAGGGAATGTAAGTGTAGTGGATCGTGTGCAGCCAGAAGTTATTAAGTTTTTAGGGCAAGATGGCACAAAGCAACTTTTAACTGATGTACTGCAAAAAGAGTGGGAAAAGTTAAAAGGAAGAGATGTAAAAGAAGTAGAAACGTTTGTAGAAAAAGAAATAATTGTAAGCTCCATATTGTCAGCAGTTAAAGTTGAAGAAACAGTGAGTAAGTTTTTAAATCAATCTGTGCAGCAAGTATGTGAGCCAGTTCGAGAAACAATTATTGAAAAGGTAGTCCCAAGTGCAGTAACGAAAGGCTTGAAGTGGGGGACAGAAAACGTAGAAAGTATATTAAACAATCTACATCTTGCGGAAATTGTCCAGCAAGAAGTATCTACATTTTCAACAGAGAGACTAGAAGATTTAGTTCTATCCATTACCAAAAATGAATTAAAAATGATTACGTATTTAGGAGCACTATTAGGCGGGATGATTGGACTCGTGCAAGGGCTATTACTGTTGTTCCTTATGTAGTAAAGATAAGTACATAGAAATAAAAGTGAAATTTCTTCACATCTCTTGCATAGTTTGATATGGTAAGAAGAGGTGCGTATGTAAATGCACTTAAAAGGCAGTGTGAGCGAAAAGCGCTAGCCTTCTAAAGGAGGAAAAATAAAATGACAAAAAACATTCATGATGTTGCATATGAATTACAAAAAGCAATCGCTGAAAACGAAGATTTCCAAACATTAAAAGCAAGCTACGCAGCAGTACAAGGTGATGCAAATTCAAAGAACTTATTCGATGAGTTCCGCACAATGCAACTTGGCCTACAACAAAAAATGATGCAAGGTCAAGAAATCACTGAAGAAGATAACCAAAAAGCACAAGAAGTTGTAGCTCGTATTCAACAAGATGCTAAAATCACAAAGTTAATGGAAACTGAACAACGTTTAAACATCGTTATCACTGACGTTAACAAAATTATCATGAAGCCACTTGAAGATTTATATAACGCGCAACAACAAGCGTAATAGTGGAAGGCGCCCCTGTATAGGGGCGTCTTTTTTGTTTGTTATTTGTGGAAATACTCCGTCTTAATATTCTTTTCCTTCAAAAATGTTTCAATTTCTTTTTGCTTCCTACCATTAACTTTCTCAAATCGTTTTGTAAAAGAAAAATCAGTCTTAAATAAGTTACCATCTTGAGTGAGTTTGTCTAATTCTCGCTCTAGTTCTACTGAAAGTGCCGTAGATTCTGAAATAAAATCATGAATTTCCTTCGAAGGCTGTTTGTAATCATCAGGGATCGTATTGTTACTAATAAAATCATGGAAATTCGCATCATTTTGTTGCGCTAAATCTACTAGTTGTTTTAATTTCTCTCGGTCGGATTCGGTGACATTCTCGTCAGACATAGATGATGAAAGTGGAACGATGTTTTCGTCTAACTCTCCGCTATAATCTAAATAAGTTTTTATATTTTGTTTCATTTCGTCTTCGTTAATCGTTTCATTCTTTTTTGAGGAAGTGAATATCGTTTCTGGAATTTTTATTGTTACATCTTTAATAGATTGCACATCGTTTTCTTCCTTAGGTTGCGCACTGTTGGAACAAGCTGGTAGCAATAAAATTGTAAGTAACATGAGTAGATATAAAGTATACTTCTTCATTTTAATCTCCTTTTATATTCATTATTATCTCTGTAAAATAGCTATATTCCATTTCAAATACTTTACTAAAGTTGCGTATAGATGTTTTACCATTTGGTAAGATATGACGGATATGAGTAAACCGCTGCAAAAAGCGATGAACACATTGTAAACATCGGAATAACTGATTTGATGAAACCCTGTAAAAAATCCTAATCCTATTAATAAAATAGGTGAGATGATTAATAGTGGAGTAGCAATGATAAGTGCTAGAAGAATCGGTAATAAAAAGAGTAGTACGAAAAAGGCGATAATGATAAAGGTAAAGTTTAAAACACTTAAACTCATAACAGAAAATAGTGCGGTTATTATATTTTTAAAGCTTCGTTTATTGTCAGCGTTATGTATTGCATAGGAAACAGTAAGCTCTTTCGCGATTGTTTTAGGGTTTCCTAGTTTTCTAGCAATTTCTTCTTCACATTTCCCATCTTGTTTACCACTGATAAAATGAGTTTCGTACTCTGAGATAATATCCTCCTTTTCTGAATTAGGCATATTCTGCAGGGAAGAAATAAGCTGTTCTAAAAATTCATTTTTGTTCATAACAATCACTTTCCTTTATAAAATGATGAATTACAAAGCACATTCCAATTGCTGGGTATTCCAATATTTACAAATATATCATTTAGTAGTGTTCTTTGCAAGGTACTGTTATCTTTTTAATACTGTGACAAGATGGAAGTTTTTTTTACATTTTTAGAGAAGTTATAAAAATATTATTTTAGGATAAATAAAGGATTGTAAGCGTATTCCTTATTATTTGTCAAAATAATGTCAAATTCATATTGTTGGAAAAATAATGCATTTGTAATATAATGATAAACAATACTTCACCACGTTAATTAACTAGGTGAAATTAAAAATCTTTATTACACACATTATGAAATAAAGGGTGATTAGTTTGAGTACAGGTGTAAAAGCAAACGACGTGAAGACAAAAACAAAAGGAGCAGATCTTGTTGTTGATTGTTTAATTAAACAAGGTGTTACACATGTTTTCGGTATTCCAGGGGCGAAGATTGACTCTGTATTTGATGTACTGCAAGAAAGAGGACCAGAGTTAATTGTTTGTCGTCATGAACAAAACGCAGCATTTATGGCAGCTGCGATTGGTAGATTAACAGGGAAACCGGGCGTATGTCTTGTAACTTCAGGACCAGGGACATCGAATTTAGCGACAGGTCTTGTTACTGCGAATGCGGAGAGTGATCCCGTTGTTGCTTTAGCTGGTGCAGTTCCACGTACGGATCGATTAAAACGTACGCATCAATCTATGGATAATGCTGCACTATTCGAACCAATCACAAAATATAGCGTAGAAGTAGAGCATCCTGATAATGTACCAGAAGCATTAAGTAATGCATTCCGAAGTGCGACTTCCACAAATCCAGGAGCTACTTTAGTAAGTCTTCCGCAAGACGTTATGACAGCGGAAACGACTGTAGAGTCTATCGGTGCGCTTTCTAAGCCACAGCTTGGAATCGCTCCTACACATGAAATTACATATGTAGTAGAAAAAATAAAATCGGCGAAATTACCAGTTATTTTACTCGGTATGAGAGCGAGCACAAATGAAGTGACGAAAGCCGTTCGTGAATTAATTGCGGATACAGAACTTCCTGTCGTTGAAACATATCAAGCAGCTGGTGCAATTTCGCGTGAGTTAGAAGATCATTTCTTCGGCCGTGTTGGCTTATTCCGTAACCAACCAGGTGATATTTTACTAGAAGAAGCAGACCTTGTTATTTCGATCGGTTATGACCCAATTGAGTATGATCCGAAATTCTGGAATAAACTTGGAGACAGAACGATTATCCATCTTGATGACCATCAAGCAGATATCGACCATGATTACCAACCAGAGCGCGAATTAATTGGTGATATTGCTTTAACAGTAAATAGCATCGCGGAGAAATTACCGAAACTTGTATTAAGTACGAAATCAGAAGCAGTGTTAGAACGATTACGCGCGAAATTATCAGAGCAAGCAGAAGTTCCAAACCGTGCTTCAGAAGGTGTTACGCATCCGCTTCAAGTGATTCGTACACTTCGTTCTTTAATTAGTGACGATACAACTGTTACATGTGACATCGGTTCACATTCTATTTGGATGGCAAGATGTTTCCGTTCTTATGAACCACGTAGATTATTATTTAGTAACGGTATGCAAACGTTAGGTGTTGCACTTCCTTGGGCAATTGCCGCTACTTTAGTTGAACCGGGCAAGAAAGTTGTTTCCGTGTCAGGTGATGGTGGTTTCTTATTCTCTTCGATGGAATTAGAAACAGCAGTACGTTTAAATTCTCCGATCGTACATCTTGTATGGAGAGACGGTACGTATGATATGGTTGCGTTCCAACAAATGATGAAATACGGTAGAACATCAGCTACAGAGTTTGGCGATGTTGATCTTGTGAAATATGCGGAAAGTTTCGGGGCGTTAGGTCTTCGTGTCAATACACCAGACGAATTAGAAGTTGTATTGAGAGAAGCGTTAGAAGCAGACGGCCCTGTCATTATTGATATTCCAATCGATTACCGTGACAACATTAAATTAAGCGAAAAATTATTACCAAACCAATTAAACTAATGGAGGCATGGTTGAGATGACTGTTGCGCAATTAATTGATATTGATGCAAAAAGAACGAAAACGAATAACGAAGTATATCAAACATCTACAATGCTTGCGCTATTAGATGGTATATATGATGGTGTGATTAGTTTTGAGGAACTAAAAGAACGTGGTGATTTCGGCATCGGCACATTTGATCAACTAGATGGTGAAATGATTGCATTCGATAATGAATTTTATCATTTACGTTCAGACGGTTCAGCAGAAAAAGTAGAACCAGAAGAAACAACGCCATTTGCGACTGTAACGTTTTTTGAAAAAGAAATGAGTTATACAGTAGAGCATCCAATGAATCGTGAAGAAGTGGAAGCTTTATTACATGAATTAATGCCGAGTAAAAACTTATTTTACGGTATTCGAATGGATGGTACGTTCCGTGAAGTAAGAACGAGAACTGTTCCAAGACAAGAAAAACCGTATACACCGCTCGTTGAAGTGACGAAATCACAGCCAATCTTCTCATTTAAAAATACAGAAGGTACGCTAGCTGGATTTTGGACACCAGATTACGCGCAAGGTATTGGTGTAGCTGGTTTCCACTTACATTACATTGACGATGCAAGAAGCGGAGGCGGACATGTTTTCGATTATGTTGTAGAAAACTGTACAATCCAAATTTGTCAAAAAGCTCATATGCATTTAGCACTTCCAGAAACAGCTGATTTTATGGCGGCTGAATTATCTAGAGAAAACTTAGAGGATAATATTGCGACTGCGGAAGGCGCGGAGTAAAAAGGAGAGACTGTTCCATTATGGAACAGTCTTCTTTTATTTATAATGTCATTATTTGTCGGTAAGTCGATATTCCTTGTCGAATCGTTGATATATTTTGAGTTATGGTAGATATATTTGAAAAATCGTTGATATCGTTATTTTTTTGAAACAAACGGATTCCCCTCGTAATAAAAACGCCACGGATAATGTACAGCTTCTTCTGCATAGTCGATGTTAATACGAGGTCCTGCTGTTATTTTATATTGTGATGATATGTGTTCTTCTTCTTCTGGGACGAGTTCAATATGCAATGTGTCACTTTGTAAGGATACGCCTCGTTCTTCTAACGTAATTCCGAGGGCACGGCATAGTTTGCCAGGGCCATTCGTTAAATTTTTATACTGCGCTTTTGTAATGTCGGTTTTGTTGTAGCGCGCTAGTTTTATTTCTTCTATTCCATCTACCGGTTCAAGGGCTCGAATGAGAACGCCTTGTGGGGTGCCAACTGGCGCTGTAATGACGTTAAAACAATGATACATACCGTAAATTAAATATACGTAAGCATGTCCCGGTGCGCCAAACATGACTTCTGTGCGGTCCGTTCGTCTGCCGCCGTAACTATGTGCGGCTTTATCATCGGGACCTTTGTATGCTTCTACTTCTACAATGATTCCGCTTCGTTTTACCCCGTCTACAATATGTACAAGTTTTTGTCCGAGTAATTTCTTTGCGATTTCTAACGTATCGCCTTCATAAAAGGAAGGTGGTGCTTGCATTGTACTATCTCCTTTACTGAGTGTATATGTATATAGTAAACCAAATTTTCAGTAGTAATTCTAACTCGTTCTATTTGCTACATTTATTTCATAAATTATGGATAGAGTACAACAGCGAAGAGGGGGAGTGCGACATGATTTATCGCTTACTAGCTCTTAATATAGATGGGACACTACTATATAACAACGGAAAAATTGCAAAAGGATTACGAGAAACAATTGAATTTGTGAAAAGAAAAGATGTATACGTTACATTGTTTACGAGCCGTAATTTTCAGTCCGCTCATAAAGTTGCAAAGGCGTTGAAATTAGATTCTATCTTAGTGACACACGGTGGTGCTTTCATTTCAGCAACGTTAGATAAGCCGTACGTTCAAAGAAGATTATCGGAAGAGAAGACGTTTAACATTGTGCAGGTGTTAGAGCACTTCGATTGTAACGTCCGCATTTCTCATGAACGGTTTTCAATCGGAAATCGTGAGAGAAATACACCAAACTTAATTGCGCGTACTGTATTATCAAGCGCAGATCCGTTATTTTATCCAGTTCAGTTTGTAGACTCGTTAGGTGATGCGCTCCGTGATCATCCAGTAGCGGCACCAAAAATTGATGTTATTTTCCAAAGTAAAGGTGAAAAAGAACGAGGGCTAAATACATTACGAAAAGCATTCCAAGATATAGAGTATATTGATTGTGATTCAAAACGAATAGAAATTTTGCCGCAAAATGTATCAAAATTACGTGGATTACAATTGCTTGGAGAGCATTTAAATATTTCGCTAAACGAAATGGTTGCGATTGGGGATAGTTTAGAAGATCTAGAAGTAATTGAAAATGTAGGGCTCGGGGTAGCGATGGGGAACTCGCCTGTAGAGTTAAAACAAGCAGCAGACTGGATTACACGTTCAAATAGTGAGAACGGTGTAGAGTATATGATTAAAGAACATTTCCGCAAGCAATTCCCGCTTCCGTTTTTGAAAAATCATAAAAATACACCGAAATGATAAAAGAAAAACGTAGCTTTTTGCTACGTTTTTTTATTGGTTCTATTTTAGAAATAAAAGCGCTCTATAAAGGTGAATTGTGTCTGAAGTCTATACAATTCACTTGAATCATTTAGAAAATTGTTGTAAAGTGGGTGATGTTGCCAAAATAGTTACACCACATGAAATATTCTCCAAATTAATTTTATTGAGCTCCATATGCAAAAATATTTCCGCATGATAGTTTCGTTCACGTATTATCTCAAAAATGAATTGTAGTAATTTTATTGATCAGTTGTAGAGTTTCTTGTTTTTATTTAAATGGATGATTTTAAGTTATTGTGAGTAAGCCTTGGTACATATGAAAGGTGCTTTTTTGTTTGGTTTTAGGAAGTTTAAAAGGGGGAATGAATTTTTTGACGAAATCATATAATCAAAAAATAAAAAAATTAAGTAGTAGTTTTATAGTCGTGTTATTAGTATGTATGAATTTTTTAATCCATTTACCAAATAAAGCAGAGGCAGCTACAACAGAATTAAAAGGTTTAGGTGATGTATCTTATTACAACGCCGTCATTTTTGGAGATCATAGTGCAACGAGTGCGGATATTGAGGGTGCGATGGCCGTTCAAAAAAATATGAATGCATCAAGTTATACAGTCTTAGCGGCTGCAACAGGAGCGCATAACTTAGCTGGAGCAACATGGGTAGAGGAAGGGTATCCATCATTATTACTAGGCGGTCAATTCACGAAAGCGGGAACAGGACAAGTGATTATCCAAGATGGAACAGTGGCAATGACAAAAGATGGTGACCCAGAAGACGCAATGAAATCATCATATGACCGTATTTCTTATAAAGAGCAAGCGGAGATTGATGCTAAATTTAAAGAGTTTAGAAAAGACGTTGATAGCGTAATTGAGGATGCGGGCCAATTACATACTGATAAACCAAAATCGGGTATGACCTTTGGGATCGGTGAAGATGTAAATAATCCTAATATTTACGTTTCTTCAGGACAAAATGGAAAGAAAACATTTGATGTAAAAGACGTTTTTCTTCCGAATGTAGACAATAAAGATTTTATTGTTATTTATTCAGATGCGGAAACAGTTAATTTTGCTAGTGGTGCAATTTTGTATGATACAAAAAACACTGGGATGGCAACAGACTTAATTAATACATCTCAAGCATACGACCCTAATTCATCTTTTACTGAGTTAGCTAGTAAAGTCATTTGGGTATTCCCTAATGCTAAAAAGATAACAACTAAAGGCTATGGTGTAGTAGGGAGTGTATTTGCGCCTAATGCAGTTGTAGAGACAAAGGGTGGCTCTATTAACGGACAAGCCTTTGTTGGTGGATTACACCAAAGAGATGGATTTGAGGTTCATAATTTTAAATTTAACTGGCCAAAGTGGAATAAGCCGGCTGCTGAAAAAGGAAATTTACAAATTAAAAAAGTTGATGAAAACGATGAAAACATTGTTTTAAAAGATGCGAAATTTGATGTTATAGACAAAGATAATAATGTTGTGGCTACTGTTACAACAAACGAAAAGGGTATTGCGGAAGTTAAAGATTTACCATTTGGTGATTATTTTGTAAAAGAAATTAGTGCACCAGAAGGATATATAAAAGTTGATACACCAGTAAAAGTAACAATTGATAATACAAACATAATTGAATTTGTTATGAAGAATACGAAAAAAGTAGAGAATGGTCAATTTAAATTATTGAAAAAAGATAGTGAATCTGGTCAACTTTTACCAGGTGCAAAATTTGATGTTATAGATAAAGATGGGAACGTTATCGAAACAATTATTACAGATGGTAAAGGTGAAGCTTTATCAAAACAACTTCCAGTTGGAACATATACATTAAAAGAAGTTGAAGCACCAAAAGGTTACGAACTAACATCTAGTTTAGTTCATGTTGATGTAGCTGCTAATAAAACAGTGACTGTAGATGTGTTGAATAAAAAAATTGTTGAAAAAGCTACAGGTCAATTTGAAATCGTAAAAGTGGATGCAGAAGATAAAGCGAAAGTATTATCAGATGCAGAATTTGAAGTGTACAAAGATGGTAAAAAAGTAGAGACGTTAAGAACAGATAAAACAGGTAAAGTAACCTCTAAGAAATTAGAGCCAGGAACATACACATTAAAAGAAACGAAAGCACCACAAGGATATACATTATTAAAAGAAGAAATTGAAGTCGTTGTGGAAGCAAACCAAGTAGTACAAGTACAAGTAGAAAACGCAAAAGAACTAGGAAGCTTACAAGTAATCAAAAAGGATGCAGAGAGTGGAAAAGTTCTAGAAGGTGCAGAATTTAAGCTGAAGAATGAAACTGGTCAAGTAGTTGGAGAGGCGAAAACAACGAATAAAGACGGCATTGTGAAATTCGAAAACTTAGTGCCAGGTAAGTATACGTTAGAAGAAACGAAAGCGCCAGAAGGCTACAAAGCGATAGAAGTTACAGTAGAAGTAAACGTTGTAGCAAATGAAGTAGCGAAACGAGAAGTATTGAATGAAAAAGTGAAAGAAGAAATTACAGGTCAATTAGAAATTACAAAAGTAGATGCTAATGATACAGGTAAAACATTAGCTGGCGCAGTGTTTGAAATTTGGAAAGATGGAACAAAAATAGACACATTAACAACAAATAAGAATGGTAAAGCAATTTCTAAGAAGTTAGAACTTGGAGATTACATTTTAAAAGAAGTTCATGCACCAGAAGGATATAAATTATCTGATAAGGAAATTAAATTTAAGATTTCTAATGAAAAAGTAGAAGTTAAAAATCTTGAAATTACAAATGAAAAAGAACAAGAAAAAGGTCCAGAAAAACCAGGCGAAGAAACAGAAAAACCAGGCGAAGAAACAGAAAAGCCAGGCGAAGAAACAGAAAAACCAGGCGAAGAAATAGAAAAACCAGGTGAAGAAACAGGAACACCAGGTGAAGAAACAGAAAAACCAGGCGAAGAAACAGAAAAGCCGGGCGAAGAGACAGAAAAACCAGGCGAAGAAACAGAGAAGCCGGGTGAAGAAGTAGGAAAGCCTAACTTACCAGAAAAAGAGCAAGGCAGTTCCAATGATCAAAAACTTCCAGCTACAGGGCATAATACAAATTACCTTCCATTTATAGGTGTAATTCTTGTGTTATTAGGAATGCGTTTAAGATTTATGACTAAAAATAGCTAATAGATTTATAAAAGGCAGAAGAGAAATGTCATCTCTTCTGCCTTTAAGTTTTTAAATAGAAGAAATAAGGTAAAACCTTCTGTATTGACCTGCAAACGCCCTTCAAGTAAACTAAAGAGAGTTTGCAAATGAAAAGGTGATAATGTTGTTAATTTCAATTAAAACGCTACAAGATGATCGTTTTTTACGTCCGCTGCAAAATATTGGCGGCTTATTTTTTGAAGATAGTACGATTGGATTTGAACAAGAGGAAGCAAATCTTATTGTTGATATACACATTGAAGAGAATGTGAAAGCATCTGCTCGTTTAACAGATGTTGCTACTGGAAATGTGTATGAAGAAACATTCGCAAAAGATTTATCTGCTTTCACGGATGAAAAAGAGCGTATGAAGCAAGTGAAGCACGTTGTTTCTTATGTATATCTTTCTGTTCTTCAGCAGTTAACTGGTCTTGAACAAAGTTGGGGCATTTTAACAGGAGTTCGTCCGACGAAACTTCTTCATAAAATGCTTCAAAGTGGTATGTCAAAAGAAGAAGCACACCAAGAACTTCGTGAAAGCTATTTAATTCATGAAGAGAAAATTGAACTTCTTCAGCGTATTGTGGATTGCCAATTAGCGGTAGTTCCGGATTTATACCGTTTGAAAGAGGAAGTAAGTATTTATATCGGTATTCCATTCTGCCCAACAAAATGTGCATATTGTACATTCCCGGCGTATGCAATTAACGGACGCCAAGGCTCTGTTGATTCATTCTTAGGTGGTTTACATTATGAAGTTCGTGAAATTGGTAAGTTTTTAAAAGAAAAAGGTGTAACAGTTACGACGATTTATTACGGCGGCGGTACACCGACAAGTATTACAGCAGAAGAGATGGATATGCTGTATGAAGAAATGTATGAAGCGTTCCCAGATGTGAAAAATGTGCGTGAAGTAACAGTTGAGGCAGGTCGCCCCGATACAATTACGCCAGCTAAGCTAGAAGTGTTAAATAAATGGAATATTGACCGTATTAGTATTAATCCGCAGTCATACCATCAAGAGACATTAAAAGCAATTGGGCGTCATCATACTGTAGAAGAAACAATTGAGAAGTATCACTTAGCTCGTGAAATGGGAATGAACAATATTAATATGGACTTAATTATTGGTCTTCCTGGCGAAGGGCTAGATATCTTCAAGCACACGTTAGATGAAACAGAAAAGTTAATGCCAGAATCGTTAACAGTTCATACGTTATCATTCAAACGTGCTTCTGAAATGACGCAAAACAAACGTAAATATAAAGTAGCTGGTCGCGAAGAAATTACAGCGATGATGCACGAAGCAGAAGAGTGGACGCAAAAGCATAATTACGTACCATATTACCTATATCGTCAAAAGAATATTTTAGGTAACTTAGAGAACGTTGGTTATGCAATGCCGACACAAGAAAGTATTTATAACATTGTTATTATGGAAGAAGTTCAATCGATTATCGGACTTGGCTGTGGTGCATCAAGTAAATTTGTTCATCCAAAGACAGGCGCAATTACGCACTTCGCAAATCCGAAAGATCCAAAATCATATAACGATGGCTTCGTAAAATATACAGAAGACAAACTGAAAATTTTAGAAGAGCTATTCGTATAAGAAGAAAGAGGTTGTTCCGAGTTGGAATAGCCTCTTTTTTATTTTGTCAGTTTTTGTCGGTAAGTTGATATATTCGAAAAATCGCTGATATAAATTGAGTTGCGGTCGATATATTTTAAAAATCGCTGATATATTTCAAGTTGTGGTCGATATATTCGGAAAACCGCCGATATAATTTCACTTACCGCTAAGCGGCACTGATTGTAAAACTATGTCGATAATAATCAGAAAAATTAGTCAAATCATTAGAGGACAATGTCTACTTATGGACGAAATGATAGATTTATGAAAGAGAAAAGGGGGAAATTGTTGGCATGTACATGACGATAGGGAGAATATTTGATTTAGCGGTTGGTAAGTATCCGAATAAAGAGGCGTTAGTAGAGCCGGAAAAAAATATTCGCTGGACATATAAACAGTGGGATGAGCAAATAAATAAAACGGCGCAAGCTCTGTTGAAAGAAGGGGTAAGAAAGGGAGATACTGTATCTGTTTACTTATATAATTGCCGTGAGTTTGTAAACGTTTACTTAGCTTGTGCGAAAATTGGGGCGATCTTTAACCCGATTAACTTCCGTTTAAAAGCAAAAGAATTATCGTATATCCTTCAAGATGCAGCCTCGAAAGTAGTAGTCTTTGAAAAAGCGGTTGAACCAACTGTTGCTATCATTGAACGAGATTTTCCAAATTCGTCTTTTTGGTATGTAGAAGACGATACACCTTCCTATGCTAGTTCTTACCATGAAAAAGTTAATGCGGCATCTTCTGACAAAGTAGATATCGAAATTGATGAAATGGATTATTGTTCTATGTTATATACGAGCGGTACGACAGGCCATCCGAAAGGCGTATTGCATCGTCATCGTGAAATGACTGAGCATAGTATGATTTGTACGTATTTCTTAAAATATAATAGAGATAGTGCCGGACTTGTTGTAGCACCTTTATATCATTGCGGTGAGTTAAATGCTGGAATCATTCCGCGCATTCAAGTTGGCGGAAAGAATGTTATTTTGCATCATTTTGATACGGATAGAGTATTACATACGATTCAAGAAGAGAAGATTACGACGTTTTTTGCAGCACCGACGATGTGGAATATGTTACTGCAAAAAGATTTAACACAGTACGATTTAACATCGATGAAGATTGGTATATATGGCGGAGCGGCGATGGCGCCAGCATTAGTGAAGGAATGTAAAGAACGTCTTTATATTGATCTTGTACAAATTTACGGAATGACAGAAATGGGACCAGTTGTTGCATTTCTCGTAGAAGAAGATCAAATTACGAAAGCAGGTTCAGCGGGAACACCGTGCTTTAGTCATGAAATTCGCATTGTAAAACCAAGCGATGATGCACCAGCAGAGCCAGATGATGTATTGCCTCCTTATGAAGTTGGGGAGATTATTTTGCGCGGCCCAACTATGATGGCTGGTTATCATAACCGAGAAGAAGCAAATGCCAAATCGATGTATAAAGGATGGTATCACTCTGGTGATTTAGGTTACTTCGATAAAGATGGCTATTTATTCGTCGCAGATCGTGTGGATGATATGGTAATTAGCGGAGGCGTTAATATTTATCCACGTGAGATTGAAGATTTCCTTCATAGTCATCCTGGTGTATTAGATGTTGCGGTGCTTGGTGAGCCAGATGAATTATGGGGAGAACGTGTTGTGGCCGTCGTTGTAAAGAAAGATGAAAATATTTCAGAAGCTGATTTAGAAACGTATTGTAAAGAAAGTGATGAATTAGCAGATTATAAACGTCCGCGTCATTATTTATTTGTGGATGAACTTCCTCGTAATGCGAGTGGAAAATTACAAAAATTTGTCCTGAGAGAGTCGTTGAAAGGCGCAAAACAATAGAAACCGATTTATACAAATAAGATTATCTTTCTTAATAAGGAAATAGTGTATATGTAAAAAGCGGAGAGTATGTATCTCCGCTTTTTATTATTTTTGTAAGCATCAAGTGTACATATTAATTAGTTAAAGTTATAGCGGTACAAAAATACGTTTAAATCTTCTTCCTTTGGTCCAAAATTAACTGCTTTTTCTTGTATGCGCTGGAAGTTTTGTCTGTCATAAAATTCATAGTTGCATTCATTATCTGTATATAAATATAAAGATGTTACATCTTCTTTTTTCATGTATTGGAATAAATGACTTAGTAAAGACTTCCCAACTCCAAGACCTCTCGATTCTTCGGATACGATAAATAATTGTATACAGCCTTGAAATTGATCTTCTTTTCCTTGAATGAGTTCTTTATAGGTTTTTTGTACTTGTATAAATGCTTTTAAAAATTCTCTATTCTCTTTATTCGTTATGAATAGCTTTAGCGTGTTAATGGCAAAGCTAACAGTGTTATGGAAGCTCTTTAAACGGTTTTTATCTTTTTCAGAATCGCCTAAAATGACACCGATCACTTTATTATCTTTTTCAGCTACTTTACTGAAGGAACTTTCTAAAATACAACTGTGTAGATAAAAGTTTAATATTGAGTTTAAAAATTTTTTATCGGCAATGAATTTGTTAAACCCAAATGCTTCACCAATTAAATGTTTTATAGGCTCATAGTCTTCTTTAACAAGATTTCTATAGTTTACTGTGTTCATAATTGTATACTCCCTTTATCAATGTAAATGACTTATTATAAATAGTAAGGTCTCCTCTTAGGGGAGAGTCAATAGTTGCATACGAAAAAAATATAAGGGAAGAGATGCAAATGAAAAAATTATTTTCTATTGGAGAAGTTGCAAAAATAAAGGATATTACGATAAAAGCGCTAAGATACTATCATAAGATGGGGATTCTTATTCCAAAACATGTTGATGAATCAACGGGGTATAGATATTATTCTATAGATCAATTTATTCACATTGATATTATAAAAAGCTGTAGAGAGTTGAACACCAGCATAGTAGAGCTCCAAGAGATTTTTAAGGAATGTAATACGGATAAATTGCTACGATTTTTACAATTGAAGAGAGAAGAAGCGGAAGAGCATATAAAGAAAATGAAAGAGGTAATGGAAACGATTGATGACTTACATGCGAAAGTAGTGAGTTCACAGGAAATATTAAAGAATGATGAAATATCTATTGAATTTTTTGAACAGCGTTATGTCGTTGTTGCGCCTTGTAAAGAAGTAGGGAGTTTACAGGAGTTACTGTATTATTCCGATTTAGAGAAAATCGTGCAAGATTATGAAGAGAAGATGGAAATGGAGATGGGGATTCTCTACAACGTAAATGCAAATTGGGATGTAGAACCGAAGTATGTTTTTAATAAAGTACGAGATGATGTACATATGGAAGAAATACAAAATATAAAAGTATTACCGAGCGGAAAATATATAACGTTAGCGTATAGTAAAGAAAATGAGGAAGAACGTCGAAATACCATAATTAAATACATAAAAGAAAATAATATAGAAGTAGAGAGTTTTATTGAAGTGGAGTTAGTTAGTGATATTTTTAATGCGGAGACGTATAGTTGTCAAATTCAAATTTTGATAGGGGATAGTGAGAATAAGAAGTTTTGATGCTATAAATTTAGGGGGACGATCCAAAAAGTCTAATTATTAATAAGAGAGACCATCCCTAAAAAATGGGACGGCCTCCTTAAATCGTATTACTTACGTGAAAATCCTTCTTCATCAAGGTATTCCGCAGCTTCTGGATAAGAGTTGAATGTACCGTCTAAGTTTACACCAGCGTACACGTTCCACATATCATCCTCTTGAATAAGAGTTAGGATGTGACCGTCTTCGTTCTTCCATTCTTCTTCTGCAGCAGGTTCCATTGGTGTAACAATTTCTTCTGGCTCCTGTGATAGACGTTCAATTACTTTTTCAATTAATGAACGCAGTTCTTCTTCTGAAAACTCACGGATGTTAATCATGCCTTTATCATCTGTTTTATAACCTTTAATGAAGTTTGCATATACAAAGCCGTTTCCATTTGGATGTAAGTGATAAACAACGTTCTTTTTATCTAAACGACTTTCTTCAAAGTGAAAGTTCACGCGTTTTAATGATACGTTTTTTCTTTCTAATTCAGGGAAAGATTCAATAATCGATAATTTTTCTTCAAAAGTTAGCATAGTGCCTCCAAATATATAATAAAAGATTTAATTTGTTCATTATAACATAGTTATAATAGTTTCCAAAGGTAAGGAGAGGCTTATAATTGAATGCGTTTACGTCACGATACTGTAAAAAGTGGGCTAACGAATATATTCTTTTAGGTGTACAATGGAACGTGGACTTAATCCCGCATTAACGGGCAGTAAGATTCCCACCTTAAATTTCGACGAATGCGAGGAAGTTAGGTGGGAGATCAACTGCCCGTAAAAGCCCGATTGGTTCAACTAATAATCAGTGGGGGAGGAACACACCCACTGATTAAAGTTTCACTTTATATGAAGGTGGTTATTATATGTTTCAAAAAATAGCAAAGGAATGTTTAGCGGGTTTTACTGTTGCGATTGTTGCGTTGCCACTTGCCATTGCATTTGGTATTGCTGCAACAGGAACGTCTGAGGGAGCACTAGTCGGATTGTATGGTGCGATTTTTGCAGGTTTATTTGCGGCTTTATTTGGCGGGACACCGGGGCAGGTTACCGGGCCAACTGGACCGATTACGGTAATTGCGACAGGGGTAATTGCGACGCACGGGTTAGAGGCGAGTTTTATAGCCTTTATGATGGCGGGACTGTTTCAAATTTTATTCGGTGTATGTAAGCTTGGCTCTTACGTGCGATATATTCCGTATCCTGTCGTTTCAGGATTTATGAACGGTATCGCATTAATTATTATTTTAGGTGAAATAAAGCATGTGCAAAATAGTTTTCTACTCGTA
Organism: Bacillus cereus group sp. N14; assembly: GCF_016483555.1. Taxonomy (NCBI): domain Bacteria; kingdom Bacillati; phylum Bacillota; class Bacilli; order Caryophanales; family Bacillaceae; genus Bacillus; species Bacillus cereus group sp. N14. The sequence continues at coordinate 134,893 of NZ_JAEHBQ010000012.1, forward strand.
GTATTAACGATTATTGTAATGATTTTTTCTGGAAAATGGATTAAAGCCATTCCATCTAGTTTAGTTGCATTAGTTGGTGTGACGGCTTTGCTTCCTTTATTTTCTTCTGCGTTAGAAGGGCTTACAGTGAAGTTGCCGATTATCGGAAACTTATCATTAAATAAGATGATTGAGAAGATTGGGACGATTCCAGAAGCGATGCCGACGCTTCATATTCCATCTTTAAGTGGAACAGGCATCGCAGAACTTATTTTACCAGCGCTTAGTATTGCTTTATTAGGATCGATTGACTCGTTGTTAACATCGGTCGTAATGGATAATGTGACGGGTACACGTCATAAAAGTAATAAAGAACTGGTCGGACAAGGTATCGGTAATATGATGAGCGGGTTGTTTGGCGGATTAGCAGGGGCAGGGGCGACTGTACGATCTATCGTTAATATAAGAAGCGGTGGTAAAACAGCGCTTTCGGCATGTATGCATAGTGTTATATTATTTATTTTCATTATGGGACTTGGATCGGTCGTACAATACATTCCGCTTGCTGTATTATCAGGTATTTTAATTTTAACTGGTATTGGCATGTTTGATTGGGAAAGCATGAAGAAAATGCATGTAGCACCAAAAGGTGATGTCATTGTTATGTTTGTAACGATGGTTGTCACAGTGAAGTTTGATTTAATGATCGCTGTTGCATTCGGTATTATTCTTTCGTTCATGATATACATGGTGAAATGTAAAGAACGTAAAGCTTCTATTGTAAAAGAAAAGGAAGCGACGTATAAAATTAAAGGTCCACTTTCTTTCCTAACAGTGGATCGTGTTTTTCATACTTTACAAGACGTAAAGTCTCCAGTTGTTTTACGTATGAAAGATGTGCGCTATATGGATGTATCAGGAGCGATGGCATTGTTAAACTTTGTTGAGCAATCGGATAAAGTAGGTGCGAGTGTGACGCTAGAACAAGTGCCTGCTCATATTGAAAATACGTTAGTAACGATGGCGAGTAATGAGCAGAAAGATAAATTACAGTTTGTAAAAGCTGAGGCTATATAAAAAAACACCCTCGTATGAGAGTGTTTTTTTATTGTATTCAACATCTTTATATCACAATGTTTTGTGGTCATTGAAGTTTGTTAATCTTAGCATTATAGTAACATTCTAGATTAGGAACGTGATATTATAAAAATGTATATGAATTTTGAGAATTCCTTTTTTCAGAAGGAAAAGCTTTAAGCTGGAGGGAATAATTGATGTACAAACAGTTACCACACGGAGTGAAAATTGGGATTGTACGCTCAATTGTTGTTTCTTTTGAGAAGTATATGAAAGATATTGAATGGAACGAAGAAAAGTTTGATATGTAACAATTTGTTGAACAGTGGAAACAGTATTTATACACAAAATCAACTTGGATCAATAAAGTAGATGATGAGTTGAAAGGACATCCAGATTTCCATCAAGCATTAGCAATGAAAGTAAATGGAAAAATTAAAGAATGTATGAATGAAAAACCGAGCGAAGAGCAAGTAGAGCAATTAAAGAGAAATAAAGTGAAGCATGTAGATGACATGTGCAAATTAGAAGCTGAATATTATATTGAACGTTTATTAGTAACGAAATAAATTTTACATAAAGAAAAATCCTGTCCAAAGAGGTGTGATGACCATCTTTTTGAACAGAATTTTTGTATGAAGAATGAGAGAGGCTACTTCCAAAGCAGCCTCTCTTTATTATTAGTCTTGCGGTACGAAAGCTTTCCAAGAAGATAGATCCATATCTTCTTTTAATATAGATGAAGCAGGGAAGACAAATGACCACGGTTTTGTAGTGTTCGCTTTAATTTCAAGGTTCGGTAATGTGAAAGCACCTTTAACGACAACTGCACCTGATGCATCTTCAATATGAAGAAGAAGTTGCTCTAGTTGAATCGTGTCTTTGCAACCGTTACGAATAAGAAGCGTTGCATGTAAAACACCGTTTTCTTTTCTTGCAGCTTGCAGAACTAGGAAGTTAATTTCACCATCATTTGGAGGTGTTAAATTGTCTACGAAATTACGTAACTCGGCATGCACTATAAAATAGAAAAATAATACGAGAGGTAAAAGATAAATAAGAAAATCGAACTACTAAATACCAAAGGACTCTCCTCACTTTTTCGAAATACATTTCGTACAAAAAAACGACATATCTATTATATATTCTTTTTTATAATAGCGCCTTTAATATTTTAGCATGTTAATAATTCGATTAAAATAATTATTCCATATGAATAGTTTCTAATTCAATACGTAAAAAAAGAGGGCAATTAAGTGTTGTTTTATGTTGAATGTAGAGGGGGATTAAAATGGAAAGAAGGTATTTGAATGCTTTATAGGAGTTAGTAATTTTGAGATAAGAGAAGTGATATAACTAAGGAGGAGAGTAGGGAGGAAATGCGAATTATAGGACAAATTTATCTTGGAAGAAAGTAATCGAGATATATTGGCAGGCATTTAAGAAATACGTAATGATTTTATGAAATACATATTCGTTCTTTTTTAATTCTTTTAGTGCGATAATATATCCAAACAGTAGTACAATTGGATATACACTTTTCAAAATAAATTTCACTTCTTCTCCAAATGAAACTGGAGATTTGACCATTAAATTATTCACAAGGCCGATTGCGCTCATGTGTAATACATAAATTGAAAAAGATGTTAATAAATCTAAAATTGGTTGAAACACAATGAATAGAAGTAGGAAATGCGGGAAGTAGTTATCCATCTGTTTTAACTTAGTAACCATATATGCCTCCATTTCTTCATTCCTTTATTTCAGCACTTCTATATATAATAGGAAGAAAAATGAATTTCTATATTTGATTTTTTATATCAAACTTAAGAATACACCATTTCATTGTAATGGTAAATAGATGGAAAGTATGGATAAACCGACTTTAATTGCTATATTTTTTAACGGAATGGAATGTTTTATACGAGGCTATATACAAATTACGAGATTATTAGACAGAAAATTAAGAAAAAAGAAGGGTTTTTCACCTGCTTTCTATAATTATATAAGTATAATCTTTATGTAGAAAAGAGGGGTATATATAATGGAAGTAACAAGTAAAACAGAATCTGTCATTGTGAAATATGAAGGGCACGTTGCAACGGTTATGGTCAATCGCCCAGAGGTGTTAAATGCATTAGATGAACCAACGTTAAAAGAGCTATTACAAAAACTGAAAGAAGTTGCGGAGAGTTCAGCGCATATTGTGGTGCTATGCGGGAACGGCCGCGGTTTTTCTGCGGGTGGAGATATTAAATCGATGCTTTCAAGTAATGATGAAAGCAAGTTTGATGGTATTATGAATACTATTTCTGAAGTTGTTGTAACTTTATATACGATGCCGAAGCTTGTGATTAGTGCGATTCATGGACCGACTGCTGGTCTTGGGTTAAGTATTGCGTTAACAGCTGACTATGTGATGGCAGATATATCATCCGTTATTGCGATGAACTTTATTGGAATCGCTTTAATTCCAGATGGTGGCGGCCATTTCTTCCTTCAAAAGCGCGTCGGTGAAAATATGACGAAGCAAATTATTTGGGAAGGAAAGAAATTATCAGCAACAGAAGCGCTTGATATCGGTTTAATTGATGAAGTAATCGGTGAGGATTTCCAAACGGCTGTGAAGCAAAAAATTAGCGAATGGTCACAAAAGCCGATTAAAGCGATGATTCAAACGAAGCAAATTTTATGTGAAGTAAATCGTTCTAATTTAGAACAAACATTGCAACTTGAAAAGCGCGGCCAATATGCGATGAGACAAACAGCGGATCATAAAGAAGGCATTGCTGCATTTTTAGAAAAACGTTTGCCTGCATTTAAAGGGGAATAAAGTGAAATTTGAATTAATGGTAGTTTTACTGCCGGTTAATTTAAGGTAAAGGGGAGAAAGTGCTAACACATTTTAGTATAATTGTGTTAGCACTTTTTTTTTAGGAGTAATGTATGAAGAAAATTATCGGTGTGATCGGCATGATTGTAATAGCATATTATGCTTTACATAGTACACCATCTATGGCGGTGCGAACTGCTTTGTTTTTTGAAGGACATCCAAGCGTTGCGTTTTCTGGCGAGGTGACGAAAGAAAAAGATGTGAAAAAAGAAGCAATTCCAGCTGAGTACCAAACTTTATATAGTAAGGAAGAAGAATCAGAGCACTATTTCTTTCCGCACGTAAGGGCACATGGATCAGGAATTGATATGCTTAGTGCGTGCGTGAAGAAAAAATGGTTTTTCTATAAAGCAGAGCTCGGATGTTATTAAATATAGGAGGTTGAATGATGTCAGCATATAACAAGTTAGTAAGAGATCGTGTTCCAGAGAAGATTTTAATGTCTGGAAAAACATATACAGCACAAAAATTAACAGGACAAGCATACATACAAGCTTTAGCGAAAATTGGAACGGAAGAAATTCGTGAATTTGCTTCTATGAAAGAACGTGAACATGCGCTAGATTCTCTTGCGGATGCACTGGAAGTGATCATTTCATTAGCGCGTGCAGAAGGTGCAACAATTGAAGATGTAGAACGTCTTCGTAAGCAAAAAGAAATAGAGCGCGGTGGATTTGAAAGAGGCATTTATTTGTTGGATGTTTCAGAAGAATAGTTTGATAGAAAGCATAGTGTTTATGAATAACGCTATGTTTTTTTGTTAAAGAGAATTTTAATGCAATTTAGAAAATTAAGCTATATGAGTAGAGGATTTATAGTAAATTCGGTATACTGAATAGTAGAGAAAATGAGGAGGAAACGACAATGGCACATCATACGAAAGAAACGATGGAACTTATTAAGGAGCTTGTCTCTATTCCGAGTCCGTCTGGAAATACAGAGAAAATCATTCGTTTTATTGAAAACTATGTAAGTGAGTGGAACGTAGAAACGAAGCGTAACAATAAAGGCGCTCTTATTTTAACGGTAAAAGGGAAAAATGATGCACAGCACCGTTTATTAACGGCACACGTTGATACGTTAGGGGCAATGGTGAAAGAAATTAAGCCTGACGGTCGTCTAAGTCTTTCTATGATTGGCGGATTTCGCTGGAACTCTGTAGAGGGGGAATATTGCGAAATTGAAACATCAAGCGGTAAGACTTATACAGGAACGATTTTAATGCATCAAACATCTGTGCATGTATATAAAGATGCAGGTGAAGCGAAACGCGACGAGAAAAATATTGAGGTTCGTATTGATGAGCGTGTCTTTTCAGCTGATGAAGTACGTGAATTAGGAATTGAAGTAGGAGACTTCGTTTCATTCGATCCGCGCGTTCAAATTACAGAGAGTGGATACATAAAATCACGTCATTTAGATGACAAAGTAAGTGTTGCGATTTTATTAAAATTAATTAAGAGATTACAAGACGAAAACGTAACATTACCATATACAACGCATTTCTTAATTTCTAATAATGAAGAGATTGGATACGGTGGTAACTCTAACATTCCAGAAGAAACGGTTGAGTATTTAGCGGTTGATATGGGAGCGTTAGGTGATGGTCAAGCATCTGACGAATATACAGTATCTATTTGTGCAAAAGACTCTAGCGGTCCGTATCATTATGCACTGCGTAAACATTTAGTAGAGCTTGCGAAAACGAACAATATTGAATATAAAGTAGATATTTATCCATACTATGGATCGGATGCATCAGCTGCGATTCACGCTGGATTTGATGTGAAACATGCATTAATTGGAGCGGGTATTGATTCTTCTCATGCATTTGAGCGTACACATGAAAGTTCGATTGCACATACAGAAGCGTTAGTATATGCATATGTAATGTCTCATTTAATTGAAGAATAATTTCATAGAAAATAGAGAGGGCTGATTAAAAATATTATTTTTAATCAGTTTTTTATTTGGTGGGGAATTAATCGCTTTTTGAAATGTATTTATATTTATTATTCCTTATATATTTATTTTTAATAATATAGGTAGGAAACGTATTTACTACAGTGATTGAATGTTATAAACTATTATAGGAGTTATTTACCAGTTAATATTTTTAATATTATTTTTATGAAGTACAAGGCAATAGCTGCTGGTATGTTAGCAGCAAGTTTACTAGCTTATCCAGTTAGTAGTTTAGCAGAAACGAAGAAGTTTTCAGATGTTCGAGACGACTCATTTGCAAAAGACGCAATTTACTATTTAGTAGATCGAGATGTAATTAGCGGTATGACAAGTGATACGTTTGCGCCAAAAGTAGTAGTTATTGAAGAAAAAGATAGCTGGATTCGTATCCGTACAAATAGTGGCTTCCAATGGTTGGATAAAAATCAATTAAACCCAGTAAAATAAGAAAACTTCTTAGAAGGTAAAGCAATTATTATTGATCCAGGTTACGGTGGAATTGACTCGGGTAATGTTGGTTATTATGAGGAAGAAAGTAAAATCGTATTAGACACATCTTTACGATTACAAAAAATATTTGAGAAAAAGACACCATTTACTGTTAAGTTAACACGTACAAACGATACACGCCCAGGAGTAGATTCTGGCGATTCTTTAAGAAAAAGAGTAGAATTTGCTAATGAAAATAAGGGTGATATCTTCGTAAGTATTCACGGTAACGGTTCTACAGGTAAAGATGGACACGGTACAGAAACATTCTATTATGCAGCAGCACCGACAAAATCAACGAACCCGTATACGGAAGACAGTCGCTTATTAGCAGACAAAATTCAAAAACGCCTTGTAGCAGCACTTGGGACATATGACCGTGGTGTGAAAAAGGATATTTGGTACGTAGTAAAATACAATACAATGCCAGCTGTATTAACAGAATTAGCATTTGTAGATAATAAAAGTGATGCAGATAAAATTGCTACACCAAAACAGAGACAAGCTGCAGCAGAAGCAATTTATCAAGGTATTTTAGATTACTATGAAGCAAAGGGGAATAACGTATCTTCTTTCCGTTAATAAATCAAAAGAGATTGCCAATAGGCAGTCTCTTTTATTTATTAACGTTTCTCTTTATTTCCGGCATGTGATATCATTTAATTTTACGTAAAAAAGATATTCGAATAATTGTAATCATAATAATTTTAAACGATAAAGGATGATAATAGATTGAGTAATCATAGTACAACACCTGCATGTATATATACGTATGCATTTCGTGAGGAGGAGCGTGCTTTATGTTATTTGGAAATGCGCTCGTTCTTTGGAATGGAGTCTCACGTTAATATTTTGAAAAGTGATGTCAAAATTGACCCGAGTAGAAGTGCATTTATTAAAGAGCGCGTTGAGGTTATGTATGAAGGAGACGACTTAGAAAGTATTTTAAAACAAGTGGAACAAATTGATTTGGCGGGAGCGTCGTTTAAAGTTATCTTCGTTAAAATCAATGACCTGGTTGGAGAAAATAAAATTGAATATGGGGAAAGACGTCTCATTGAACGAGACCTGGGCATGCATATTGAAGGAGAAGCGGATGTTCGTAATCCAGAGCGTGTATTCGGAATTGTTCCTCTTGGAGGACGTTGGTACTTCGGACACTATGTAGAAAGTGAGCCAGTTTGGTATCATCACATAAAAAAACCGCATAGTTATTCGACATCTCTTAGTACACGTGTTGCGAGATCAGTTGCCAATATCGCTGTACCAAATCCAGATGGAGTAAGAGCAATTGACCCGTGCTGCGGTATTGGAACAGTAGTAGTAGAAGCACTTTCTATGGGAATTAACATCGTTGGTAGAGATATAAATCCACTTGTAGTGCTTGGAACGAGAAAAAACATTGCACATTTCGGATTTGAAGGGACAGTAACAAAAGGTCCAATCGAGGAAATTACTGAGAACTACGATGTTGCCATTATCGATATGCCGTACGACTTATTTACGCATGCAACACCAGAAGACCAGTTCTCTATTCTTTCAAGTGCGCGCCGCATCGCTAAAAAGGTAGTCGTTGTAACGATGGAAACAATGGACGACATGATCCATGAAGCAGGATTTGAAATTACAGACCGCTGTATTACAAGAAAAGGATCATTTACTAGACAAATTCTCGTTTGTGAATAAGAAAAAAAGGTCACCCGTTCGGGTGACCTTTTTTGTTTGATATTGATGTGTGATTGGTTGGTAGTTTAGATAGATGAATTAGCGAAATTTGTCGGTAAGTCGATATTCCATGGCGAATCGTCGATAAATTTAAAAAATCGCCGATATATTGTGTTGAATCGCTGATATATTCCGAGAATCGTTGATATCGTTACATTAGTATATTACTGTTCTTTTAATTTCTCTTGTTGTACAAGTAATAAATTGCGTAAAACGTGTCCGCGGTAACTTTCTAGTTTTCGTCCTTCATGATAGCGCACGCCTAATTTTTTTAATTCAGCTACGTACCAGCCTTTTGTTCCGTAATACATTGGATCACTTCCTTTTTGCTTTTGAACAGTATATGTTGGGGATGGAAGTAACTTTCCATTGAAAATAATAAGCCTGGTTGTACCAAGGTGTTCCATAACATAGCGTCCGGTCCATGTATAAAAAAATAGACAGTAGTGTATGCTTTTTTTAACAATGTATACAAATTTATACCCTATGCGTTGGCATGATATTTGCAATAAAAATAGTATCAACATATAGGGGAGAGATAGAAATGAAGGTTAGTAAAGTGTACACGACAATTGATGCTCACGTAGCTGGGGAACCGCTTCGAATTATTACAGGCGGCGTGCCAGAAATAAAAGGAGAAACGCAGCTAGAAAGACGCGCGTACTGTATGGAGAATTTGGACCATCTTCGCGAGGTTCTTATGTATGAACCGAGAGGACATCACGGTATGTACGGTTGTATCATTACTCCACCTGCAAGTGCTCACGCTGATTTTGGTGTATTATTTATGCATAATGAAGGCTGGAGTACGATGTGTGGGCACGGCATTATCGCTGTTATTACAGTCGGAATTGAAACAGGTATGTTTGAAGTGACAGGTGAGGAACAAAAGTTCATTATTGATAGCCCTGCTGGGGAAGTGATTGCGTACGCAAAATATAACGGGAGCGAAGTAGAGTCCGTATCATTTGAAAATGTCCCTTCATTTGTATACAAAAAAGATGTTCCTATTAAAATAGATAACTATGAATTTCAAGTAGATATCGCGTTTGGTGGAGCATTCTACGCGGTAGTAGATAGTAAAGAACTTGGTTTGAAGGTTGATTTCAAAGACTTAGCTGCTATTCAAACGTGGGGTGGTAAAATTAAGCACTATATCGAGAGCAAAATGGAAGTAAAGCATCCACTTGAAGAAGGGTTAAAAGGAATATACGGCGTTATTTTCTCAGATGAACCGAAAGGGGCAGACGCAACTTTACGAAATGTAACGATTTTTGCTGATGGGCAAGTAGATCGTTCTCCTTGTGGCACAGGAACTTCCGCAAGAATCGCAACTCTTTTTGAAAAAGATGCTTTACAAAAGGGAGAACTTTTCTTCCACGAATGCATTACTGACGGGAAATTCGAGGGGGAAGTATTGTCGGTAACAGCGGTAGATACATATGAAGCTGTCGTTCCGAAAGTAACGGGGCATGCATTTATTACAGGGTTTCATCAGTTCGTTATAGATCCGAGAGATGATTTGAATCGGGGATTTTTGTTAGGATAAGAGGAGGAGGTGGAAAGATATGCTAGTCATAAGCGCGAACGAACAACGAAACTTAGTAAATATGAATGAAGTCATTAAATACGCGGCGCTTGCTTTAAAAGAATTTTCCGCAGAAAGAACGATTACACCAATTCGCAGCTCATTACCATTTGCGAACGAGCAAAACACTGCATTAATTATGCCTTCAGTAGCGGAAGGACTTGAGGCACTTGGCTTAAAAGTAGTAACAGTAGTCCCCGAGAACAAAAAGATAGGAAAGAAAACGATAAACGGGATTGTGATGCTATCAGACTTTCAAACGGGAGAACCGCTTGCACTTTTAGAAGGATCCTACTTAACGATGATTCGAACAGGGGCTCTATCAGGAGTAGCGACAAAACATTTAGCTCGTCATAACGCAAAAACTTTATGCATAATCGGGACCGGAGAACAGGCGAAGGGAATTGCTGAAGCTGTATTTGCGGTAAGAGATATCGACAAAGTCATTTTATACAATCGAACAGAAGAAAAAGCGTATGCATTTGCGCAATATATACAAGAAAGATTCAATAAACCTGCATATGTTCACACAAATGCAAATGAAGCAATAAGCGAAGCAGACATCATCATCACAACTACGAACGCATCCACACCAGTCTTCTCAGAAAAACTACAAAAAGGCGTCCACGTAAACGCCGTTGGCTCATTCAGGCCAAACATGCAAGAATTACCATCTCACGCTATCGCGGGTGCTAACAAAGTAGTAGTCGAATCAAAAGAAGCAGCATTAGAAGAAACAGGTGACCTTCAAGTTCCGATACAAGAAGGTCTATTTGAGGCAAGCAACATTTACGCCGAGCTTGGTCAAATTATAAGTGGTGAAAGAGCTGGTAGAGAGAACGATGAAGAGATTACTGTTTTTAAATCGGTTGGTTTGGCAGTAGTGGATATTATCGTTGCGAAGTATTTGTATGAGAAAGCGGTGGAGCGCGGAGTGGGGAATAGGATTGAGTTTTGAGGGAGACTGCCTTTTGGTGGTCTTTTTTTGCGTAAAATCTTGTAAAGCAAGAAAGAGTAGAGTATTTCATGATTAGAATTGAATATTAATATTCTAATATTCAATAGAAAGATTAAATATTTAAAAATTCATAATAAAATATTATAATATATTTAGTAAAATTAACCAATTTATATTTTGCTCATTATGTATTAAAAGGGAAATGAAAATGGCTGGACAAATTCGCATGTCACCAGAGGAGCTTAAATCGAAAGCCGCTCGATATGGACAAGGTGCAAATCAAATTGAGGACATTTTAAGTCAACTACAAAACTCACAAAATGAATTAAGAGGAGAATGGGAAGGTCGTGCTTTTGAAGGTTTTGACCAACAGTTCAATGAATTAAAGCCAAAAGTACAAAACTTCGCACAGTTATTACAAGAAATTAATATGCAGCTTAATAAAACTGCAGAGGCTGTTGCTTCTCATGATGAAGAATTATCACGTAATTTCGGTTTGAATTAAAAACGCTGTATTCTATATAACAAGCATTTCAAATGAGCCATACAGCTTATATTGTATGGCTCATTTGATTGCATGCCTAGCGAGTGATATTGATAGGGATATATATAATGAGATTTCTTTAATGCATTTGGAAAATTTATAGAAAGGATTTGAAAGAATGGGACAATTTCAAAGTAATTTACAAAAAGCAACGCAAATTGCTACGAAAATGGGATTAGCCTCTGATAGGATTCAAAGTGCAACCAGTCGTTCTATAACAAAGGCGACGCGTACAACGTTGTCTGTTAATTTCAAATCACAAGAAGCAAATCAGCAAGTTTTAGACTTGACGAAACAATTTTCCGCCGCCTTTCAACAAGCGGTTAATAATATTCATTTGGTATCTAATGAATTTGAGAGAATGGATAACGAACTTCACAATACTTTTCGCTAATGTGACAACCTACGTAAAGTAAAATAGTAGGAGGAATATGATGAGTCAAGATATTGAAAAACAAATTAATCAAGTAAATCAAAAGTTACGAAGTGTATTTGAAGAACAGGACCGAAATCAATCTGCGATTCAAGCTCAAGAACAAGCGGAAGCAGATTTTTATGAATGTAGAAGTCGAAATCGTCTTTTGTTTGATCGAATTTTAGGAACTTGGCATGGTGATAGAGAAATGTCTCAGTTTTTTATGAATACGTATCAAGATGCACAACATATTGAACGAAAAGTCACATTTGAATTGGAAAACAAAAAAGAAACGTTGCTTAAAGAAAGACGAGACCTTAATGATTTAGAAAACGCCCTTTCCTATCAACAACAACAATTAGCAAGGGAGGTCAATGCATGAGTTTAAATATGTATTTGGGAGAAGTACGAAGCCAAACTCAAAGCATGAATGCTGTATGTACCGCTACCATTCAAGGTATGGAACAAGCCATTCAGTCGATTGACGCTTTTGCAGTTGATACTGTTTTACAAGGACAAACATATAGCAGTGCAAAATCATTTTTTGTACAAACTTTTCGGCCTCTAGCGCAAGGAATTATTTACTTATGTGAAGAACTAATTCGTCAGAATGATGCTTTTCCAAGTCAATTTCAATCACAAGTCGCTTCTACAGATGTTATTGAACAAGAAATAAGAGAACAAATACAGGAAATCAATCAATCGATTGCAAGTATAGAAATGATGAATGCTGTTACACCAATGCCTGGAATAGATGCACTTGTGGCTGTTTTAGTTGAGATGAGAAAAAAACTTGAAGAAAAACTAGAGCATTTATATGAATTCAATTATACTTCTAGTAGTAATTATGATACGGCACTCCAACTAGCCGCTAACATTGCGACGGGTTTAGCGGAAGTCCAAAGTGGAAAAGGTTTTAGTACCGTAAGTGGTACATTTAGTACACAGGGATTGAATATGGACTGGACGACTTCCATTCAAAAAATGACAGAAGCTAAGGCACGCGAAGCGGATAATTTTGTAAATAACAATTTATCAGATGATAATATCGAAGAAGGTACAATGTATGATACCAACCCTGAAAAATCTATGCTTAGAAAAATTTGGGATGGTATATACGTTGGTTCCGGGGAAGTTATTGGAGGTATTGTAGAAGGGTTTGATTCATTAGATGATACAGTAACAAAAGAAAATATTAAGTATGCTATAGGTCACCCTTTAGAGACGGCATATACTATGTGTAATACTTTTTCGGATTCATTTATGAATGATGTTTGGCATGGTGATTTAGAAAGTGGTACAAAGTGGGGAACAAATATTTTTATGGGATTTGGGTTAGGATGGATTGGGGATAAAGGGATAAGCAGAGTAGGGAGAGTAACTACACTCGGTGGAGGTACGAATCTAGCAAAATTCTCAGAAGGTATCTCGTCTGTTTCGAATCAAATACCATTGAAAGATAGATTTGCTTTTGCTGGTGGAACTACTTTAAAATCTAATATTACAGGCGATACTTTTACACAAGCTAAAGATACTTTTTTATTCTTCGATAAATTCAAATCACACCCTAATTCTGTTTTCTTGAATAATAAAGCTGTTGAACATCTTTTTCATGGAAACTTTAATAGAAATAGAGAACCTGGTGGGTACCATCATGAGAGTATGATGGGAGGCGGAAAAATAAAACCTGGAACTGAGTCACCACCTAATCGTTTTGGTGTATATACTGCTGAAATCGAAGTTAGTGGGGTTCTAAAGGAATCACCATCCACCTTTTTCCCAAAACATTGGGATAGAACTCAAGTAATGGAAGCCATTCATGAGGCTTTTAATAATAAAAGACATCGACATGGCAATGTATATTCTGGTAAGACTTCTGAGGGAATGGAAATTAGATTTGTTCTTATTAATGATAAAATTATAACTGTTTATCCAAAGTACTAAAGATGGTGAGGTACCAAAAATGAAATATGATTATAAAATAACAAAATATGAAGATGTAGATTCTTTAAAAATAGAATTACCTAAAGAAATAGAAATTGTAGCCACATTTTTAGAAGATGATATCCAAGGGATTCCCATTAAATGGTGGTTACAACAAATCGATGAAGTATTAAACAACATAAAAGAATATAATGAATTCCAAGGTAATTTATGTGCGGTTCAAGTGAAAAAAGAAGAAACTCTACTAGTCGATTTATATTCTAACCATGACCCCAATATATGTAAAATAGAAACAACTGAACTTAGAGATTTAATTGAGATATGGGGAGAAGCACAAAAAAATGTATAAAAATAACAATTAAAAAATTAATTTTTATAAAAACATTTAAATTAAGACTCTTCTTAAGCGTGGGCTAGATAGCTCACGCTTTTTATTTTGGGTGACTATAACATTTATTTTTTTAAATTTATAATCATATTATTTGTTAGGGACAAACTTTAGAGGATGGAAAAATGGTAAAAGTAAAAAGCCTACATATTCGGATGACCGCAAGAAATTCGAAATAAGTTGGTTGGAAAGGAATTCAAATCATTCGATGAATTTAGAGCTGAGTTTTGGAAAACAGTTGCTGATTCGAGCTACGCAAACGAATTTAATCGCATGAACAGGATGAGGATGCTGGAAGGTAAAGCACCTTATACTCCCGGATCAGAGCAGTATGGAGCACATAAAGTGTATGTCTTACACCACAAGCAACCTATTCATCAAGGGGGCGATGTCTATAACCTTGATAACTTAATTATTGTATCTCCTAAGACTCACCAAACCATCTTAGACCCTGCTTATCATTTTGGAAAAAAAGGGTTATAAATTTATAAGGGGTAGATAACATGAACAGTAAAATGACTAAAGATGAGCTTATTAAACTTGTAGAACAAATATGTGATCCTAAATTACCAGATGAGTTGGGTAGTAAGTATATTGATATCTTAAAGGCGAATGTGCCTCACCCAGCTCCGAGTGACTTGATTTTTTGGGATTTTAGAGACTTAACTCCAGAAGAAATAGTAGAGATTGCTTTGAACTACAAAGAAAAAGAAGAGAAATAAAATATTAACGGACAAGCTGCCCCCCTAAAAATGGGCGGCTTTCTTCATTATCTAAGCCAACTTACATAAAAATCACTAGCCGTAATATAGTACTTATGCCCCTTCGAATTATAAACACGATACTGTGGATACCCATTGACATTTACCTTTGCGTCGATTGTAAATCCAAATCCTACGCGTCAACTGTACCAGCAACATCTTTATCCTGCCAAGAAGGAGCATCATAAAAACGTAGATTGTTAACTTTCGAAACAACTCGCTTCCCTACAATAGAGAAATCTACTGTACTTTTCTTGTTAAACTGCACATAAGATGGATCGTTCTTAATCCATTGTTCTCCACTAAGATTTAACCAACCATCCTTTTCAGCCAATACAGCATAATATAAATCATTAGCATCAATTTATTACTTTCCCATTAGTATTTTACCTCTACGTTATACTACATTACCTATTTAGAACTATAACAAACACATATGTTGTAAAATACATTTTTTTGAGGATACTTTAACCATTTATTGTTATAATTATATCTGCAATATTTTCTCAGGAGAGTTCCTATAAAGAACAATAGAATAATGGACATACATACTAGGCACTCTCCTTCTTTAATAGGGGGTATTAAAATGAATAATGTTACTTGGATTGGGGTAAATAAAAAAGAAATTACAGATGAACATATTCAACAAGTAGAACAATATTTGGGTGTTAAATTTCCTATTGATTTTATTGAATGTGTGAAAAAATATGATGGTGGTTATCCACGCCCTAAAATATTTGATATACCTAATCAAGATGAAAATGTGTTTAGTAAACTTTTAACTTTTGATTTAGAAAGTAGAAATTCCATTATTCAAGTATATGAAGATATAAAAGATAGATTAGTAGATAAGGTATATCCTTTTGGCAAAGATTCGTTTGGAAATCACTTATGCTTTAATTATCGGAATAATTCTCAATCACCAACTATTGTATTTTGGGAACATGAGGAAGAAGAGATAGAAAAAGCAATTTATCCTGTTTGTTCATCTTTGACTGAATTGCTTAATAGCTTACGTGATTATGAAGACGAGGACGAATAATTAATTATGAGTAACAAAAGTAAGACTTATGTGAATTACGCATAAGTCTTTTTAATATTATCCCCAAGTTAAGAAGATTGAGGGGGAAAATTTTCATGAATCTAGGGGGGCTAGTTTAAAAGAAATTAAAAGACAATTAAATATACCTAGATTTCAACACCCGATTAGTCAAAAAATGGTACCATTAACAGATAGTAATGGTAAAAGGATATTAAATGATAATAAACAGCCTATTATGACTCGAGAATTTACATATGAAGTAAAAGGTCAATCAAGATCATTCAGAGGGTCATAAGTTTGGAGAAGGTGGAGTTGGAGATCATCCACCGCATCATAATGTAAGACCTGAATACAATACACGAACAGGACAGGTAGATGGTATGGAGGATCATTATTATTTTGAGAAGAGAAATAATAAATAGGGAGTATAAAAATGATTGATCAATTTAAATTTTTAAATCCACAAGCGTTAATTAGTATTTTTGGGAAAATACCAAAGTTGGAAGAATCAGAGTTATTAGATGTGCGTCTTAAAAGAGATGGTCCGACTTTAGTTATTCAATTGATGACAAAGGAAAATGTTGAAAACAAGCCAAAGCGATGGAATAAGTGGGATGTAATTTATGTAGAGATATCTTTCTTTACTATTCATAATTTAACAATAAAAGGTTTAGGGACAGAAAATATAATTGATTATTTTGAAATAAATACGATAGAAGAAGAAGGTTTATTAAAAATTAAGTGTAAGAATCAAATGTTAGTTGAGTGCTCGTTTGAATGGGCAAAGGTAGAAGGGGTAACCCCAGGTTTAATAGGATTACCATAATTTTGATGGGAAGTAGATAGTTAATTTTTATAATATTCATATTTTAATATTTTGGGGTTAAATAAGGAATGTATAAAGGACATTTGAAACGTTGATAGTATTGCAAACATATGAAGCGGAAATTACTAAAATTAAGATACCTGATTATATACCTGTATTAGGTGATTATGATAGAAGTGTCAAAGGTGAGATTATAATAGGTGGGTATGGTTATAGATTCCGCAGGAGTTTCATTTAAGTTTGAGAAGGAAGCGAGATAATAGAATGCAAAAATTTTCAAAAATAGTTATATGTGTTGGTGCGTTAATAATGATTATACTGGGCATGATTGTACATGATACATGGAAGGATAGGATTTATTTTTCTTTAGCTGTACTTTTTGTTACCGTACTTTCTTTACTATGGAATATAGTTGCTCATAATGTTATGGATAAATTTAGAAAAAAGGAGAATGAATAGCTATGAAACTTTTAATGATTGGAACAATAGCAGGGTGGTTTAATTAACATGAAAAGAAATACAGATTTTAATAAAAAAGTTTTTGAATATTACATGGCTCTTTATGCTGTAAATGATATAAGATCGACTATAATTACTCTTGTGATTGGGATAGCAGATATATTTGTGCTTTTGCCTGCTTTTGCGAATCCTGTTCAACCGATATATATGTACATAATAGTTCCACCAATTGCTTTTTTAAATGTATGGGCAATATGGATTGTTATAAATCCTAGGAAGCGGCAATTACAATACACTCTATTTCGTGGGGTATTTGGCATCGTATGTTCAGTAGGATTATTAGTTATAACCCAAAAGTTTGCATATGGAATGTTAGGATTACAAACTCCAATCTATTTTGTTTTTTCAGTTGGTTTGTATATTTTTGCTTTGAATTATTATTATAAAAATCATATTAAAAAACTTCAGAAACCAATCAAAAAATCAAAATCATCGAAAAAAAACTCTGGTTTCGGAGTAGTGGCTTTTATAGGATTGGGTCAACTCGTTGCTAATATCAGTCTTGGTTTTGCAACGCAAAAGATGGTAGCAATTGTATTAATGTGTGTATATTCCATGCTTTCGTTTATGTTGTTTCATTTCATTATGGAACTCCATAGGTATTATTATTTAAGGAAGCATATAGAAGATGGGGGTAGAACACATGAAACCTTTTAAAGAGGTTTATTGAATTTTAAGTATTGTGATTTATGGAAGGAAACAAAAACTTATGGTTAAAGAACCTGTGATGTATGACTATATTGGCTGTTTTTATCTAGAAGGAGGAAAGCTGATATGCAAGCATTTAAAGTTGGGAAATTAGTCACATTCGTTGCAATTATAATACTTCTTGTAGTTGCTATTTTATCTCCTTACAACTTATTTAAAAAGATTTATTTTATTATTGGTGTTCTTATTATTGGCGCAATTTCACTTGGTGCAAATAAATTCTTTGAACTGATACACAGTAAATTTGATAAGAAATGATATTACTTATGTGATATGGAAATTCCCCTCTAAATCATTAAGGTTTTAGAGGGGAATTTCCATAATATGATTTTACCGGATTACGTGGAACTAAATTAGTTTATCACTATATTGGTGGTGGTCAAGCTGTTGGTGTTCCGCTGCGACTACATCCTGGTTTTGGAGGGATTCATAACGCAGAAAAAGCGATTGGAGCATGGGGAAAAGATGCAGAATATGTAGAAATGCTTCAGAAATGTATTGAACATCATACATTAGGAGGTAAATAAAAAAATGAAAAATGAAATGGAAAATTGTTTTGATAAAATAATTAGAGAGTGGCAAGACTGTAATAATTCATTGCCAAAATCTTTATGGATAGAAGAAGCAGAGGCTTTTATCTATGAAGGAGAACCAGATACAGAGGGGTACGTATTTTGGAAACCTTTAGAGAAAAATATAATTCATGATTTTTCTGATATAGAAAAAGATTTGGGGATACAATTACATAATTCAATTAAAGAATATTATAATTCTTATTGGTTTTTAGACTTAGGAGGTAATTATTTAGGTTATGATTTTGAATTAAATCCCGTTATACCAGGAATTGAACTGCATGATTTTTATGTATCTTTACAAGGATACCAAGGCGCACATGATAATCAACTGAATAATATTCCTATTGGTATGGAATTTAATGGTCTCCTGGTAGTTGTAGATAATGGAAATGGACAAGTGAAATTAGAAGATTATGAAAGCGGAAGCTTCGAAGTTATTTGTGATAGTTTAGCAGAATTAGTTTTAAATCTTTCATAATGTATATTAAAAAATAAAAAGTAAAAGTTGGCATTTATGAGTCCGCTTTTATTTTTTTAAATATATAGTTTGGATTTGTTTTTAAAAATTAGATAAGGAATGTATAAAGGACATCTGAAACGTTGATAGTATTGCAAACATATGAAGCGGAAATTACTAAAATTAAGATACCTGATTATATACCTGTATTAGGTGATTATGATAGAAGTGTCAAAGGTGAGATTATAATAGGTGGGTATGGTTATAGATTCCGCAGGAGTTTCATTTAAGTTTGAGAAGGAAGCGAGATAATAGAATGCAAAAATTTTCAAAAATAGTTATATGTGTTGGTGCGTTAATAATGATTATACTGGGCATGATTGTACATGATACATGGAAGGATAAGATTTATTTTTCTTTAGCTGTATTTTTTGTTACCGTACTTTCTTTACTATGGAATATAGTTGCTCATAATATTATGGATAAATTTAGAAAAAAGGAGAATAAATAGCTATGAAACTTTTAACGATTGGAACAATAGCAGGGTGGTCTAATTAACATGAAAAAAAGTATAGATTTTAATAAGAAAGCTTTTGCACATTATATGGCTCTTTATCCTGTAAATGAAATAAGGGTCCACGTAATTGGTCTTGTCCTTTTGGGGGCAGACGTGTTCGTTCTTTTGCCTGCTTTTGCGAATCCTTTTCGATTACTTTATGTATATATAGTAACTCCTCCAGTTATTTTTTTAAATTTGTGGGCGATATGGATTGCTATCAATCCTCGGAAACGACAATTACAATACACTCTATTTCGAGGAGTATATGGCACCATATGTTCAGTCGGATTATTGGTTATAACGCAAAAATTTGCCTATGAAGTGTTGCAATTACAAACTCCCATCTATTTTATTCTTTCATTTGGTTTGTATGGTTTTGCTTTGTATTATTTTTATAAAAATCATATTGAAAAACTTCAGGAACCAAGAAAAAAATCAAAATCATCGAAAGGAACTGGTGGTGTAAAAGTAGCAGCTATTGCAGCGGGATTGGGGCAGTTAATCGCTAATATAATTCTTAGCATCGCAACACAACAGATGGGGGCAATTGTATTTATGTGTGCATGCACAGTGTTTTCGTTTGGTTTGTTTTATATGATTATAGAACTCCATAAGTATTATTATTTACGGAAGCATATAGAAGATGGAGGGAAAGTACGTATAGGCTTTTAAAGAGGATTTGTTGCATTTCAAGTATATAATCGCATTCTTCTTATGGAAGCCATTCACGAGACTTATAGCAATAAAAGATGTATAAGTGGAAGATTATATTCTAGTAAAACATCTGAAGGAATGGAAATTAGGTTTGTTCTTATTAATGATAAGATTATAACTGTTTATCCCGTGTATTAAAGAATGCGAGGTACTCAAAAATGAAAGTAACTACTCAGCCCATAGTTAAAAATGCAAGGCAATATGGAGGGAATTGTTAAGGAGCACTCCCCCTAAGTTTCAGATGAAATTAAATGATTGAATATTTACATTTAAATAATCGACTATTTATGCTTTAATATTTATATGTACATAACTGGGATAATTAGGGATTTATATTTGATATGTTTTAAGAAAGGGGAATGTTTTTTATATGGAAACTCCAGAAAATCAATTTAAACGTGCACTTAATCCTTGGTTCTCCATTTGGACAAAACCACGTGATACAATGAAAGAAATTTTTATATCCAAACCTAAGAATGTGTTTTTACTCATTTTATTAGGCTCATTCGTACAGACTTTAGATCGAGCATCTTCTAAAAATGTGGGGGATTCAATAAGTAGTCCAGTTTCAATAATCTCAATGGTTATATTCGGTACCTTCGTTGCTTTCTTAATTTATTATTTTTTGCTACCAGCGTTATTTAATTGGGTGGCAAAAAAACTTGGTGGACAAGGTACATTTGAAAAAACACGTTACGCAGTTGCCTATTCTTATATCCCTTACGTTTACTCTCTTATATTAGTTTGGCTGCCTTCATTTTTCTTGTTTGGGATAGAAAACTTTACGAGTGAGACACCGAAAATGGAGAGTAGCATAACTTTAACGATTTTGTTTCTTATTTTTGCCATAATTGATATAGTTATTGGAATTTGGACAATCATTATTTCTTTAAAATGTTTAGGAGAAGCACACCAATTTTCAGCATGGAAAGCATTATTAACAATAATAATATCCTTTATGATTATCATTCTTCCTTTAGTAATAATAGTATTTCTTATAGTAGGGGTTACAATCTTTTAATCATTGATTTGCTTATTATTTACCCAAAGGTTTTCTACGCGCTGTTAGTAATTGTTACAGGGTGAACAACCACATGATTCGGATGTTCCACTTGGCGAAGCGTATGACCTATATGATCAAATTGATCGCCCGTTTTACGGCCTGTTTTTCTTATTATCAGTGTTAACAGGAATTTGTGAAGGCAAACTTGAAAATCAAATATTAAACTATTAAAACCTTAAGGGAGCTGAGTAGATTGTCTTTGTTTGTCCCTTATTTTCCAATTGGAGAATAAGGGACAAATTTTTATGGAGGAGTAAATGAAGCTTTTTACCATTCCCGCCATTCTTCTGTTATATCTTCCTCAGATTCTAAGCCAGCTATTCGTGCAGCTGCATCGATAAATTCATAGAGATCTTCTCTTTCCATTGTTTCGATAAAATGGTCATGTTCGATATTTAGTTCATTTAATTTCATAACTACCTCTTTAACAACTTGCATGACTTCAGCTTCGGTTGGATTCTCACCTAATTGCTGTAAATTGTTAATGTAAGTGTCAAGAGCCGTATTTGTTGCACTTATATTTTCTTCAGTGAAAAATTCCCCGTCTTCATCATACTCAACCCATGCGGTTGTTGGTTTGTTTTTTTTCAATTCATCAAATGTCATGATAACCTCCTAAATATGTTTTTTTTCTTTAATTTCATTCTACATTTTCGATCATATATAACAATCATTTTAGAGGGATTTTCTGTAAGTTGATAGTTTTTTAACTCATTTTGTGAGGTAATCTATTCGTGGTTTTTTTATTTTATTATCCTTATACATATATTTTATGGCAAGAATGCATGAATAGATTTCAAACTTTCTACATTTGCGAAAAAGTTTGACAATACATACGGGTAGTGGTAATTTAAAACCTATAAGAAAACTCGGTATTAATTCCGAGTTTTCTTATAGGTGTAAATAGTCGAGAGGGGTCGAAATATGAAGAAGAAGTTGTTTGTATTACCATTTGTCCTACTATTATTTATTGCATTAGCTGCTTGTTCAGGGGAAAAAGATTCGAAGCAAGCAGGAACTAGTAAATCAGGGACTCCGAAAGATGGAGGAGCGTTAACGATTGGTGTTAGCGATAACCCGGATACGATGAATCCGCTTTATGCGAATGATCGTGTGTCGTTAACTGTGCAGCAAGCTTTATATGCACCGCTGTATCATATGGAAGACGGTAAGAAAAAATTTGTTCTTGCTGAGAGCTTTACGCCTTCAGAGGATCAATTAACATGGACTTTAAAACTAAAGGATAATTTGAAATGGCATGACGGTAAGAAGATTACATCAGACGATATTGCATTTACATTCCAATCTATTTTAGATGAGAAGCAAAATAGTTCAAGCCGTGAAAACTTTATTTTTAAAGGAAAGCCGCTTGAGGTGAAAAAAGTGGATGAGCTAACGACTCAATTCGTATTACCACAAGTAAGTGCATCTTTTGAAGGTGTGATGAATGATTTCTTCCCAATTCCGAAACATGTATTTGAAGGGGAAGCAGATTTAGCGAAGAGTAAGAAAAACTTACAGCCTGTAGGATCAGGTCCATTTAAGTTTAAAGAGTATAAATCAGATGAGTACGTTGCATTAGATCGATTCGATGATTATGTCGGCGGTAAAGCGAAATTAGACTCTATCGTATACCGCGTTGTAAAAGACCGTAATACAGCAAATGTTTCACTGCAAAATGGTCAAATCAACATGAAGATGATTGAGCCGCAAGACTTTAAGAAATTAGATAGCACTGGGAACTTCTCAATGGTGACATTCCCTGAAGGTAGATTATTCTACTTATCTTATAACCAAAATACAGATCTAATGAAGAAAAAAGAAGTGCGCCAAGCAATCGCGTATGCGTTAGATAAGAAAGAAATGATTAACTCTGCATTCGTTTCGAGTCAATTTGCAGAACCAGCAAATTCAATCTTAACGCCAGACGCTATGTATTATGCAAAAGACATTAAAGAGTATAAGTATGATAAAAAAGAAGCGAAAGATTTATTAGCGAAAGCTGGCGTGAAAGATAAAGAAAAAGTACGCGTTATGTATGTAACGAATAATAAAATTATGGAAAGCTTAGCGCTTTATACGCAACAAAAATTACAAGAAGTTGGCTTAGAAGTTGAACTAAATGCATTAGATGCTAGTGCAGCAAGTGATAAAAGCTTAGATAAAGAGAATAAAGAATATGATATTACATTCGGTGGTTACATAATGGGGCCTGAGCCAGATTCATATAAGAGCTTATTCTTAAGTAATGCTGAATACAATTATGCACGTTATAAAAACGCTGATTTCGATAAGTTATGGGAAGAAGCTGCAGTTGAAACAGATAAAACGAAACGAGCAGAACTATACCATAAAATTCAAGAGACAGCTAGAGAAGACTTACCTTATCTACCAATCGCATATCCGAAAGCAGTTATTGCAGTAGATAAAAAGTTTGATGGATTGAAAGAAGCAAAAGCAATTCCAGTTACAATGTTTGAAGATTTATCTAAGATTTATGAAGTGAAATAAGAAACTGTAAAGAAGCTGGTGGAAATCAGCTTCTTTATCAAGTTAAAGCCTAATTGATGTAGGCTAATGAAAGTTTCACTTTACCTTGAGGGGGGAAGTTTGTGTATAAAGTAATTGGGAAGAGGCTTTTAAATGCAATTCCGCTTTTATTTGTTATTTCTATTATTTCTTTTCTATTAATAAAACTAGCACCGGGCGATCCTGTTCGAAACTTTGTCACGCCGAATATGAGTCCAATTGATGTTGAGCGTATTCGCACAAGTTTAGGGCTAGATCAACCAATTTATATGCAGTATATTTTATGGTTAAAAAATATTTTAACAGGGAACTTTGGTTATTCACTTCAAAACCATCGTCCTGTTCTAGATCTTATTGTAGAAAGGTTACCTGCGACAATCGGCTTAATGGGATCGTCTTTACTCGTCTCATTTGTAATCGCAATCCCGCTTGGACTACTTACAGGTGTGAAAAAGAATTCTATCTTTGATCGCATTGTGAACTTTATCTCTTATGTGGGAATCTCAATGCCAGTCTTTTGGTTCGCGTTATTATTAATCTACTTATTCTCTTTAAAGTTGAATCTTCTTCCGAGTATGGGTATGCGTACAGTCGGTCAAGATTCCTTCTTGGATATTGTGCAGCACGGCATTTTACCTTGTATGGTGCTTGCGTTCCAAAACGTCTCTGTTTATATGAGATATATTCGCTCCAGTACAATCCAGCAATTAGAAGAAGATTACGTACAAATTCAATATGCGTACGGTGCTTCAAAGAAGACCGTTTTATTTAATCACGTACTTCGAAACGTATTAATACCGATCATTACAATTTTCGGATTATCTATTCCAAGTTTAGTAGGCGGAGCGTTTATTACGGAAACAGTATTCTCATGGCCAGGTCTTGGTTCGCTCGGGGTAAATGCTATTTTTAGATTTGATTATCCGATTATCATGGCAATTACATTATTATCATCATTCATGTTAATTCTCGGTAACTTAATTGCTGATATTTTATATGGCGTAGTAGATCCGCGCATTCGAATGAGGGGGTGATTTGGAATGAATAATAGGAGATTTCAAACGATAAAAAGTAGTTTTACGAAAAATAAGTTTGTACTAATGGGAGTTATTATACTTGCGGTTTTAACGATCGCATCCATTTTTGCATTCGTATCGCCATACGATCCTAGCAAAATGTCGATTCCAGATCGTTTACAAGAACCGAGTATGAGTCATCCTTTCGGCACGGATGATTACGGAAGGGATTACTTAACGAGGGCATTATATGGCGGACGCGTTTCGCTTGCGGTCGGTTTTCTTGCAATGGTTGTATCTATTACAATCGGAACCGCAGTCGGAACAATTAGTGGATATTTTGGCGGAAAGTTAGACAACTTCTTAATGCGAATTGTGGAAGTACTTATGTCAATTCCATCATTCTTCTTAATGTTACTATTAAATGCTTATTTAAAACCAGGAATTACGACATTAGTTCTTATTATTGGATTACTAACATGGATGGACACCGCTCGTATTGTAAGGGCAGAAACGTTATCCGTAAAAGAGCGTGAGTACGTTTTATATGCAAAAGTATCAGGACAAAAATCACTTATGATTATTGTAAGACATATCATTCCTAACATTTTATCAACCATTATTATCGCCGCGACATTAACAATTGCGACATCGATTTTAATGGAATCATCACTTAGTTTTTTAGGTTTAGGTATTAGAGAACCAGATTCTTCTTGGGGCAGTATGCTAAACAATGCGCAAGGATATATTGGTGAAGCTTGGTATTTAACGCTCTTCCCAGGATTCCTTATCCTTTTAACGGTACTTAGTTTTAACGTAATTGGTGAAGTATTGAAGAAAGCTTTCGCGCCAAAAGGAGCTGGAAATGAAAACTAAAATGTTAAGTGAAAGGAGTGAGAAGCGTGTCTGAAAAACTATTAGAAGTGAATAATTTAAAGACTTCTTTTTTCATAGAAAGCGGAGAAGTAGAAGCAGTTCGCGGCGTTACATTTCGTTTAAATAAAGGAGAAGTAGTTGGTATCGTTGGGGAGTCTGGAAGCGGAAAGAGTGTGATGGCGAAGTCTGTTATGTCTCTCGTTACATCACCAGGGAAAGTGAAGGAAGGGGAGATCCTTTTTCATAATGAAAATATCCTTTCTAAATCCGAGAAAGAATTACGCTCTATTAGAGGAAATCAAATTTCACTTATCTCCCAAGATCCAATGTCTGCGCTAAATCCGGTCGTGAAAATTGGAAAGCAAATGACGGAAGTAATTATACGGCATCAAAAAGTGAAAAAGAAAGAAGCAGAGAAAATCGCAGTCAACTTGTTAAAACAAGTCGGTCTTTCTTCACCAGAAGAAAGGGTAAAACAATATCCGCATGAACTAAGCGGCGGTATGAAGCAGCGAGTTATGATCGCAATGGCGATGTCTTGTAACCCAGACCTTCTCATTGCGGATGAACCGACGACAGCGCTTGATGTAACGATACAAGCACAAATACTAGATTTAATGAAAAACTTAAAGAACGAAACGAATATGGCGTTACTTCTTATTACGCATGACTTAGGAATTGTCGCGCAAAACTGTACGCGTGTCATCGTTATGTACGGCGGGCTTATTATGGAAGAAGGACCTGTACTTGATATTTTCCAATCGCCGAATCATCCATATACGAAAGGCCTATTAAACTCTCTGCCAAAAATAGCGAACGGCGTAAAAGAAAGACTCGCTCCTATTCAAGGTGTAACACCAAACTTATTAAACCCACCACAAGGTTGCCCATTCGCAGAGCGTTGCCCGCATGCGATGGACATTTGTGAAAAAGAACGTCCACCATATTTTGAAATCGGAAACGAAAGACGTTCCATGTGCTGGTTAAACGATAAGACAGTAGGTGAATCACATGCATGAAGACAACTTAATTGAAGTTCGGAACTTAAAAAAATACTTTCCTATTAAAAAGGGACTATTCGGCAGAAAAACGGAACAATTAAAAGCAGTCGATGACTTAAGCTTTACTATTAAAAAGGGTGAAACATTCGGGTTAGTAGGAGAATCGGGCTGCGGAAAATCAACGACAGGAAGAAGCATCATTCGTTTACACGATGTCACTTCAGGTAACGTTTTATTCGACGGAACAGACATCGCAAGTTTAAAGGAAAGTGAACTAAAAGAATATAGAAAACGAATGCAAATCATTTTCCAAGATCCATACGCATCATTAAACCCGGCAATGAATGTATTCCAAATTATTAGCGAACCAATGAACATTCACGGCTCTTACGAAAAAGAAGAACAAAAAGAAATCATATTAGATCTTCTAAAAAAGGTAGGTTTAAAAGAAGAACACTTATATCGCTATCCGCACGAATTTAGCGGAGGACAAAGACAGCGCATCAGCATCGCGCGCGCACTATCTGTAAAACCAGATTTCATCCTATGTGACGAACCAATCTCAGCACTAGATGTCTCCGTCCAAGCGCAAGTCGTAAACATGCTGCAAGACATCCAAGAAGAAACAGGAGTCACATACTTATTCATCGCACATGACTTATCCATGGTAAGACACATATCAGACCGAATCGGAGTCATGTACTTAGGAAACATAGTAGAAATTGCCGACAGTGAAGACCTATACACAAAACCGGCACATCCATACACACAAGCACTACTCTCATCTATGCCAGAACCAGATCCAACAAACACTGGCAAAGAACGGATCATCCTAGAGGGAGAAGTACCGAGCCCACTAAACTCACCGTCCGGCTGCAAATTCAGAACGCGCTGCAAATTCGCCACTGAAAAATGCGCGCAGGAAGTACCGAAGATGGTAGAGATTGCGAAAGGGCATCAGGTGGCTTGTCATTTGTTTTAGAGTGGGGGAAAGCATTGGGGGGACCTGGTGCTTTTTTGTTTTGTTAGTAAGGGGTGGGGCGTTTTTATACTAATAAATTTTATTTAGAATTATAGCGTAAAGTAATCTTTATTCGTATATCAAAATAAAATAAAGGGGTAAAAAATAAGATGACACCTTTGAGGTGTCATCTTATTTGAATTTCTTATCATATAATTTTCCTATACCTAATGTTAATAAAAAACATAATAATGATAAAGGGATATAGTAGTATATGAGTTTGTTTGGTGTATTAAAATAGCTTGGGTATGCATAATAAATTGGGAAAACAATGAAACAATGTAAAAGAAAGTACGAAACCCCTAAAATTAAGTTTTTCATAGATGATCATCTCCTTACTAGAGATTAACGATATTTTGTTTGTGATTTGCCTTTAAAGTTCTTTTGGGAATACATTACCACTTTAGAGACGCCACCAGGAGTCCCAGAGCTATATGTAATTATCATAGACATTGGTTTCCAATATGCAGAAGCAACTGAATAATATGTTCCTGCAATAAAACTACCCGCCGCGACAAGATTACCTCCTAAAAATCCAGAAAGCCCAATTAATGCTCCATTCATTAAGTATACATTTGTCATATCTGCTATTTGTCTAGTATAAGTCGTGCCTGGTTTTCCACACTGTATAGCAGGATAACATGTATATTGAGTTATATTAGGTGATATTATTTGTACCTCTTGTTCAATTAATTCATTTTCTAACTCTTCCGCATAAGAATTAGCAGGTGCTACTGCTAACATAGAAAATGTACAAAGTGTAGATGTTACCCCAATAAACGCCTTTTTTAGTTTCATAACGATTCCCCCATCCTATTGTAAATAATGTATTTTTCTGTATATTCTTATATTATTTGTTTTATTTACAAAAATATAGACTTTTTTTAATATATTAAACATGTTAAACTTTGTGTATGCGCTTTCGCGGATGATTAATGAACTAAATAATACATGTCATAATCGAATAGAAGAGAAGTGAATTTGATTATTTTTTCCGTTGTACAATTCAAAAAACCTCTACATATAAGTAGAGGTTTTTAAATTATATATTAATGAATTATGCCTCCTTAGATAAAGCAAATCGAGTTCAGATAAACGAAGAACATAGAATACATAATTTTAACTAGACTTATTATTAGCTAGTGTATCCCCACCACCAAGCTCCGCCTCAATCTGCGAAGTCTTCGATGACTCATCCATACGCCAATACGTAATAAAGCTGATCGCGATACATCCAGCTACGTAGAAGTAGAATAGTGATTCCATTCCGATACTCTTTAGCCATAATGCGATGAACTCAGCTGTTCCGCCGAATATCGCAACGGTTAGTGCATATGGTAAACCTACGCCTAGTGCGCGAATTTCAGTTGGGAAGAGTTCGGCTTTTACAATTGCGTTAATGGAAGTGTAGCACCGATCATCATGAGTAAGAATGCACCGATTGAATTTGCATACTTTGGAGTGACCCAATAAAGTGAGACAAGGATAGAACGCCCAGTTTGTCGTATGTAGATGTAAACGACAAATTGAAGGTGTTTCTTTCTTTTGTAGGGAGCGTGGATGCCGTTGTGGGATTGGTTGGTGGTTTTGGTGATAGTTTTCACGAAATTTGTCGGTAAATCGATATGTTGTGTCGAAACGTTGATATATTCGGAGTTACGATCGATATAATCGAATAATCGTTGATATATTTTTTTAAAGAGTGGGATTGGTTGTAGATTAATGTAGAAATTTAATGTTTTCGAAAAAAAGAATTGACTTCTATATCTGTTGTAACTAAAATAGTTACATAAAGATGTAATCGATTTAGTTACAACTAATATCTGCTAAAAATATGATTTGTATATTTAATTAAGGATGGTGGTCCATACGTTGCCACCCGGTGTAGAAAGTTACTAACACATTTAAATCAATGCATATTCCAAGCTTTAGTATTTTCTGTTACGGGGCAATAAGGTGCAACGTTATCTTTTGTTAAAAACCTTGGTGGATCTTTCTTTGGAAATATTAGTTTTGGGGAAATATAGTAAGGTATCTAAAAAAGAACAAGGTATAAAAAGATGTACTTATATAAACCAAAAATTTAGTTGAGCTGGATAATAAAAAAAGGTAGGAGATTTAAATGGAGACGAAACAAGATAACCTTATTTACGTATGGGATGCATATTGTGGATGGTGCTATGGTTTTTCAGAAAGTATTAAAGGATTTTACAAAAACCACACTGAAGTGCCATTAACGGTTTTATGTGGAGGGTTATTTTTAGATAATTTACCAATGAAAAACTTCTCATATATAGAAGAAGGAAATAAAAGAATTAATCAACTTACAGGTGCTGAATTTGGTCCTTCATATCAAAAATTGGTGGAGGAAGGGACTTTTAAAATGAATTCGAAAGATGCTGCAATTGGCTTTTCAGCTTTACGCTCATTAGCGCCAGACCGTTTATTAGAATTCACTTCGGCTATGCAAAAAGCGTTTTATTATGAGGGCCAAAGTCTGAGTGATCCTGAAACATATCGCAAAATTGCAATCGAGCATGGTTTGAACCCTGAACAAGTATTAGAACGTTTAAACGCTCAAGAAACAATAATAGATGTCCAAAATGATTTCAATAAAGTTCGACAGCTTGGTGTTAATAGCTATCCTTCATTACTTTTACAAAAGGATAATCAAATTATTCCTATTGGTGGTGGCGTAATGACGCCGGATAAAATTGAAGCGCGTTTTAAAAATTTATATTAAGAAAATTTAGGATATAGTAGCAAACATGTTATCTTAGGGCACCTGACATTCATCTCCGGAATATTCGCCGGTACTATTACACTTTCAGATGAATGGGAGTGGGAGATTTTATCGGAACAAGATAAAAAATATGATAATTAGTTAATAACTTTAACAAAAGGAGAATAACATACTATGTTTAAAACAATTGATACAAATCAAAAAGATGTGAAATTAACGGTGTTTAGTTCGGACGAAAAAAGCTTTATGGTCACAGCAACATTAGTTGAGAAAGCAGGACATGCATTTTTAATAAACTCAAAATTTACTCAATCTGATTCGAAAGAAATTGTTGAGTATCTGAAAAAAAACAACTTATCTTTAGATAAAATCTTTATTATTCATGGGGATCCAGACTACTACTTTGGATTAGAGAGCATTAAAGCCGTTTACCCAGAAGCTATAGCGTATGCAACAGAGCCTACTGTTGAACATATCGTTCATTCTGTCTTAGGGAAATTAAAAGTTTGGAAAGACGCCCTTGGAGAAAATGCACCAAGTAACGTAGTATTACCTCAAGTGTTTAAAGAAAAAACAATTGATTTTCAGGGGTTAACATTTGAACTAGTAGGCTTAGATCATTACAGAACTAGCCTATTTAATAAAGAACTAAAAGTATTAATTGGTGGTATTGATGTCTTTAACGAAATACATGTATTCTTAGCGGATACTAGCTCAAAAGCGGCTATGGAGGCATGGATTGAGAACTTGAAAGTGTTACAAGCATTACATGCTGACATAATTGTACCTAGCCATGGATCAATTGAAAAATCCTTAAATAATCAATCACTTACTGCGACAATAGATTATCTAAGAACTGCGGTTCAAGCTTCTGAGGAAAGTGGAACTTCAAAAGATTTTGTGGCAAAACTTGAAGCAGCATATCCAGGCTATGCAAATAAAGGTGTATTAGAATTAAGTGCAAAAGTTGTAACAAAAGAAATGCCTTGGGGTTAATGATATGAATAAATATCAAAAACTATTACATGAAACGTATGTGTTAACTGGCGAAGGGAAATTGGATGCGTTCAAAACGTATTTAAGTGAAAATGTATCTTGGACAGAAGCTGCTGGGTTTCCATATGCAGGTACTTATATAGGTCCAGATGAAGTAGTGAAAAACGTACATGAACGTCTTGGCACGGAATGGGATGACTATAGCGCTAAAGATGAAATTTATGCTTTTAATAACAATACTGTTATCGTGTATGGAAAATATAGTGGAACATATAAAGCTACAGGGAAATCGTTCATAGCAGATTTTTGTCACCTTTATGAGTTTGATGAGAACGATAAAGTTAAGAAGTTTATTCAAATTGTGGACAGTGCAACTGTTAATGAGGTATTAAGTTAGAGTTAATCGTTTCTAATATGCGTTGTATAGGGTAATGTTAGGATAAATGAAATTCCTAACATTACCCCTGACATTACATTTTGGGGAAGGTTTCTCCTTCTTCAAGCTTTTTATAGAAGAGAACTTATTTAAGTAGAAGAGGTAGGTATATATGAAATTAGAGAAAAGTTTAATCATAATAATTATTTCTATATTTATTTTAGGAGTAGTTTCGACTTTGGTATATCAAGCTTCCACCGGTAATAACAAAGGTAAATCAATCAAGAGCGAGAATGTCGCTTCTGTATCAAAAGAAGTAAAAGAAAATGACAAGAATAAAAAGATGGTAGTTGATTTCTATAATGAAGTTTTTAACAAACATAATATCGATATTATCCCTAAATATGTTAGCGAAGATTATAAGCAACATAATCCTTTTGTTGCTGATGGACGAAAAGCCTTCATGGATTTCTTTAAGGAGGATTTTGTTAAAAATCCTAATTCCTCTGCAGAGATTAAACGTGTAGTAGCTGAAGGGGATACAGTTGCTCTTCATGTACATTCTCGTACTAATTCTCAAGATAAGGGAGTTGCTATAGTGGATATATTTCGTATCAAGGATGGAAAGATTGTCGAACACTGGGATGTAATTCAAGAGATTCCAAGTGAAGCAGCTAATGATAATACGATGTTTTAGATAGAAGATATATTTAATAATTGTTTAATTGATAGTGCTGTATAGAATTTAGAAATTTATATAATAAGTTATCAAATTTGGAAATCATTTAAAAATAGCATATTAAATGATGGCACAAATTAATACGAAATAGCTCTTTAATAAAAAATCCTACTCATTAAAAAATGAGTAGGATTTTTTATTAAAGAATAGTGCTAATTTTGTGGTTCGGCACCATCTAAATTTGGAAACCATGAAAGTATAGGGACTCTGCCAGCCTTTATCCACTGAACATCTGTGGTATGGTTTTGGTTGACGCTGCACCGGAATATAAAGAACTTGCCTATGAAAAGGTTCTACCCGAAAATCTGCTTGCAAGAAATAGGGAATATTACGAGAATCCTATGTTGAATAGTGAGAAGATTGATAAAATACAAAGTTATAAGCAAATCGTTGATCATTCAAATCAAAGTAACCTCCCTCTTGCAATTATTACAAGAGGTTTACCTGACAATGTTGAAGAGGGATGGCCATCTCAAGAAATATTGAAAATTGAGCAAAAACTCCAAGCAGAATTCCAATGGCTATCAACGTCAAGCAAGTACCGGATTGCTAGTCGAAGTGGACATTATATTCATCATGATGAGCCCGAAGTTGTTATAGAGGAGATTATGTTAATGTTGAAGGAGATGGGGAAATGAGCGATACAAGGATTAAATTGATGCTGGATTTACAAAGAATTGAGAAGGATGAGTATCAGTTACACGAAGGTGAGCAGCATCAAGATTTCTTACCTTTGTTACTTCAATATATTGGAGATCCTCAGCCAGAATTACGGGATAACCTGATTTATTCGATGTTTTATATGTGGATTAAGGAAGAGAATAGATTCAGTGAAGAGGAGTTACGAAGCCTCTTAACTGTTCTGACTGATGAGAACCATTTGTTCTATGGTATTGGTAGCGAGGATGATCAGTCAGTTTTTACAAGGACGTTCTCTGCCTTACCTATCGCTTTGATTGTGCAACGCCACAGACAGAATCCATTTTTTAATCAAGCGGAAATTGAGCAATTAATGCATGTGATGCTCCGTTATTATAAAGAGGAGAAGGATCTGCGAGGTTACCTTTCAGTAGGAGGCTGGGCTCACAGCGCGTCTCATGGTGCGGATGTTTTTGTTGAGCTGGTGCAGTGCGAGGAGAGCAGCGTCGCAATGCTGCGTGAGGTTCTTGTCGCTATTTCTGGCATGCTTCATAATGGTAGACACATTTTTAGCGATGAGGATGATGAGCGGTTGGTAAACATCGTGGATACGATGATTGACAAAGAGTTACTTCCACATCAAGAAATCGCTAATTGGATTAGCGGCTTAGCGCAATGCTGCAATTTGCCGAGAAGTCGCAGTCAGGTGATTGCTCGCGTGAACAGCAAGAATTTTTTACGCAGTCTCTATTTCAGAAGGGGACAAGATAGCCGAGGGAATGAGCTTAACACGGTCATACTTGGTACTGAGGCAATATTAAACAAGTTTTCTTTCAGTTAAAGGGTTAGAGGGGCCGTCCCCATCGCTATCAACTTAAGAAGAATAAACGCCACCAAAACAAAAAAAGCCCCAAATTTTTCTTAAAAATAAGTTGGGGCTTTTGAACCAGAAAAGTATGTTTTTAACTATGAAAACTACGATGAATTTTTCCTTTTTTCCTACTTGCTAAATTCAGCAAGTAAAATATTTTTAAAAGGATTAGGACTGTCAGTTCTACCCAAACTATTCCAATTGACGACCAACGTATGCTTGCCTCCAAGTTTACCTCCAACAAGAGTAGTAAACCCTAGAATGCCACCTGTGTGTCCCCATATCGAGACACCGCTTGGAAGCTTAGTTTCATAGATTCCAAGACCATATCCATCGATTCCTTCTTTTCCTGTAGGAACTGTAGTAAGCATTTGTTTTAGTTGCTGTTCTTTCAGTAATTTGCCACCGAGCAAGTAAGAGAAGAATTTGTTTAAGTCGTCAGCAGTAGAAATCATATCTCCAGCAGAGCTACCTGCACTTGGGTTATAATAAGTAACGTCTTTTAGCTCACTTGCTCCGTCTGGTTGGTCATATCCACGGGCATGGTTGGTGCCTGGAATAACGCTTGAATTGCCAGGTAGGAATGTATTCGACAATTCAAGTGGTTCAATAATACGATTTTCAATCTCTTCCGCATAGCTGTTTCTGGTTACTTTTTCAATAAGAATACCCAGTAATACGTATCCTGTGTTTGAATAAGACCAGCCCTTTCCTGGGTCAAAGTCTGGGGGCAAAGAAATCCCCATCTTCACTAACTCTTCAGCCGTATACGATTTTTTTGTATCCGTAAAATCAGCGTCTTTTGACCTTGAGTATTCAGCGATACCACTTGTATGGTTCAATATCTGCCGGATAGTAATCTGGTTACCATCATATCCATTTCCTTGAATGACACCAGGCAACCATTTTTCGATGGAGTCGTTTAGATGCAGGCGGTTCTCTCCAGCTAATTGAAGTACAACTGTTGCGGTGAACGTCTTCGTCACACTGCCAATGCGAAAGCGAAAATCTGTTTTCATTGGTTTCTTGGTTCTCAGATCCGCTATCCCAGCGGCATAACCCCACGTTCTTCCACCCTCAGAAGTTTTAGCAAGTATTCCCGGGTATCCAAGTTGCAATGTATCCCGCATTGCTTGCTTGACGGAAGTACGATCTCGTTGAGTATTTGTTTGTAACGAACTAGATACATTTTGAGTGGGCTCTGCTTTTACAATTGAGGTTGGTGTTGTATATAACAGGGAACTTCCAGCTATTAAAAGGGCCAGACTTGCACAAGTAATTTGACTACGTATTTTCATAAGGCATTCCTCTCCTCTATTCATATTGTATAAGTGTTTGCTTACTGTTCCTTACTTCCTGACAAGACTTAGGGAAAGGCCCTCACGCATATAGATTAAAGCCCCAGTACAAAGGTATCTATCAATACCAACAATTTGAGCCATTTAAATCTCCATCCCTTCTATAACAAAATTAGTCAAAGGTATGAAAGCATATTATGTACCCGTAGTTATTATTAGGATTAACACAACAGGAGACATAACCCCAACCCATATTTTACTTTATTTATCCATAATATGTATTGAGAAAGAATGTAAATTCGAATCCTTTCCGTACCCCAGCTATTGATCGTTTTTTTCACCTATTATAATTAGTTATTTAGAATTTCATAATAAAAAACTGTAAAAAAATAACGAGTCCCTTAACGAACAGGAAGTGGTCGAAAAATATGTCTATAGCACAATTTTCTTTTTTGATATGGTGACCCCATCGCCATCAACTTAAGCATTTAGGCTATTTTTAAAGTTAAAAGTACGTTACTATTTTTTTATATTAACGAGAAAGAGTGACGTACTTTTTATGCATAATTTCAGTGTACACAATGACATTATTTTTTGCACCAGAACCGGATAAACTACTGGTGTGCTATATTAATCTCCACTTTCCTCGTTATTACAAGCTAATAATGGTTCGTACATCATTATAGCGTGATTCTCCGTTACATATTGATCTTCTACAAACTGTTTCTGTTGGCTATATACTCTACGTTGAATAACATTATGTCGTATATAACCACCCCAGTATGCAGATTGGATTGAGTGTTCTTTTTCATAAACTTCATATTGATAAAGCTGCGGATAGGCTGTTCTCCATTCACCAATTAAATGTTTATCTGTGATATAGAGGTGAAGTTGATACGATTGGTCCGTTTCATTTTTAATTTGTAAGTCCAAATAGTTATAGGAACAAGTCGCTCCGCTTCCAAACGGCTGGGTCCGCTTGGAATCAGGAAAGACATCAAAGCTATGACGATATCGCTCTGTTACTGTCAGTGGTGTATGTAAGGTCATCCAATATATTAAATTTGAAAGCTGACAAAGCCCTCCTCCAATGCCTGCTTGAAAAGATCCATAGTGTAGTATCATACCTTCTACATACCCTTTTCTCCTAGTAGGCTTACCTATTAAACGCCAGTAAGAGAATGTTTCTCCCGGTCTAATGACGATACCATCTAGCTGTTTAATGGCAATCTTTAAATTAACAACTTTATTCTGTTGATACCACATATCTACATCCTTGAGCTTACGAAGTAGTATCGTTCGGTGCTGAATCGCTGTACAGGGTAACTTTTCTTGTTGTAAAGTTTTTGCGTATGTTTTTCCGTCTGCTAACCACTGGATGTACCTCTTTGTAGAGTAATACCATGTTCCTAGCATAATACGATACTTAGAACGCTGTTTAGGACGTAAGTTCACTATATTCATTTTATTTCCTCTCTCTATCGTTTTCATATTTTGACCTGGTCAAGAAAAACTAGAACACAAATTAGATTACACAATCGATTTTGAGTATTGGTAAGGGGTCAATCCGTTTAATGCTGAATGGCGTCCCGTCACACATCCCCCAACTTGAATATTTAGACTATTAATTAAAAGCGCGTTACTATTCTCTTATATTAATAAGAAAGGGTGACGTGCTTTTTATGAATATGAATCCAACACAAGAGTTATCTTTATTTGCCGAAGAGTTATATCAATATATGTCTCCTGCTACACTTAATCAATTAGCTATAGAAGCTGGCGGAATGAAACGAAAACGTAAGTGCCATGGGCACCATTTTTTATCTTTATGTGTATGGCTAAATCAACAAATCGCTACTACCTCTCTTACTCAACTTTGTAGTCAATTAGAAGCTTCAACAGGAATTTTATTAAGTACTGAAGGACTTAATCGACGATTTAACTCTGCCTCTGTAGCTTTCTTTCGAACTGTATTTACTACACTTCTACAAACTAAAATTGGAGGGTTATCTAAGATTTCTCATTCTCTTTCTGCTTACTTTGAGCGCATTCTCATCCTTGATTCTACAACCTTTCAAGTTCCAGATCGATTCGCATCTACTTATCCTGGTGCCGGAGGATGTAGTCATAAAGCTGGTGTAAAATCCAACTAGAGTATGACTTGTTGAGTGGAGAATTTTCTGATGTGAAAATTGAACCAGGAAAACGAAGTGATCAGGCGTATGGTGCGACTCGAACAAGCCTGACACAAAAGAATGAACTATATATTCGTGACTTAGGATATTTTCGTTTACAAGACTTTAAGTCTATCCAAGAGAAACAAGGATATTATTTATCACGTCTTAAATTACCAACTAAAATATATAGAAAAGAATTCGAAACAGTGGTATTTAAAACAAAAGCCTCTCAATCGAGGCCGGTATATATACAAATTCATTTGGAAGACATCATGAAACAATTACAACCTGGCCAAGTGTATGAGTTACATGATGTCTATGTAGGGAGTAAAGACAAACTGCCTACTCGTATTGTGGTTTACAGATGTACGGAGGAGCAAAAACAAAAACGCTTACGTGATCGAGCTATTCGCGAAAAGAAAAAAGGAATTACATATACAGAGCGTACGAAACTTTTACAAGGAATTACGGTATATATGACAAACATTCCTACGGAATGGGTACCAAAAGAGAAAATCTATGATTTATATTCACTGCGTTGGCAAATTGAGCTGTTATTTAAAATATGGAAATCTTGGTTTCAAATTCATCGTTGTAAATCTATTAAACAAGAGCGGTTAGAATGTCACCTTTATGGACAACTAATTAGTATCCTATTATGTTCTTCTACTATGTTTAAAATGAGGGAACTCCTGTTACATAAGAAACAGAAAGAGCTAAGTGAATATAAAGCGATGTACATAATTAAAGATTTTTTCTTACTTTTTCATCAAGCATTACATAAGAACACCCAAGAATTATCAAAGATTCTCCTTCGTCTGTTTAACCTTCTACAGCGAAACGGACGAAAATCTCATCGATATGAGAAAAAAACAGTCTTTGATATTTTGGGTGTTGTTTACAATTATACCACTCCGACTCATCAAGTAGCATAGTAAAAAAATTCAAACCCGTCAGGGTTTATTTGATATGCCTACTTTTATAACATCTATAAACGATAATAAAATACTACGTGAAAAGACCGCATTTTGTATAAAAATATTCCTTAAGTTGATGGGTGTGTGGTCTTACCCCATGCCCATCAACTTAAGAATTTACTTTACCCCCAAGTGTAAAAAAAACGCCATCCTTTCCTATAAGTCTACAGAAAGAAAGCGTATTTTTTCATTTTAAGGGGTATTTTATTTTGTTAGCTTGATAGCGATGTGGTCTTACCCCTATTGGAAAAATTTCAAAAGTTGGTAAGGGTGTAAAGATGACTGCTGACGCTACTAAGGTTGTAAATAAAACTAAAAAAGTACCTGTTGAGAAAGTAAATGAAGCTAAGGGTACAAGTGAAGTTAATAAGAAAGTCAGCGGAACTAGTGTAGGAGAAGAAAACGTTACTTATCGTAGGGTTCAAGGTGGTGATAGTAAAGAGTTAATTTTAGTTAATGATGATGGTACACTCTCTTTAAATAGTAAATGGAGGGCAGATCATAATTTAAATGTATCTACTGGAAAAGATCACTCTACATATTTCAAAAATAAACGAGCAGACTCATATATTGTGGAATTTGATGTACCACAGTATTTAGATGATTTAATTAGAGAAAATGCAATTTCTCAGAAGGGTTATAAAACTAATCCACTTAACCAAGGTAGAACAGCTCCTAAGGTTGTTGACAAGGGTATTTTTGATAAATATGGATTTGAAGGTGTTGCATACGAATTACCTGACTCCATTAGTCGGTGGTTGGTAGAATATGGACGAAATGCTAAACTTATTAAGTAAGAGAGGAGAACGAGTTAAATGATTAAGCCTTTATACGCCGAAAATATTATAGTAGGTGTAAAATATAAAAATAAGCTCAATTGGTATATAACTGAATCGGATTTATGGTGTTTAGATTATAATCATGCTGGTTATTCTCCTAGTGAATATCCAGAAGAAAGAAAAGGCATTAGTATTTTAAATGAGACTACAATAGCTAACTTTTTAGAAAGAATAGAAAAATATAAAAGATTTACAGAAGATATTAGGTTAGAATTTTTAAGGGAACTAAGAACTAATAGAGAAGAAGCCTATTATGATTATAATCCATGTTTCCTAATAGATTTTGAGCGTTTAATTTTTTATTCTAATTATCCGGAATCAATATCTTTTGAAGAATATATTCCGAATAACTGGAGAGGTTATTTACAGCGATTTGATGAACAAGTACCCTATGAATATAGATATTGGGAAGATAAGAATAAAAACTATTTAGTTAGAGAGGATTAGGTCATGGAAGAAAATAAATTAGTTATGATAAAAGAAACATTTAAAAATGAAGAAACTGGTGAACTAACGCCAGGAGTTACTATAATACTTGATGGGAATTTAAGGGAATTGTTGGAAAAAATTATGGGAAAACAAGGTTATTCGGATTATCCAGAAGCTCTAAAAGAAGTAATCTTTGAAGGGATTCATCATTTTGTGAAAAGAAATAAATAATAAGCTGACATATACTCTTAAGGTAAAGGGCAAGTCTGAAAGGGATATGCCCTTTTTATTTTTAAAATTTGAAATGTAACTAAGATATTATCTTTTTCTTCCTTATTGATGCCAATATATTTAAGTGTAATTTATGAGGTGCTATGATTGAGTATTTCTTACAACATAGCGAAATCTTTTGTTTATAGAACCAATAGCCGAAGGTTTTGCGCATGGTGTGAGTCCTAATAGATTCGATACCGGCAAAATCTCCGGCTTTTTGAAATTTTTGATACGTCTAGATCTTATTAATGGGTTAATCTTCTTTTCGAGAAGGGAATAGTATTTTACAGAAGGTGTAAAATGGGATGCTGATTTAGGTGGTGAAGATGAAAGTATTAAGGATATGGTGAAAACAGGTTCGAAAAAAGCTTGGTCAACAGTAGCGGGGTGGTTTAATTAACATGAAAAGGAATACAGATTTTAATAAAAAAGCTTTTGAATATTACATGGCTCTTTATGCTGTAAATAATATAAGATCGACTATAATTACTCTTGTGATTGGGATAGCAGATATATTTGTGCTTTTGCCTGCTTTTGCGAATCCTTTTCAACCGATATATATGTACATAATAGTTCCACCAATTGCTTTTTTAAATGTATGGACAATATGGATTGTTATAAATCCTCGGAAACGGCAATTACAATACACTCTATTTCGTGGGGTATTTGGCATCGTATGTTCAGTAGGATTATTAGTTATAACCCAAAAGTTTGCATATGGAATGTTAGGATTACAAACTCCAATCTATTTTATTTTTTCAGTTGGTTTGTATATTTTTGCTTTGAATCATTATTATAAAAACCATATTAAAAAACTTCAGGGACCAATCAAAAAATCAAAGTCATCGAAAAAAAATTCTGGCTTCGGAGTATTGGCTTTTGTAGGATTGGGTCAACTCATTGCTAATATCAGTCTTGGTTTTGCAACACAAAAGATGGTAGCAATTGTATTAATGTGTGTATACTCCATGCTTTCGTTTATGTTGTTTCATTTCATTATGGAACTCCATAGGTACTATTATTTAAGGAAGCATATAGAAGATGGGGGTAGAACACATGAAACCTTTTAAAGAGGTTTATTGAATTTTAAGTATTGTGATTTATGGAAGAAAACAAAAACTTATGGTTAAAGAACCTGTGATGTATGATTATATTGGCTGTTTTTATCCAGAAGGATACATTAATCCTGATTATACATTTGTATTTAATCATGACGCTATTGAAGAAATTATATTTGT
This sequence comes from Bacillus cereus group sp. N14, assembly GCF_016483555.1. Taxonomy (NCBI): domain Bacteria; kingdom Bacillati; phylum Bacillota; class Bacilli; order Caryophanales; family Bacillaceae; genus Bacillus; species Bacillus cereus group sp. N14. Next base: position 176,120 of record NZ_JAEHBQ010000012.1, read on the forward strand.
AGGTTTTATAGATGAGGAAGAAGAGGCATTTGTAGGATTGCTTAATTGAATGTGATTTAGAAACAGGTGACCTTCAAATTCTGATAAAACTGGCAATCTCCACGCCGAACTTGGTTAAATTATAAGCGGGGAAAAAAGCTGGACACGAAAATGATGAAGAGATTACTATTTTCAAATCATTTGGTTTGGCAGTAGTAGATATTATCGTCGCGAAGTATTTGTATAAGAAAGCGGTGGAGTGCGGGATGGGGAATAGGATTGAGTTTTGAGACTGCCTTTTGGTGGTCTTTTTTGTTGAAATTGGAGAACCATTCATGATTTATTTGTGGAGTTTTGGTGATAATTATATAAGCAAATATATTTTCTTTATTATAGAAAGGATATGTTTATATGTTATCGAGAGAAGAAAGATTACTAGTGGTTGCTTGGAACACAGAACTAGCTAGTCAATTAGCTTTTATTACACATTCTTTAGGAGAAGATGAAATGTATACTAAAAAAGATGCTGTGGAAGAATTAATTAAGGTTGTAAATAGGGTAGTGTCGGATACTCCGAAAATTTATTGATAGGATGATATTAGTGGAAATTTAGGAGCGAGGGCTTAGATGCTTCAAAGCCTTATTAATACTGTATCCTATGTGATGAACCACTTTCAGCATTCGAGGTCTTAGTCCAAGCACAAGTCGTAAACATGCTACAAGACATTCAAGAAGAAACAGGATTCACATACTTATTCATCGCACATGACTTATCTATGGTGAGACACATATCAGACCGAATCGGAGTCATGTGTCTAGGAAACATAGTAGAAATTGCCGACAGTGAAGACCTATACACAAAAACGGCACATCAATACACGTAAGCACTACTCTCATCCATGCCAGAACCAGACACAACAAACGCAGGCAAAGAACGAATCATCCTGCAAGGCGAAGTTCCAAGCCCACTCAACTCACCATCCGGCTGCAAATTCAGAACGCGCTGCAAATTCGCCACTGAAAAATGCGCCCAAGAAGTACCGAAGATGGTTGAGATTGCGAAGGGGCATCAGGTGGCTTGTCATTTGTTTTAGAGGGAGAGCACTAGGGGGACCTGGTGCTTTTTTTCTTTGTAGGTGGACGTGGTGTGGGATTGGTTGTTAGTTTAGGAGATAGCGCACTCGAAATTTGTCGGTAAATCGATATGTTGTGTCGAAACGTTGATATATTCGGAGTTACGATCGATATAATTGAATAATCGTTGATATATTTTTGTAAAGAGTGGGATTGGTTGTAGATTAATGGTCAGCGACTGTCTATATTTGTATCTCCTATCATATAATTCCCTTTATTTTTCAACTATAATTTTAATGACGAACTTCTTTTTGTTGGGAAAGCACGTAAAGTAAGACAACGTATTAAAAATCATCGTGATGAAGTGTATCGTATTGATGTAAGTATTGTAGAAAATCCGATGGAAAGAGGAATTTACGAAACATATATGATTAACGAATTTCAAGCGAAGTATAATGTGAATAAAGAGTTTTATAAATAACATCAACGTAAAACATGATCTTGGTACTACATCAAGATCATGTTTTTTTATATGCAATAAAAACAATTGATCATTCTTAATCATTCGACAAGATGCAACAATTTAAGATTGTATTTTTTGCTATGATAAGTAAGGAATTTACATATCGTGTTACTGGGGGATAAAAAGAGATGTTGAAAAAATTTACTACATGTATTTTAGGTGGCGCTTTAGTATTCAATTTATCTGGTTGCGGCAATGCATCCGACAAAACTTCTTCAGAATCTAAAGAAACCAATTCTAAACAAGAAGAAAAGAAAGTGCAAACAACTGATGAGACGAAAACGAAAGAGAATGCAAAGCAGAAAAATATAGAACAAACAAAAGAGAAATCAAAAGTAAAAGAAAAAGAAAAAGAGTATGCTGTAAACAAGGATTTTCATACACCTAAATTTGATGTAACTGTAAAAAGAGTTGTAGAAAGAGATAAGGTTGGTAAAGAAAGTATAGGATTCCAAAAACCTGAAGATGGACATGTCTTTATTGTTGTAGAAGCAGAAGGAAAAAATATCACAAACGAATCGATGAAATTAGCCGTTTTACCATCAGTGGATTTAGTGGATGAAAATGATAATGCTTACCAAAGTGATGTGTGGGCAGCTAGTAGTTATGGGGTTGAAAAAGGCGAAACCTCTACTATTACTAAGGAATTAAAACCAGGGGAGGTAAGGAGAGAAAGTAAAGTTTACGTGATTAATAAAGAAAAATTTGATACAGGAAAATGGTATGTAGTTGTTAACCATGAGTATAAGGAACAAATTAAATAGTGTTTATTAAGAGGAGATGGCTCCTCTTTTTTTGTTACAAGTTAACATAGAATTTCGTTCTGAGGGACTGCCTTTTGGTGGTCTTTTTTGCATAAAATCTTGTAAAGTGATAAAAAGTAGAATATTTAATGATTAAAATTGATAATATTCTAATATTCAATAGAAAGATAAAATATTTAAAAGTTCAAAATAATACATTATAATATGTTTAGTAAAATTAACCAAAATATATTTTGCTTATTATGTATTAAAGGGGAAATGAAAATGGCTGGACAAATTCGTATGTCACCAGAGGAGCTTAAATCGAAAGCGGCTCGATATGGACAAGGTGCAAATCAAATTGAGGACATTTTAAGTCAACTACAAAACTTACAAAATGAATTAAGAGGAGAATGGGAAGGACGTGCTTTTGAAGGTTTTGACCAACAGTTCAATCAATTAAAGCCAAAAGTACAAAACTTTGCACAGCTATTACAAGAGATTAATATGCAGCTGAATAAAACTGCAGAGGCTGTTGCTTCTCATGATGAAGAATTATCACGTAATTTCGGTTTGAAATAAAAATTGTTTTACTCTATATAACAAGCATTTCAAATGAGCCATACAGCTTATATTGTATGGCTCATTTGATTGCATGCCTAGCGAGTGATATTGATAGGGATATATATAATGAGATTTCTTTAATGCATTTGGAAAATTTATAGAAAGGATTTGAAA